>LBWP01000008.1 GCA_000993685.1 Candidatus Woesebacteria bacterium GW2011_GWA1_39_21
GCCCTGCGCATCTGATAATTCGGAACGCCACGAATTGGAGAATTTACAATGTAAGTACCAACAAGTAAAACTATCCAAGCGGTGAAAATAATTTTCAGGCTTTCAAAATGAAAATTATAAATTTTTTGATAAATTCCACCAATCAGAAGAAACACCGCCGGGAATAAAAATCCGAAATAATGATCGTAAATGTGTTGTTTGTAAAGTCCCAAACCAAAAACTCCGAAAAAAAGCCATGCGGTCAAAACTACTAAACCTCTGCCAGAATAATCTTTCTTCTCTTCATCAAAAACTAGTTTTCTAAATTTTCGCAAAACAAACAAAACAGTTAAAACAAATAGCACTCCTATAACAACTGTCGAGACGCCTCCGACAAACGGATCCGCTCCCGAAACAATTCTGACTGAAAGATTATCGCGGACCAACGGAAAAAGGTTTGGTATCGACTTCCAAGGTTTTATCGAAACAGTTTCTTGCCTTTGTGTGAAAAAAATCTTAATAGCGTTAAAGTTCATCCAATCGTGGCGCAAATCAAAAACAAGAAGCGCTGACATTAAAAATGCAAAAATAGCTAGACCAATCCAGGTACTTTTCCAAAAACTTTTAATTGCCAAGGAAGAATTCCTTATCAAACTCCAATATTTAAGTGCCCAAAATAACAAAAGCGTTGGTGCTAACAATAAACCCAAGTAATGAGATTGTAGTACGAAAGCGAATGAAATTCCCAAAACGGGAAACCATATATATTTTCCTTCGTTCCAAATCTTCCATATGCAGACTATCGTCAAAAGTGAAAAAAATGGCATGATATTTGGATTCCACGATGACCGCGAATAAATAATTACAATTGGTGAAAGTGCATACAAAAGCGAAGCGACAACGGCGGCCTGCTTTCCGAACCAAATTTTTGAAATATACCAAATCAAATAAACCGTAGCCAGACCAAATAACGCAACCATTACCGATGGTCCCACTGGTGAATAGTTTGCCAAAAATAAAAACGGCGCAGAAAGATAGTAGTATAACGGTCCCAAATACATGTTACCAATCGAGGTTCCCGGACCGATCAAAATCAAATCAAAATTGACTAAAAGTCTTCGAACAACAATTGCGTCCCTTCCTTCATCACCGAGAAACGTCATAAAGCCGTCAATTTTATACAAACGCAGAAATGCACCGATAAGAAGTATCAAAGCGATTGTAAAAAACTCGCCTTTATTTTTTTTGATGGTGCGGGTTTTCAGTTTAAAAAAGTTTTGCAGATTTTCCATTATCTTAACTGGTACCAAAGTTTTAGAAGATCCCTAACGCTTCTTACTATCACTTTCAAGTCCGCACCCGTTTGGTGCCCAAATTTCCTCGGAAGATGTGTCACTTTCACTTCCGCAAATTTATATCCCAACCTCTGTGCCTTGGTTAACATCTCGATTTGCGTTACTTTTTCTTCACCGATCAGCGGTTGAACATTTTTGTAGACGTCTTTTTTAATCAATTTAAATCCACACGAATAATCCGTAACTTTCAGACCAAGCAGGAGCCTAGGAAGTACTTTTGACCAGACAAACGTAAAAAGCTTTCGCACCGTTGAGTCGGCTCTACTTCTTCTTATCCCCAACACAAGGTCGGCACCAGTCTGCTCATGTTTTTCAATAAAACTTTTTATCTCATCATATTTAAACTGGCCGTCTGAATCCGCAAACGCAACCCACTTGTATTTTGCCGATTCAAAACCTGTTTTTAAAGCACCACCATAACCACGGTTTGGTCGGTTGTGGACCACCTTTACTTTTGCCCCCCATTTACGATGAAGCCGGTCTGCAATCTCGCCAGTTTTATCACTCGATCCATCATTGACAATAATCACTTCCCACTTCTTGGCAACTTTTTCCAATGCACGTTTGACATCCATCGCGCTTTTTTCAACATTTTTTTCCTCGTTATAGGAGGGAAGAAAAAACGATAATTCATCAATTATTTTGCCCATACAGCAATTTATCTTACTTTATTTTGAAGGCTAATACAAAATATTTCTAGGTTCAACCCTTTTCTCCCAAAATATACTGAAGGTAATTAAGGAAGACGTCGTTGGTGGTAACCATCCCAACAAGTTTTTTATTTTCAACTACAGGCAACCTTCTCACATGATGCATCAAAAGTTTCGAGCAAGCTGTCAAAACGTGTTCGTCGGGACCAATTGAAACAACATCTCTGCTCATGATGTTTTTTGCCTTAAGATTTCGTATTACGTCAAGATCTTCTTCGCGGTTAGTTTTCGAAAAATAGTAATCAACATTGTTATAAAATTCTTCTTCTGACAGAAAAAGTTTAAAAAGGACATCTTTTTCGGAAACAATTCCTAAAAGCTTTCCACTTTTTCCAACAACCGGTGCTCCGCTAATTTTATACTTTCTAAAAATCTTTAAGATTTGCGATGTGGTGCACTCGGGAGATATGCAAGTGACTTTTTTAGACATTATTTCACGAACTAACATAAACCATTATACACCCCAAAAAAAAGTGGCTGGCCAAACTAGATATTCACCTTACCGGAACGCTTTCGGCGTTGGCTGATCTTCAACTCAAGAAGAGTTCTTTTGAGTTCTGCCTCGGCAACGGCAAAGCTGGTCTTTGATAGATTTTCTTTCATCGCGGTTTCTGCTTTTCTTTTTGCTTCTTCAACTTTAGCTAGCTCTAGATCATCGCTTCTTATAGCATAATCCGCAAGAACAACAGCATTACCTTTTGAATCTAATTTCAAAAACCCTTCGGTGGTAACTATTGATTCGTCTTTGGACCCCAACCTAATGACAATTTCACCAGTAACTATCTGGGAAACTAAGGGGACATGCTCTGGCAGAACCGTGATTTCGCCTTCGCCGGTTGGAAAAGTAATTGAGTCTATGTCGCCTAGCTCAAAAACTTTCTGCTCGGGGCTTATTACGGACAATTTAAGTTTACGCATCACTTTACATCTTTACCTTTCTCTTTTGCTTCTTCGATTGTTCCAACCATATAAAATGCATCCTCGCGGACATCATCAACCCTACCTTCAACAATCTCCTTAAAACCCTTTATTGTGTCTCTTATTTTTACATATCGACCTGGTTTTTGAGTAAAAACTTCTGCGACAAACATTGGTTGAGAGAAAAATCTCTGAATTTTCCTAGCCCTTGAGACAACTAATTTATCCTCATCTGAAAGTTCATCGATCCCCAAAATAGCTATAATATCTTGCAAATCTTTATATCTCTGCAAGATTTTCTGAACACCACGAGCAACTTCGTAGTGTTCCTTGCCAACAACCTGGGGATCAAGCGCCCTGGAACTGGAAGCTAATGGATCAACCGCAGGATATATTCCCTGCTCGGCAATTGACCTCTCCAAGACAATTGAGGAGTCCAAATGGGAAAATGCAGTGACTGGTCCCGGATCTGTGTAATCATCGGCAGGCACATAGACAGCTTGGACTGACGTCACAGAACCTTTTGTAGTCGAAGTTATTCTTTCCTGCAAAGCCCCCATCTCGGATGCGAGAGTCGGCTGGTAACCAACGGCAGATGGCGCTTTACCCAAAAGTGCTGAAACCTCGGCCCCGGCTAAAGTAAAGCGGAAAATATTATCGATAAACAAAAGCACATCTTCTCCCTTTTTATCTCTGAAATACTCAGATAATGTAACTCCGGTCAAACCAACTCTCAACCTAACCCCAGGGGGTTCATTCATCTGACCGAAAACCATCGATACGTTTTTGGATACACCGGAGTTTCTCATTTCATTCCAAAGCTCATTTCCTTCTCTTGTTCTTTCTCCAACTCCAGCAAAAACGGAGTGGCCTTTATGCTCAACCGCCATATTTCTGATCATCTCTGTAACAATTACTGTTTTTCCAACACCGGCACCACCAAAAATGGCCGTCTTTCCTCCTTTGATAAATGGTGCAATCAGGTCGATTACTTTGAGGCCTGATTCAAGAATCCTGACCTGTGGCTCCTGGTCTGAAAATTTAGGAGGTTTACGGTGAATTGGCCAAATTTCTTCGGATTTAATTTTTCCAAGATTATCTATGGGTTGACCCAGTACATTCATAAGTCTGCCTAATGTAGCATCTCCCACAGGGATGGAAATAGGAGTTTTCATATCTAGAACCTTCTGCCCACGCCTGAGACCATCTGTTGAACCCATTGCTACGCTCCTTACCTCATTTCCACCCAACACTTGCTGCACCTCTAAAATCAGTCCATTGTCAACTTCTAAACTGTCGTAAATTTCGGGGATAGTCTTTTCAAAATAAACATCTACTACCGGCCCGATGACCTGTGTAATCCTCCCTTCACTTAAACTCGCACTTGTCTTACCTTTCATAATTAATTACTTCTCGAACTAACGTCTAATATTTCTGACGTAATTGCCGATTGTCTTTCTTTGTTGAAACTTAAAGTTAAATCTGATATCAACCCTCTTGCATTGTCGGTAGCGTTTTTCATCGCCACCATTCTGGCCGACTGTTCAGATGCGTAAGATTCGAGTATCAGGTGGTAAAGCACTACTTCCAAGTACCTACCTAAAAGTCCTGCTGTGATATCATGCGCGGAGGGTTCAAAAATAAACTCTGACTCACCGTGTCCCTCCGAAATAACATCAGTTAGTTCAACGATTTTAAGTGGAAGTATGGCGTGTCTTAACGGTTCTTGCTTCATCGTATTAATAAATTCGCTATAAACAACATACACTTTTTCAATTTCAAGAGATAAGAATTTATCCTGAATAATTTTAGCGATCGTCGGAACAATTTCATAAGAAGGTTTTGAAACCCCTACGGAAAACTCTGCTACGATTTTTGCGCCAAAATTCGAAACTATTTTTTTGGCCTTTTTGCCAACGACGAGAAATTCAACCTTGCTGAAATCTCCGGAATATAGCCTATAAATTTTCTTTTGAATGTTTGTCGTTAAACTACCACACAAACCTTTTTCAGGGGCAATAACAACAACCAGTTCCTTACCTCCAGCCTCATGACTGCTCATAAGCGGAAAAACTTTCGGGTCCAAATAATTTGTTAATAGTTTTGTTAGCTCAGAAAGACCATTTGCATAATCCTTTCCTGATATTGCCATATCTTGGGCTCTTCTCATCTTCGATGCAGCGACCATTTGCATGGCTTTCGTGAGTTTCGCGATATTCTTAGCACTTTTTATCTTTTTTCTGTATGTTCGAAGTTGTCCCATATCTTAATACTTGCTTTGAAAATCCTTAGCAATCTTTGTTAGTTTTTTTTCAATTTCATCAGTCATCCCCTCTTTTGAATAAACATTTTCTGTAAATTTCGGGTATTGGATAGCTATGGATTGTGCAAATTCTTTGCTTTTTTGCAAACAAACATCAATATCAACACTATCCAAATAACCATGCACTACAAACCATATCTCCAAAACCTGCCTATCAATTGAAACCGTATTAAACTGGGATTGTTTTAAAACTTCTAATATTCGCTGGCCCCGATCTATCCTTGCCTTACTGGTTGCGTCAAGATCAGTTCCAAATTGCGCAAAAGCAGAAAGTTCATTATATTGAGCAATTTCGAGCCTTAGTTGTCCAGCTACTTGCTTTACCATCTTAAGTTGCGCAGCACCACCAACACGCGATACCGAAAGACCAACATTTATCGCAGGTCTTATTCCCTGATAGAAAAGGTCAGATTCCAAATAAATTTGCCCGTCTGTAATTGAAATAACGTTGGTTGGAATGTAAGCGGAAATATCTTGGGCTTGTGTTTCGATAATGGGAAGAGCTGTAATTGAGCCACCGCCGTTTTCCCGATTCATTTTTCCAGCTCGCTCTAGTAGTCTTGAATGCAAATAAAAAATATCACCTGGATATGCCTCCCTCCCTGCAGGACGCCTTAAAAGAAGTGAAATTTGCCGATATGCCCACGCATGCTTAGTCAAATCATCATAAATAATTAGTACGTCAAGTCCTTTTTGCATAAAATATTCAGCGATCGCACAACCGGCATAGGGAGCTATATATTGCAAAGAGACAGGATCGGCTGATCCCGCAGAGACGACTATTGAATCTTTTAGCGCGTTTTGTTCTTCAAGTTTTTCAACAACCTGGGCTACTTTTGCCTGTTTTTGACCGATTGCAACATAAATAGATACCACCTTTTTACTTCCTTTTCTTTTGTTTTCCTTTGCTTGATTAATGATTGCATCTACAGCAATTGCTGTTTTACCGGTATTTCTATCGCCGATGATCAGTTCCCTTTGACCTCTCCCAATTGGAATCATTGTGTCGATTGCCGTAATCCCTGTTTGCAGGGGAGTATTTATTACATCACGCTCAACAATCCCTGATGCAATTTTCTCAATTAGCATTACTTTCGTATCGCTACTTTCTTTAATTAATTCGCCACCGTCAATCGCTTCAACAAGAGGATTCACGACCCTTCCCAAAACAGATTCAGAAACTTTTATTGATAATATTTTTCCAGTCGATCTGACTTGATCCTTTTCTTTAAGAATGGTGTGATCACCAAGAATGATAACTCCCACCGAGTCCTTTTTAAGATTAAGAACCAAACCTTTAATGTCGTTTGGAAAAATAAGAACCTCTCCCATCATACAGTCGGAAAGACCACCCACCATCGCAACACCGTCTTCAATACTCTCTATATAACCAATGTTATATACGTACCCCTGTGGGGAAAATTTTTCTATCTCCTCGTGAATCTCCTGAAATATTTTTTCTTCTAAGGTCGTCATTTTAGTTTCGCTTTTCCATTAGTTTGTTGATTTGACCCAACAAACTCAAATCCCAAAAGTTATCCCTGTATTTAATCTGAAGACCGTCCAAAATTAATTTGTTAACTTCAAAAGAAACAGTAATTTTGTCTCTTTTTACCAAATTTAAGACTAATTTTTCTGCCTTCCTTCTTTGTTGCAAAGACAATGTTGTTGGTGAAAATACAACCACCTTGTCTTTTTCGCCAACAAGTTTGTTTATTACCTTCGAAACATCTGTTAGAAGACCCTCATCTCCACATTTTTTGAGATACGATACAAGTCCTTTAACAATAACAGAGGCTTTTTTCTCATTACTTGTCATCATTTTAATAATTGGTCGAGCATTGGAAATTTTTGTTTCCCGTTTGAAGATTTATTTAGTTTTTCCAGTAACTCTTCCACCACCTGCTTCTTAAATTTATCTTTAAGATTTGCTTCAGCCTCCAGCTGGGTGGCTTTAACTCTTGATGCGGACTTTTGAGATTCTTGCGTAGCCACAAGCCGGGCCTCTTCTATTATCTTTGCTTTTTCCTCTTCGGCATTATTGAGAAGTTCTTGTGAGATCTTATCAGCTTTTTGTTCGGCCTTTTTTATAACCGCTCTTTCTTCATTCTCGATATTAGAAAGTTTTTCTTCGACTAACGCATTTTTTTCCAAAGTCTCTTTTACTTTTTTCTTTCTCTCATCTAATAATTTCAATATTGGTTTGTAAACGAGTTTTGCCAAGACAAATAAAACCATTCCAAAATTTATTATTTGGAATAGCAGCAATCTAACATCTAACCCTAGTGCTTCCATAACTTATTTATACAAACTTAATAATAAGTGCGATTACCAACGCATAAATTGCAATAGCTTCGGCAAAGGCAATAGCTAACACCATATTTGTTTGTATTTTACCAGTTGCCTCGGGATTTCTCCCAATTGCCTCCAAGCCTTTACTCGCCAAAATTCCAATACTCAAGGCTGGCCCAATTGTTCCAATTCCCATAACTATCGCTGTAGCAAGTAGCTTTGTACTTTCAGTGTCCACGATCTGGCTCCACCTCCTCTCCATGAGAAACTGCAATATTTATAAAAACCAATGTTAGCATAGCAAAAACAAGCGCCTGGATAAATCCCACAAAAATCTCCAACCCGAAAAATGGAAGTGGAACAACAACAGGAACCAGGGAAATCACAACCGCCAAGAGTACCTCACCAGCAAAAACATTTCCGAATAACCTGAATGAAAAAGAGATTATCTTAGCAAATTCTGAAATTATTTCGAGTATCCCCGTAAAAAACGCAACTGGAGATGAAAAATTAATAAATCTCTTTAAATAACCTAACTTATGATGAGAAAAACCAAAAAATTGAATCGCAAAAAAAGAAACCAGCGCCAGTGCCAAAGTGGTATTAAGGTCGGCAGATGCTCCACGAAACAGTGGCACCAAGACTTCATGGCCATCTTTTATCTCTTTAATTCCGATTGATCCAAACCCAGGCAAAAGTCCAATCCAGTTACAAAGCAACACGTATAAAAATATTGAAATAACAAGCGGCAAAAAATCCCTTGTTTTGGGACCGCCAATCGATTCTGCCAGATCTGAAAAAGTTTCAACAATAATCTCAATAACATTCTGCGTTTTTTGAGGAATCTTTTTAAAAGTTTTCGAAAAAATCGCTGCGAAAATTATTAAAAATATACTAACCGTTAAGGATACAAGGAGAGAATTTGTGACAGGAAACGATCCTATATGAAAAACCGTCTCGGCAGCGAGTGAAATATGTAGTTTATCCATATTGACGACAGAAAAAATACCGTCTGAACCCGGTATTAAATGTATTGTAATAAATATCTGGCTTAAAATACAAGGTGCTTATGAATTTATTCAAACTTAGCGAAAACCGTGGACTTTTGGTCCGCGGATAAAGCGAAGCTGTGAACAAGCTCTTCGCAGAAAACCAAGGGTTCTTAACCCTCGGTTGTTTATAACAGCGTTCAAGAAAACCCCACCCTTCAGGGTGGAGATGAATTGAACTCTGATATGTCATCCTCCTTGGGGAAACCCCGCCTTTTAAGGCGGGGAGGATGTCATTAAAGTTTACAAATTATTCGACCAAATTAATGATGAAAGGCTTTTTTCCAATTACCCTTTTCTATCTCCTGTTTAGCAATCTCCACCGACTCATTAACGACATCTGCATTGACCCTGCTACTTTCCGAATCCAATCTGTTACCGTTAAAAACTTTAAAAACACTCACATCTCCTATCTTATGAGCTATCTTATGAGCTATCGCATAACCTAATTTGAGTTGAAAAACTAAAATATCAACAGCGTCACGACGAGCTAATCCTTCGTCCAAGGCATCTTTGACCCAATCGGCAGAAATGTCAAAAGCAGCATGTCCACCCTCGACTGTCGTTTTCTCAGATCTGGTTATTCCGCCTCCCGTAGTTAAAATGAAGAAGTCTGCTGTATGCGGCCCACCTTTCCGTGTAAACCAAATTTCCAAATTTTTATCGCCCAGATTCTTAGGTTCGGATGAAATTTCCAAATGCCCGGCATATTCAATCCCGTTTTCATGCGCGTTTTGTTTTGTAGCCACAATTAAGTCAGATTCCTTAATTCCCTGTGCTTCCCCAGCTCCACAAGCTGGGTGGCTTGTGGTGTAGGCTGCTACACCGTTCTTTTTTGCAAACCGCTTCATCCAGCTATCCACATACGGACTAACTTTTTTCATTAATTTCCTGTATTGGATCGGGTACAGCTCTTCATTCCCTCCAGATTCGTTTGTCACACCCGAACCTGCCAGACCGATTTTAATAACCCCGCTTCCAACTTTCACATCTTCATCCATACAGCCTTCCATGACTGCTGTAATTTGAACCGCTTCTTTTTTTTCAATTCCAGCTTCCATATTCGTGAGATTGGTTTTATCTATTTCCTTGTCAGTATTATACAAAAAGGTATATCATTTCATCAAATGGGTAAATTTAAGAACATATTTCTTATCGGCCTAATTTCCTCAATCCCGACACTTCTTCTTTGGTTGCCGTTTTTTTTAAGACTTAGCAGTTTTTGGACTATTTCCCTACCAAAGGATGGCATGGCAACAATTGTTGCCAACTATGACGGACCGCTTTATATTGTGGTTGCAAAAAGTTTTTATGATCCAGATACCATTGACAACTTCAACTTCAATCTTCCTGTCAAATATTTTGCGGCGCATTTCCCACTCTACCCGTTTTTAATAAGACTTTTTTCTTTCATTGGCTATCCCTACGCAATGCTTCTTGTTACAGTTGTGTCTTCAGTAGTCGCAGTCTTTGCTTTTTCAAAATTCATTTCAGACTTTGTCGATAAAAAAGAGGTTGTGTGGTTGACACTGATTTTTTCAATTTTCCCTGCACGCTGGTTGATTGTCCGCTCCGTTGGTTCACCAGAATCTCTCTTTTTGGCACTGATAATCCTTTCAGTTTACTTTTTCAAAAAAGACAAGATTTTGATTTCCGGTCTTTTCGGAGGGCTCGCAGCACTGACGAAATCTCCCGGAATACTTCTTTTTCCAGCACTCGTGGGGGCTTATTTTATTCCACTTGTCAGGGCAACTCTTAGCATCAAAGGAAACAGTCAACCCAAAAATTACGGAAAAATTTTTTATCTTTTTTTAATTCCACTTGCGACCCTTCTTGTGTTTTACCTTTATAAAATTAGGCTTGGAGATTTTCTGGCATACTTCCATTCGGGAGATAACATTCACCTGTTTTTCCCTCCTTTTCAAATTTTCAATTCACATCTCCCGTGGGTCGGGACTTTTTGGCTGGAAGAAGTTATTTTTGTATATTTAATTGGCGCAGTAGGAGTTTTCAAACTTGTTAAAAAGGATCCAATCTCAGCTTGGTTTGTCGCAATCTTATTCCTCTCCACACTTTTTATCGCACACCGCGACATTGTCCGTTATTCACTACCAATCATACCGTTTTTGTTAGCCGCATATTCACAATATCTAACCAGAAAAGAGTTCAAGTTCGCATTTGCACTGATTATTATCCCCATTTATCTGTTTAGTTTGACTTTCATTTCTAGTAACATCATGCCAATCTCGGATTGGGGTCCGCTTCTGTAAAGGGTATTTCAAGACATCTCGCAAAATTCCAGCGACTTGACAGTCGTGGTTAAATTAAATATGACAAGTGAGTTCACTCTATCTACACCTTCATCTCCGGCATACTCCGGACCAACCTACGAACATAAGGCCGCGGAAGTAAAACAACAATTATCGGAAAGAAAAATCATCGGAAAAACTGCCGAAGAAATATTTAATACGTTACTAGAAAGATCTCAATCAAACCCTGAAGAAGCAGGTGTTTTTCTGGAGGCAATTTTATATGATCAACAATTGGGAGAAATAGCATTCAAAAAAGGAGTTGTTATATCCAACTACAACCACAGTCAAGGCACAGGAAAGCCTAAACTTATCCCATAAGCTTTTGATAGTTTTTGATAAATCTCCAAGTCTAAAATTAGTTCTATCATGGAAATTCCGAGACATTGGAGACTGAAACTGGAGAGGTACCGATTAATCGGCAGACAGTGCCCTCATTGTCAGGCAAAAATTTTTCCACGACGGGGTGTTTGTACAGATTGCGGAGGTGAAACAACAATTAATGAGCATCTTTCCGAAAAAGGTCAGATCTATTCGTTTACCGTAATGCATGAAGCTTCTGCAGTCACACCAACTTCCCAATAATTTGTCAGTTACCTCTAAATTCAATAATCTTACGACTCCGTAGGGACTGCTGCTGTTGCCAACTCCTGATTAAGAAGCGACTTTTCCTGAAGCGGATTAATTGATAAATTACGGTGTAAGAGGGTTAGGTGTCTAAGATAACCCCCAATAGCTTCTTTGACACCAGCTCGAAGTGCATATTTGTTTGCAGAATCCGCCAACAGCTCTTTGGCGTCCATAAAAATAAAATCCTTAAGTTTGTAACTCGAAAAGTTTACGATTTTAGAAAGTTCCTTCGGAAGTTGGAAATGATAAACAGAAACACGAACATCGGCAATATCGATGTACATAATAGGACTAACGTCATCCTTCGTATAAAAATCCGGAAATTTACCATCGATAACATTCTGTGTAAAAACTTCCTGCTGTAAAATTCTTTTAATATTCTCGAGCCTGGTTGCCCCTTTCTTTGCATATCCCATCGGAATTGTATAATTTCCCCAATACTTTCCAAACTCGATGTTCGGGGTCGATATGTCGCGGGCAATTACGACTCTCCTTGTATCGTTGTATGGTGTAATTACCAAAGCACAGCCGGTTCTTCTTGTGATCCCTTCCTTAACATAGGCTAAAATCCGATATAGGGTGACAACCGACGTCCGGTAACTCGGTGGCATTTTCTTGTAAAGTTTCTCGAAGGGAATATTGTCTTTCACCATGTGCGCCAAAAAATCGACGGCTTCGGAAAATTTATTATTCGGACCAACGGCCTTAACGACACCAAACCTGTCGAGTATTCTTTGGTAATTTGCGTAAGAAACAGGTAAATCAAAATTATTTTTTCGAAAGACTTCGTCGACCGACCCGTACTTTAGATATTCCCGAACAAGAAAACGGTTAAACTTCACCTCATCGGCAATTGGGTATTTTTTCATCATCCGAGGCATATTATAGCAAAAAACGGAGGGTTCGGTCTGCTTTTACCCAAATAACTTTTTTGTTTTCCAGATAACCTTGTTGTACATAAAGTAGTTGTAGGGAAGAACCATGAAGCAAATTACAAAAACCAAGACCAGCCAGTCATACTTGACCCCAATAAGTTTCACACCGAGTGGTCCGAAAATTGATTGAATCGCAAGCGCTCCAAAAGAAGTAAAGTTAAATTGCAAAAACTTAATAACAGTCTTTTTGAAACCGGCTATTTTTTCAGCTTTAAATGTCCAAATGTTATTAAAGACGTAGTTGTTAACGATTGCCAACTCTGTTGCAAACAGCCATACAAGGACCTCCGAAAAACCAATGCCTCGAAACACTCTCAAGAATATAAAATTAACCAAAAATCCCGCAAAACCAACCGTCCCGAATTTAATAAATCTTTGTTTGTCCCTTATTCCCAAAATAATCGCTACTTTGAAAGTCGAAACCATTTCTTTCGTATCAAATTTAGATTTCTCTTTGGTCCGGGAAGCAAACTGCAGGGGAACTTCTTTGATCTTCTTGGCGTTTTTGATGCTTTGATAAAGAAGATCAACTTTATAAGCAAAACGTTTCGGCTCCATGATGTTATCAAGATCGATCTGGTCTAAAACCCCCTTAACTTTCGTCAAACGAAAACCCGTCGTTAAATCATGAAGTGATGGCTTAACCAAAACTATTCTTATAAAAAGATTTCCAAAATAACTTACCGCTTTTCTGAAAAGCGCCCACTCCTTGGGAACAGATCCTCCCGGAATATAACGTGAACCAATCACGTAATCCGCGCCATTAAGATACGCTTCAACCATCGGCTTCACAAACCTTGGAGGGTGCTGAAAGTCCGCATCCATTTCCATCACCGCATCCGCATCAAGTTTTTCCGTTGCATATTTAAATCCGGCAACATAATCCGCTCCCAATCCGCCTTTATCTTTGGCGAGAAGATGTAGATTTTGATATTTATCCTGCTTTTCTTTGACTATTTTAGCCGTTCCGTCAGGTGAGTTTGCATCGACAACCAGAAGCTGCATGTCAACGTTTGGAATTTTGGGAAACACATCTGCGCACAACGCATCAGCCATTGGGCCAATGTTTTCGGCTTCGTTGAATGCCGGCATGACAATAACAATTTTGTCCATGTTTTCATGGTAGCAGATGGGGCAATTGTAATACAAGTGGGGGTAAATATGGCTTCTAGACTTGAGGTTTGGGTTCGACCGACCCGGCCCAATCACCCAGAGGCACATCTGAAACACGGAAGTATTTACTTCTTTCAATAGTTGCGGTTTTTGAGCATTTATGTATCAAAGGACAAGTTCCCGAAAGGCAATTGACCTCACTACCCTCTGTTATCTCATCAGATTCAACCTGAAACGTTACGGGTCCAGTTGGATTCAACTCTCTAAGCTGTCTTTCACAGGCAAATTCTGCTTTAGGCATTTCGATATTATAAGCCACAATATCTAAAAACACCAACGGTTGTTTATAATGGGTATCTTATGGTTTTTAACACTTCGGCTTACTCAGCTTTTTAGGCTACTCGTACCAAATAGCCACAATGATTCGATTACACTCACCATCTACGCACTACTCGTAACGTATTGCTTCGATCGGCGGAAGCTTTGCGGCGCGACGAGCGGGAAAGACCCCGAAAAATATTCCAATTGCTGAAGAAATTACCAATGTCACAATCACAGAAAATAAATTAATTGCTGCAGGAAAAAAGAAACGGATAATAAAGACAATCAATGTCGAAAACAGAAGGCCCAAAACTCCACCCATTAATGACAATAGAATCGACTCTGCCAGAAACTGATTTAGTATATCTTTCTGTGTTGCGCCAACCGCACGCCTAATTCCAACTTCTTTTGTTCTTTCTGTAACAGTCGCATACATAATATTCATAATTCCAATTCCGCCAACCAAAAGTGAAATTGAACCGATCGCAACAAGGATGCTGTTTACAATCGAAAATATCTGATTAACCGTAGAAAGGATTTCCGTCTGTTCGGTAACTGTGAAATCACTGTTTTTATATCTTTTCAAGAGTGTCTCCTTAGTCTTCTCCTTAACAATACCGACTTTGTCCTTGTCATTAGTGCCAAGATAGATCGTAAAAAAGGTTTTATCGGGGTTTAGTGTTCCGAATGTAGTTTTGTAGGGGATGGAAACGGAGCCGTCCTGTTCCCGATCTCCTTTTTTCTTTGCAACGCCAGCCACTTTAAATCTTTGATCACCTGCTCTCACTGTCTGTCCGATAGCATCATCTGGGTTATCAAAAAGTCCATCGGCAAGATCGTAACCTAAAACCGCTTTCTTCGCCCTTGCAGTCACATCTGCTTTTGTAAAAAAATCACCCGCTTCGACTTCAAGATTTAAAATTTTAAAAGATTGCTCATTTGTTCCCATCAGATAACCTAACTTCCGCTCCTTATCACTTTCAATTATCATACTTTTCATGAAAACGGGAACTACATAATCCGCTTCGCTAATTCTTTCCAAACTCTGAATATCTTTTTCATCAAACTTAGCGCCACCCGCAAAGCCGGCGCCAAAATTGCCAATTCCACCACCGCTCTCACTGGATGAAATATTTCCTGGAAAGACGATAATCAAATTTGCCCCCAAACTTTCAAACTGCTGCGTCAGATAGTTTTTTAATCCAATTCCAAGCGCAATGAGAAGGACCACCGACAGAACACCAACCATTATTCCAAGCGATGTTAAAACAGTTCTTACTATGCTTCTTCGAAAATCTACAAAAGCTGCTTTAAATATATCCAAACGACCGTCAAATATCTTCATAATATCTAAACTTTATATCTTTAACGAAAATTCCTTAAAAACTATAACTAAATAAATAAACTACCACGGGCTAAAGCCCATGGTATTTTGTCGACAAGATTGGATTCTTGCTTCATCCACGGACTAAAGTCCGTGGTTTTCGCAGAGAAATTCAATAAAGTAAAGAAACCAGAATTCTCGTCCCGTATTGAACTTTGTTCCAGTGCGGGATTAGTATCTGTTAACAACCACACCATCTTTTATGTAAATCTGTCTTTTCGTACGATTGGCAACGTCTTTCTCATGAGTTACCAAAACAACCGTCACGCCAAAACTTTTATTTAAACTTTCCATAATATCAAGAATTTCATCCCCTGTTTTTGTATCCAAATTACCCGTCGGCTCATCCGCCAAAATTATTTTAGGGTTCATCATCAGCGCCCTGGCGATTGCAACTCTCTGTTGCTGTCCGCCGGAAATTTTATTCGGGTAGAAATGTCGCCGGTCATATATTCCAAACTTGGTTAATAGCTCCTCCGCCCTTTTATCCGGATCAAACTCGAGTTTTTCTTTTGCATAAAGTGTTGGTAAAAGAATGTTTTCCAAAACAGTATATTTACTAATCAAATTAAATGATTGAAAGACAAATCCGACGTTTTGGTTTCTAATTTTTGATAATGCTTCGTCTGAAAGCTTGGATACATCCTTCCCGTCAAACAAGATGCTACCACAAGTGGGATGCTCTAAAAGCCCAATTAAATACATTAAGGTAGATTTACCGCTTCCTGAAGAACCTAAAATACCAATATATTCCTTGGCTTTTATTTCCAAATTAATGTTATCCACCGCTTTGACTTCAGTCTCTCCTAAATAATAACTTTTACAAACATTTTGAAGCTTGATCATCTTAACGAAGTATCAAAAGTGTCACGAGAACAAAAACTCTCCGTGGTACCCGTGATACAAACTTTCCTGATACATTAGTTATAAACCGTATCGCCCATACCAACCTTGTCGCTAACAATTTCAATTCTATCCTCGCCTTCGATACCAACGTCGATATAAGTTTTATTTTTAGCATCTCCAAGTTCAATATATTTGCCTTTTACGTCACCTTTGACAAACTTCGGCGGAACATAAAGTACATTATCCTTGCTTGATAGAATAAACTTTGCATCGCCAGTCATCCCAATCCGGTACTTGTCGCTACTTAAGTTGTCTTCGAGTTTAACCTTCACTTTATATACTGCGCCGACCTCTCCGGATTTAGGAGAATAACTAATAAAAATCACGGTTCCGGAAATTTCTTTATCTGTCACGGCATCAAGAACAATCTTCACATTTTGACCTATATTGAGATTTTCCACATCTGCCTGATCGGCTGAAACATCAAAGTAAACTGTCTCGGGATTAATCAGAACCACTTGTGGTTCAGTTGCGAGAACGTTTACACCAGAAAAAGGATGTGCTAGGTACGTTACAATTCCTGCAAAAGGCGCCGTAATTGTCGCATGACGCAGATTGTATTGCGCTTGGATATAGCTCTCATACGCCTTGTCTTTCGTCACCTCGGCGGCCGTTCGAGTATCTTTTTGAGTATACGTCTCATCTCCAGAGTGGTCTTTGACCTGATCGTGAACATTCTCCACCGTCGCCTCTGCTGCACGAAGTGTTGCCGATGCCTGTTGATAAATGGAGTTTAGTACTGTCGTGTCAAGTTTCGTCAAAGCCTGTCCGGATTTCACTTCGTCGCCTTCTTTCACTCCAACCCAGGCAATTACTCCGGATGCAGGAAAAGTTAAATTTGCATATTCATCTGCGTTGATCTCTCCAGAAAGGACCAACTCTTCTGAAACCGTTCCTTTTTCGACTTTTGCCGTCTGAACATCCGCACTTTTTGAAGAGGAAATTCGCGAATAAATAAATCCAATTCCTGCCAAAACAACTACTGCAATTATCCAAAACTTCTTTTTCTTAAAAAAACGTGTCTTCTTCTCTTCTTTCATACAATCTTTACATTTTAACAAAATACGCCCAAAATTTAAATTACTTGATTACTTACACTGCGATAAACTTTTTGACGGCCGCAGTTGGCCAACTGCCAGGATCAAAGTATTCCCAAAGAGGCGTCTAGTTGCGATCAGAAAATTATTTGTTAAAATCAACTCTTATGAACGGTATCACAGAAGTCTTTTTTGACGTCGAAACAAAAAAAATATTTGCCGATATTCCCGACTTCGACCCGGGCAAGCTGGGTGTTTCCATCGTTTCAGTTTACAAAAGAACAGTTGATGAAAACGGCAAAGAAGTCGATGGCTTTATGCAAAGTTTTTGGGAGGAAGATTTTGAAAAAATGTGGCCGGTTTTTTCTGAAGCGAAGCGAATAATAGGTTTTAACTCAATAAAATTTGATGTTTTGGCACTTAAACCCTACGCACCAAACTATTTTGCAAAACTGCCGCACTTTGATATCTACGCTGAAATTAAAAAGGTTTCAGATCGTGCGGCAAGTCTAAATAACATCGCAAAAGAGACACTAGATAAGGAAAAAATTGATGATGGTTTAAATGCCGTTTACTATTGGGAAAAACACGACGTTGAAAGTTTGGCGAAATTGAAAAAATACTGCGAAGCAGATGTGGCAATTACAAGAGATGTTTATGATTATATTGTCCAAAACAAAGTCGTTCTTTTCAAAGACAAGTGGAATACTCTGCGTAAAGTTTCCTTGGACTTTTCTTATTTGGAAGACAAGGTGGACAAGACGCAAACGAGTTTGTTTTAAACCCAACACGTAAAATAAATAAATTCAATTACAATAGTCCTTATATGCCACAGGACCGAAAACACTTCGTCAAACCAAACGACCCAATACTAATAAAAAGAGCTAAAAGTGTTTCAAGAAAAGAACTCCAAACTAAAAACATTCAAAACTTAATTGAAAAGATGTTGGATATTGCTTTTGGAAAAAGAGACAGAAAAAAGGCCATCTTAGTTGGATTGGCAGCTCCACAAGTCGGCATTTCTAGAAGAATAATACTTGTAGATATTGCCGCGGATGGCGAAGGTAAAACAGGAGACATGAGAGTTTATATTAATCCATCAATAACATTCAAATCTAAAAAGGAATCTCAATGGTACGAGGGATGCTGGTCAACCGGAAATGTCGCAGGTATCGTTTTAAGACCGGATAAAATTAAAATCAAAGCTCTTGATAGAAATGGAAATAGGGTTGAAGAAGTACACACGGGTTACACTGCAAGGATTTTCCAGCATGAGATAGACCACTTAAATGGAAATGAATTTGTCACACATATAAAAAATATTGATGATTTACATTGGGTGAACGATGATCAGTGGGTTGAATATCGAAATCGGGAAGCATGGAGAAACTGGCTGCAAAAATGTAGTCGGGAAAAATGGGAAAAAATTAAGGGAATACAAAAATAAACTACCACGGGCTAAAGCCCTGGTATTTTGTCCACAAGATTGGATTCTTGCTTCATCCACGGACTAAAGTCCGTGGTTTTCGCAGAGAAATTCAATAATTATTTGCTTTATGTAATTCCAACCACACAGGCAAAACGGCCTTGTTGCGAAATTGGCAAATTTCCTTCCCAGACATGCGAGAAAAATCTTTCATCGACTGCCGTGTCGATCCCACTTTCAAAAATATTTTCGTGCGCAACTTCTGAATCGACAAGTTGTTGTTTTGTAAAACCAACCAGATCAACCTTGTATTTGTTATCTTCTATTTCTTCCAGATAATTTTGCCATCTTGTGTCATCCTTTTGCGAAGGGTTTTCTTTGATAAACGACTCTTTATAAACACACGGGCCAATGCCAACAACCAAATCCTTGGGATCGGATTTATAAAGTAAACGAAATTTTTCCACAGCTTTCTTTGCAATCTCCAAATCAACGCCTTTCCACCCCGCATGAACCAAAGCCACAACTTCTTTAACCGGATCGTAAATAATTATCGGAAGACAATCGGCAACCAGAAGAAATAAATAAATCCCTTTTTTGTTGGTGATCAATCCGTCCACTTTTACGGCATGTTCATAATCCTTCATGCTAATGCCAAGTTTTTCAACAGGTGCTTCAATAATGTCATCGCTGTGGGTTACCCACATGCAAGTTGTTTTATCAATATCGACTCCGACTTTTCTTAAAAACCTTTCCCGATTTTTGCGTACGATATCGAAATCGTAAATCACTCCGTTTATCGCATTTGCCATGTTTCCGTCACTTTTGTCAGATATGACATGGAAAAGTTTTGGGTATTTTGAAAGTTGGGGAATTCTATACATCTTTTAAAAGCACGCGCTTTTTATTCCAATTAATTAGAAACAGCACTGCAACTATAAAGGCTGGCCCGGAGATAAATAATATCCAAGTTAACATAACCATTTCAAAGTGTTTATTCGTAAGTATAAGAGCAATATATAAAAGACCCGCAACAAAAAATACCACTGCTCCAACAATCTCACGCCTCCAGGAAATAACTAAGGCAATTGTTAAAACTAACACGGGAATATTGTGCATTAAAAAGCCGATTGCCATCTCCCACCATTTCAAACCAGGTTCAAAAACATCAAATGAAAACATCGTTAAAAAAAGGATAAATAAAATTGAAAGCACTCTCGGAGCCCAGTACAGCTTCTTACTAATTCCCCCATTGCTCTTAAGTTCTAGATCCAAATTTTCCATTTAACTGTTCGCTGTGTTTAAGATGTTGAATTTATAACATTTCAGCAAGGATCTTATTCAATGGTATCTTCATCACCAAAATCTCCCTGTTGATAAACGAAAACTTTTTCACCAGGACGAAATCGTTTTTCGTCGGTTGTAACAACCGATCCATTTTTAAGAGTTACGCGTCCTCCAAATTCATATCTACCTAATCTTGGAAACGACTTATCCTTCTGGTGCAACAAAGCACCAATGGGGGTATTTGCCACCGCTCTCCAAAAACCTTGTCTGTTATATGGGGAAACTTTATATTTGGCAGGTACCTCCTCAACAACTTCTTCCTTTGTGGCTGCATTCTGATAAAGAAAGACCTTTTCACCTGGTTGAAAAGATACATCGTGAACTACATCCACTTTCATCCCATCTGTAAGCACCACTTTGCCTCCAACATCTATTCTCCCTACCCTCGCTAAATTCATCCCTTCCTGAAAGAAATACGCACCAAACGGACTATCGTTTAACGCAGTCTTTAAACCCTTCAAATCAAATGATGCAATTCTATTTTCGAATTCAGCCATACACTTATTATACGAAGAGTATACTATAATATACATATGAAGATTGATATTCTGTTACTTTTTTCTGTCTCTTTTAAAGTTTTAATGCTGCAGCAGAATAATAACGTTACAATATTGCTGGGGAATTTTCCGTTTAAGCCGTGTTAAGTAAACTGAGCGAGAGTGTATGTACAACTAACAGGGATAAACGAAGTTTTTCTGGAACGAAGTGGAAGAAAAATTGGGTGAGAGGCGAAGAAATATTGCGAAGCAATATTTCATCTAACGTACACCGATGAAGCGAAGTTTTTATTTCTCTTCCTTGACGTTATTCATTAATTGAGAAAAGAGAAATAAAAATTTGGGTCGAAAGAAAATTATACTCCTTATTAATATTTCTCTTGAGTGATAGCGAAGAGAAAGTTATTAAATTGGATATTTTTCTTGAGCCGCTTATCGCGTTGTTGTGCGATGTAAATCTAAAAAAATAAAAAGGTTAAAATAAAAGTTGAAAAATTTCGTTTGCGGGTGGCTGAAAATCTTCCACTCTTAGTTTATCAAACTCTACCCATTTAGGTTTTTCAGCTTCGTCGAATTCAACTTGGTTTTCTTCGGATAAGTCAAATGATTTTGGTTTGCAAATATAGAAAAACCCATAATTTTGCCAAGCCTTATCGAGCGGATCGTAGTAGAAAAAGCTCTCTTTAAAAGTGAGAAATTTTTCAACTTTTATTTCAATGCCGGTTTCCTCCAATGCTTCTCGTTTGATTGCGTCTTCCAAGCTCTCACCGATTTCAACTTCACCACCTGGAAAAAACCACTTACCTGAACTTCTAGTATTAACTAGTAAGATCTTCCCTTCATGTCTGATAATTCCGTAGGCAGAAGTGCGAAACTGGAATTTATCTTTAGGAATTTTAATCTTATTACCATATATGGAAGTCGCTTCAATCATAGGCATTGTTTTTAATTTTTCAGATTTATTTCACTTAACGTTTCGGGCTAGCCGAAGTTTGGCTGTGGTACACTTGCGCCGCAGCGCTCACCACAGCCAAATTTGGGTGAGCGATTCAATAAAATAACGTTCCAATCACCTTTTGCAAAGTAATATTTTTTAGGTTGTCCATGTCGAGACAAAACCCCAAAACACGAAGAATAAAATAATGTTGAGAATTATTCCAATGATTCTTCCATTTCGTTTGAATATTGATGGTCCAGCGATGAATATTCCAAAAGAAATAATGCTTAAAGCAATGGGGTAGATAGTAGTTATCAAGCCGCTGAAACCAGTAAAATCTACGGTTGTTTCTACCCCGTGTCGGGCAATGATCCAGGCCGCAAAGCGTCCCAGTCCAATTGCTATCAGTACATACACTAGTGGTTCCCAACCAGGCATGCGTGTTTTGGGCGTATTTGGTTTAGTCTCTTCTAATTCATTCATATACGTTCGTTATTTTATTGAATCGCACACCGGCTGCCCCGTGTTAGGCGATGTTCGAAAATATTTTCCCGCCCGTTTTTACAAGTTTTGGTCAATGAACTGTTTTAAGGCTATGAGGTCTTTCTTTTTTGGATCATAGTGATAAGACGTAATGCCAACCGATTGAGCGCTTTTGACAGCTTCTAGATTGTGTTCAAAGTAGATGACATCAGATGCTTTCAGGTTAAAATGTTCGAGCATTTTCTGGTAGTAACTCGGATCAGTTTTTTCAGGGTTATGAGCCAATGAAAATACTTCGTATGGCATGTCGTTGAGTCCAAATTCAACCATTTGTTCTTTGTTGGCACCAGTGAGAATGATCTTGCGATTCGGATATGTCTCAAGCAGTTCGTGCATTGCTTTGAAAATGCCCTGACCTTCGATAACGAAAGCATCTACGGCATCTACCAGAATTGTTTTCATAGGTATCTTTACGTTACTTACTTTAAGGGAAAATATTTCTCGAATTTCGCCTAACTAGTGTTTATACGATGTATGTGTCGTATAAACGTCTTGTTTATGATAACATAGTAACATGTTGATTGAAAAACTTCAAACAGAGATGAAAGTTGCCGGATTAAGCCCCAGTACAATTAAATCTTACACACAATGTACTAAAAACATCTACAAGCATTTCGGAAAACCGCTTAATAAAATTTCAGAAAATGAATTCAAAAACTTTCTTTCAAAACTATCAGATAAAAATTACTCTCCCTATACGCTTAACCTCTACCATGCAACTTTTAAATACGTAATCGAAAAAGTTTATAAGAAAACCTTTGCTTTTAAATTTCCATATGCAAAACGTCACAAAAGATTACCAATTGTATTTTCCAGAAAGGAAATATCCGCAATTAGCAAAAGTATTTCCAACTCCAAACATAAATTACTTATTACCCTGTCATACGGAGCCGGTTTAAGAGTAAGCGAAGCGGTTAATCTCAAAGTAAAAAACGTTGATGTGAACGAACTTACTATTACTATAAAAAATGGAAAAGGGAAAAAGGACAGAATATCGATTATTCCCGAAAAATTGGTAAACGACCTGAAAAACATGCTTGCCGGTAAAACTCCTAACGATTATTTATTCGTAAGCGAAAGAGGGGGTAAACTTACAACAAGAACAGCCCAAAAGGTTTTTAGTAGTGCCTTAAAAAGGGTTGGCGTTGGCAAGGAGGATGCCACTTTTCATTCTCTTCGTCATTCTTTTGCCACGCATTTGTTGGAAAACGGAGTTGATGTCCGATATGTTCAAGAACTTTTAGGACATGCTAATATAAGAACAACACAGTTATATACTAAAGTAACAAACCCGATATTAAAAAATATAAAAAGCCCACTGCAATGAAGATTGATATCCTGACGCTTTTCCCTTCGATGTTTGAGGGACCGTTTGACACGTCGATGCTCAAAAAAACCAAAGACAACGGCTTGGTGGAAATTAACATTCACAATCTACGGGACTGGGCAAGCGATAAACACAAAACTGTTGACGATCGCCCGTTTGGCGGAGGAAAGGGGATGGTATTGCGTGTTGATGTGGTACACCGCGCAATTTCCAATTTACAAATTCCTATTTCCAAAAAAAAGCCTAAGGTAATATTATTATCTCCTCAGGGAAAAGTTTTTAACCAGAAAAAAGCCGTTGAACTGTCAAGGCTCAACCACATTATTTTTATTGCCGGACACTATGAGGGCTTTGATGAGAGAATCTCGCAACATTTGGTCGATGAGGAAATTTCAATCGGGGATTATATCTTAACCGGTGGCGAAATTCCGGCAATGGTTTTAGTCGATTCTATAGTTCGTCTTATTCCCGGTGTTTTAAAAGAAGAGGTAACCACTCACGAATCTTTTTCCCAAATTGAAAATGGAAAATTGAAAATTGAAAATTTACTGGACCATCCAAGCTACACCCGTCCGGAAAAGTACCTTGGTTGGGAAGTGCCGAAAGTGCTCCTTGGCGGAAACCACAAAGAAATTGAAATCTGGAGAAAAAAAGCTAGCTTAGCCAAAACAAAGAAGGTGAGACCCGATCTTCTTGAAAGTAAATAAGTACCTTTATTTAAGTAAAGCGCTTGCCCCATTAGAAAACTTTCAGTTTCTAACGGGGCAAGCTGAAATGCAAATCTCTATCTTTTGTAAATGAATACAGATCAATCTGATCTTATCTGAGTATGGCTGTTACAACAAATCTCTTGGAATTTTTCTTGTGTTATTTATTAATCTTCTACAAGCGCAGGGGTACAAAATCTAGATGATGATCAATCTTGTTTATCCTTATTTATTTTTTGAGGAAGTCTTCGCATACCCTCTATAAGTTCTTCAGCTGTTGGAACCTTCCTAAGCATAATTAATGGAACATCGTATCCATCGCATAATTTTTTAACTTCCACATCTACACCTGTTTCATATGTATCAATACTCATTCCTTTATTGCTTGGATCATATTGCCTCATTTCAGGTAAAAGTATTACACCTTTTGGTAAATTGATTTTAGTCATGTTAGTCAATTCTTTGAGATCTGAAATACCAAAAAAAGCTAGATCAATTTTTGCCACATTACGCCAAACATCAACATTCACACTATTAATTCCTTGTTCTCTCATATACTGTTCTAATCCGTCAGTCAGCAAGATCCATGGCGCCCGATAACCTTGAACCTAAGATCAATATCCTGTCAGGTGAAGGAACTATAATCTCTTTCGATTTTTCAGTTTTAGAAAGACTCTTGTTAATTCGTAAAAATTCCATATCTGACATTATACCCCATAATAAAGAAAAATATATCGTTATCGGGGTCACCTTATTTTAATATCGCGGTTGCCACAAACCTCTTGGAATCAAAAAAACCGCTGCAAGTATAAAGTGTAATTCTTCGATCTTCGGTCGGATTTAAAATTGAAGATTGGTTCGGTCCGACAACTTGCGTAAAAAAAACCTCAAAACTTTTTTCGGCTCCCCCGTCATAAACAATCTTAATTTCGTCGCCGACTTTCACTTTAGTCAAATCTTTCAGCAAATTTGGATAGTTGTGTCCGTAAATAATGCTGTTGCCAACCTCGCCGGGAACCGGCGACGTGATTAAGTAGGAAACGCCTTTTTTCGTTGACTCCCAGTAACCATTGTTGATTTTTGCAGGAAAAATTTCCAATTCTTTTCCAATTGAGGGAATTTTAATAATCTTCGGAGCGACCCCGGCCGAGTTAATCCCTTCGATCAAACTCCCCTTTTGCTCCGGCGGAGGAGAGTTAAAACTGACCCGCCTCGGGGAGTTTCGCTCCCAAACCAAGTACCCTCCAAACGCAAACAAACAAACTCCAGAAAAAATCAAAAATTTGGAAAGAAATTTTCGCATAAGTAAATTATATTATTAAATTACTAAACTATTAAACTCTTAAGTTTGAACCGTTTCATTAATCTCTTTTTCTCAAGATTAACCCAGAAGCTGTTAGAAGTGCTGCGGCTGCAAATACGGAGTATAAAAGTAAAGTATTTCCGGTTGTTGCCAAACCCAAGACCGCTCCCCCGCGGGGTGCTGTTCCTGACGGATCTGATGGCATACAATCGTTGACTGCATAAACCTGAAAGTAATAAGTCGTCGATGGATTGAGTGCGGAAACGGTGTAGCTTGTGACATTCCCTGTATTAGGAACACCATATGGGTATTCCCCGATCTTTGTTCCGTAGGCCAGAACATAGTGTGTTGCCAAGTCAATTTTCGTCCAGGTTACGACTGCTTCTGTGCCGTGTCTGATTACCGAAACCAACTGCGGAGGAACCGGTCTTTCCGCATTACAAACTGGCGGACTTCCCGGTCCGGGTGGATTGCCCGGAGGGTTTGACGGAGGGGTTTTGCACTGATAATTTGCATTCATTGCCATATAAGAAGAATCGTCCAATCCCCAATTGCTTCCTGTTGGGATATAAGTCCATCCAAGTTTTACCAATTGGTCAATTTGATCCTGGTTTAACGAATCGACTCTCCACCAATTTGTTTGAACTCCATTTCCGTCGTCGGCACAAAAACATTGAATGAGTGATGTTTCACCGGTGTAATAAACTGCGTCGGATCCGGTAACCGCGGTGCCACCAACAAGATAGTGTGTTCCACTGTCGTAGCTGACCTTGAGCGTTCCTTGAGGATTACTGCATGATGGGAAATCCGGCGGAGTTTGCGCGTTAACAACTTTCGCAAGAGCAAATACCAGTACAACTTGGGCAATGATTAAAGCAATTTTTTTAAACATTTTTCTCGTATTGGGGCAGAAAATTATGAGGCAGTCGTAATCTGAACGCAATTATAATGTATATAGGATGTCAATGTCAACATTTATGGCCCTGTATACTATTTATATAGGGTCACGAACAACATCTGCATCTACTCCAACTCTTCGAGCACGTGTCAGTTGTGTTCCTTTATCAGAGATCATACTCCTTGCCACATCCTTGGTTACAGCAGCGCTTCTAAGAGCAAGATATGCTGGACATTCATCTATGCGCAGGGGGTTCCAAAAAAGATCACCGTTTCCATTTTCCAACAACCTTCCTACAGGCTGGTTCGTACATCGCAAACCACAAGCTGTGCAAGTTTTAAAAGAATCAACTTTTGTTTTAAGTTCTGTCGTCATTGTTGAAATGAATTTTTACAATTCACAGCTTTGGTTAACCTCACCATTCACACAAGTATCAATCCCATTGTTCCCGTGCAGGTTGTCAGTGTCGGTTCCCCCATCGAGCAAATCATTTCCGGAATTTGCGTGAATTGTATCATTACCCGCCTCCCCGTACAATTTATCATCTCCCGAACCTCCGCGGAGAACATCATTTCCATCGCCTCCCCAAATTTCATCGTTGTCGTTGCCCCCGTCAATTGTGTCGTTTCCGGCTTCACCATACGCCCTATCATCTCCCGAACCTAAATCGATGTTGTCGTTCCCGTCTCCTCCATAAACCAAATCGTTTCCTGAACCGGTGTTAATTTTATCGTTTCCACCCCCGCCGTAAACTGTATCGTTTCCGTAGCCAACATCGATTTTGTCATTTCCCTCCCCGCCTAAAACAACCCCATCCCCGGATTCTTCCTTAATGTAATCGTTCCCGTCGCCGCCGACAATACAGTCACCGGAGCTACTTCCCCAAATCTTGTCGTTCCCACCGTAACCCAAGATCAGCTCCGGTTTGACCGATCCATAAATCTTTTCATCCCCCTCTGTCCCCTCAATGATACGCTCGATAGTCATGTATTTGCACTCCGGCGGAATTTTACTTTCAGCGGGGTCGGCCGCCCAATAAAGATTAAAGACCAGCTTTGCTAATTGATATTCATTTCCGGCCTCCGGGGGAAATTTAACACTCATGCAAAAAGTTTTTTCTGCTCCTGGCGAAAAGCCATCCAAATTAATCGGATTCGTTTCGTCAAGAAAATTTTGAACTGTTTTAAAACCCAACGTTCCACCGTAAACATCGCTACCTCCACTCTTGTTGATGATTATCTCCAAAACATCTGCGAAAGCCTTTTCTTCAAGTGTTTTTTGTCCTCTCATCAAAACATCAAATGAATCCGTAGTATTAACATTTTTGACCGTAAAGCATTTTTTAGAAACATCCCCCGGCTTCATGTCATCCAGAGTAAATACCGGATCGGGAGTGGAGTGCCCGTCGTAGGTAACACTGATTAAATCAACAGCGGTTACTTGTGAAGCCTTTGCATTCTGATAAACGTAAACCAACCCAGCAAGAACAAAGGGAAGAAGTATAAAAGTCAAAACCCTTCTGTATTTTTTAAATTCACTCATAGGCTACATTAAACCCCTGGCGTCGGAGGGTTTGTATCAACAAAATCTGCCGCCGTATTCGTGTCTGTTCCCAAGGGATTTCTCGATAAAGAATGTCCTTCCGCAACATCAGGAGACGCAGGTGTATAAGCCGTGGTATCAGAACCATAGCTCATCTGGTCAACAACCACAGCCGAATTATTTTTAAGTATTACTCTATCACCACCGTTTGCGAGTCCGTTTCCAATCTCTACACCAATTTCTATCTTCTCTGCAGAAGATGGTACAGTCCAATGAGACCATGTCGAAGCACTCTTTGAAATTAACGCAAATCCATGCGCAACAATAAATTTATTTGAGTGGCTAATCGACGCAGTAGTATTATTATCTGTTAAAGTCCAATCTTTCAAATCTACGTCGCAATCTGATGTGTTATAAAGCTCTACCCACTCATCAGAATCTGCACCACCATCATTCCCCTTATCAGAAGCCACATCATAATAGACTTCGTTGATCACAATTTTTGGATTTGAACAATCCACAGGTCCGACTGTCGGAGTTGGTGTAACTTCAGGTGGTTGGGTGTCGACCGTACTTGCTGCTTGAAAAAAATTTCCAAAGGCCTGTTCCTTATCGGAAAGGAACGAAGAAGAAACTGCCGTCATCACCAAAACACCGCCAAAGACTGGGATAAAATACGCTGTTGTCTTCAAAAGGTTTGAAAACAGTTTACCGTTACCACCCTTTTTCCCTTCAGAATCCGGTTCGGACATTTTCGGGTAAGAAAGCGAAACCGAATGTAAATCGGTCTTTTTGATCTTTCCCAAAACTTTCCTGGCTCCCCTTTTACCTTCTCCGAAAATTGTTTTCAGCTCTTCATAAATAAGAATTGTCGCGGGGACAATTACCAATAGTATAAAACCCCACGGCTTTTTAGCGGCTGACGCAAGGTATCCGAGGTATGGGATTACCAAACGGACCTTGCCGATGATATTTTTATCTGAAATTTTCGTGGTATCAAAGTCCTCATTCGCATCCCCTTTTGTCATGTAAACGGCATCTGAATTTACCCCGTTGGGAAATTCCTTGTACGCAATTCTATGGGTGATGATTGTTTTTCCGGTTCCTTGAACGTCAAAGGAGACAATATCTCCGTTGACGTAAGTTTTTTCGGGAGAAACCACAACGACACTCCCCACCCCGACAGTAGGTTGCATTGAACCCGACTGTACAAGATACAGTTTGGGAAGGTTTATCCCGATTAAATCGGGATTTGTATTTTTCAAAGCGAGAATATTTTTTTCCTTGCTGTTTAAAAGATAAGCAGCCGTGTTTTGTCCAAAGACAAAAAGCAAAGCAAGCCACACCGGCACAAAGAATAATAATATTCCTCCGACTAAATATTTCTTCATATCCGAAATTATTTATTAATACCCTCTTCGAATTCGACCGCTTCGGACGTGATGCCCAATAGCTTTTCCAGCGATATCACTTGCCCTTAAAGCACCGTTAAATCTGGTATCGGTAAAATCAGTTCTTACTGCAGTGCGAGGTTTTACTGCTTGAGACTCAAATCGTCCTTTGCTATAAATAACCCCTCGAGCCTGCGGTATTTCAGGAGCTTGTGCCCCCAATGCAATATGTACTTCATGTAAACTCATAAATAATCACCATCCCCTCCGGTGATGCTCGCTCTCAGGGTTATCTCAATAATGGTTTGAAATATCCCTAAAAGCCCACCTTTTAGACAGGCCATGTGAGATACGCAAGTTATCTAACATGGCCTGCCCTCTATTCCTCCAACCTATTTGCAACCTAGGCGGGGCACTTCAGAATAGAGAAAACAGACTTGTTAACCACCGGGTGTGATTGTCGGTGTTACAAAATTACTACACTTAAAGTCAGGATTATTCCTCGCTTGTTCAGCGTAAAACTTTATGGTTTCCTTCAAAATATCGCTTTGTGCGTCATTTTGATTGCCCGTTCCATTGCAAGAAAATACTCCGCTTCCGTCCACGCTCAAATCACCGAAACACCACTGCAAACCAAGATACCAAGTGGTACTGGCAACAACCGGCGTTCCCGGCGATTCTGCAATCGGAAAGTAATTCAAACTATCAAGCGTTCCTTGTGCAATCGCTGCTTCACTGGCTAACGGCTCGTATACTCCGTCACCATCGTCTCCCCAAATGAAAACTTCCATATATTTTGAAAGTTCTCCTGGAGGATCAGAAATATCGCCCTCGGCTGCTTCGGGATCAAGAATTACATTTTCCAAATCTTCCTTCTCGAAAAATGTACACATCCAGGCATTATTGTCATAGACGTGATAGGAAAGGACATTTCTCCCGTAATCTCCGGGTTTGACATCGTTAAAATTCCAAATGAAATCATTCTCCCCCAAATCCTTAAGTTCCCACAAATTACATTTCAGATTATCAATTTTCTCTTCACATACAACGTGATTTAGCGTTATGTTATCAAGAAATGTTCCCAGAGAATCTGCTGTTCCCAAATCTGTAAACCTCAATTCAGTTGAAGGTCCAGTTGCCGATACATCAAGCTCTATATATTGCCAAGCGATCGGTCCACCTCCGCCTGCAACCGGTCCTGTATCATAAACAACAACTCCACCCCACTTCACTTCAAGGCGGTTATTAGCTGCTGCCGTATTCGGTCTCGGTGCAAATGCAAATCTTAATTTGTAATTGCCGCCAGCCACAGTTGGAATATCTTGATATATCGTTACCGATGCAGGTTCGTTACTTAATCCTCCACTCGGTCCGTCCCAATCAGAATCAAGTTCAACATATTGCTGACCTTCGTAAGCCGATCCCAAAACTCCACGATGATATTCAAGGTGTGCCGGATCGGGTCTATTTACAGTATTGTAAGTAGCAGGAATATCTCCTCTCCAATCAACATTCCATCCGCCAACCGGCGAATCATAAATGTCCCAAAGTTGGGCGGTTGCAACAACGGGTGCTTCAAAACTTATATTTTGGACAAGATTTTCCTGTTCTACACAATCCTGAAAACAATCTTCCCCGTTATATGAAGCACGCATATGATCAATCTTCAAATCAATCTTTCCAGCTTCAAACGTGTTGCCGACAGATGTTTCCTCATCAGAAAAGTAAGCCTGAGTTGCAAACACGGCAATTCCGACTATTCCTAAAACTAATAAACTTCTTAATATTCTTTTAATATATATTCACCTCCTTCCTCCCGCACCTTTTGAGTTTAATCAAAAGATAAATCTTTTTTTGGTGCGAGTATTTTAATAACTTAATCTAAATTATTCGCAGTTTATATTTTTACTACCTACAAACTGCAGTTTAAAAAAGAAACTCAAAGAGGTGCGGGACTTTCCGCCCCATCTATGATTTCAATTTATTAAGGTTTTTAGGTTTTTATCCCCTCGTGAGATAGTTCTCACCACCTCACGGGGGATTATTTTATTCAAATTTCGAAACTAGACCTTTTAACTAATTTCGCTTTTACAACTCCCAATCCCTGATCCCGCGAGATGCGCTTGCGCTATCTCACCGGGACCAAGGCGAGAGTTCAAATAAAACATTAAGGAACTTGCGTATCGTTGTAATTGATGTACACATTACCTTCAAAGAACCAAGTATTAAAGTCTGGTGGCCAGACAGTAACACTTTTAGTGCCAGCATTATAAGCAGAACTTGGAATTAACCAAATCTTTGCTCCAATAGCATAATTGCCATCAGGCAAAGTAGGTAAATCCATATTTAATTCCGCGTTTATTACTGGACCAGTGTTGATAGTTCCATCAGCATTGGACAAATGAGTACCAATCAAAGCTCCCGGATTATTTCCCGGCCATCCATCAGCATAATAGATCAAGCTGTATTGTGTACTAGCGGCCAAACCTTGTCCCACTAATGTGTAATCAAAGGTTGGACCTGAACTGTTGTAGGTCATATCGACATATTTTTGATCGACGATGACATTCCATGGACCACCTTGTACTTCCTGCTCATTTTCGAGTCGAAGTGTGTTCGGTGTAAATCCTTCCTGAACCGGACATACAAAATTCTCGTTATGACGAGATTGCTCTACTTTGAAGGAAATATCAGACATATATTTATCAGTCTGTGCCTTATTACCGACTGTTGTTGGAATATCCCAAGCAACACCCAAGTAATAATCATTAGAACCAATCAACGGAGCACTAACTGCACCGGTAAATACGTTAGGTAAACCGGGAGCTGCAAGCGCCCATGTTCGAGGAGTTATTGGTCCATCTCCTTCTGTTAGTAGAAGGTCGCATCCCTGCTGGTAAATATTATCACCAGGTACTGCACCAAGACCTGTATTACTACACATATCTGACCAGATCCTAAAATGCATGCTTTGGGCCAATTCACCATCAAAGATGCTGTCAGTATCTTGTGTATCTCCTGCTTCCAATTCGGGTTCAGTAGATGACATATCATCATTGAGTGTTGGGTTTATAGTCACACAACCCCAAGCATCATTGTTGTAGACATGGAGGGAAATAGTATTTTCTCCGTCATCGCCTGGTTTAAGATCTGAATATTCAAAGAACTTCTCAATAGTCAAATCTTTAAGGTTCCAAGTACCACCACAAGGATCATCAAGAAGATCCGGTCTAGTAGTAGGGGGCTGTTGATCTTCTTGTACCCAATGTCCCTCTACACAAACCAATCCTGCATAGTGAGCTTTGCTATCAACTTGTAAATCTATTGCACCAGCTTGGAATGTATTTCCTGTTGATGTCTCTTCATCGGAGAAAAAGGCTTGGGTTGCAACTATTGCAACAACTGCTACAACTCCCAATGAAAGCGCACTTAATAATAATTTTTTCATTTAGGGTGGACAGTTATTGGCAATATTTTTTATTACATCCATCTTTTTTTTGTTAGTGTAGTACCGTAGTTGATACAAAAAACAGACTAAGGCACCAGTTTAAATCTTTGTCCGACTTCAGGATTTACAGCTACTAAATTATTTTCGTGAGTAATCACTTTCCTATTCATGAAAGAGACTTCCAATTTATCCCCATCCTCAAAATGCTTTTTCATTCCATCCACAACTTCCTGAAAATTTGTTTCATCAACAGGAGTAATTCCACCTCCTCCAGACTTAAACTCGTAATCTAAAAAAAAGTTGATTTTTTCATGCTTCATCTTATATGCAACAATACTTTGCCAAGATAATTCCCCAAGTTTTTTTTCTTTCTTAATACGATCTCTTATTGCTTCAATTACCATAAAATATTTTACAGACAAAAAAGACCAGCAGAAATCCTATTTTCTATAATGCTTTCTTTTTTTTGAAACTTCAGGAATTAAATCTTTCTGCATTTCGGGAAAGGTATATTGAATTGCCAGTTTCCCTGATTTTAAAGCTTCATCACTTAAAACATGCTCTCCTTTACAACCCTTAGCAACAGGAGAGGAAGTGCCATACAGATGGACTTTTGAAATATCAATTTGTACCGTGGGGGAATATATAAATTCTGAAACAACTACACCGACGACCTGTCCATTTTTCAATTCAGTACTCATTTTTTTCTCAAAAAAAATCCCCGGCTTTAGCTGGGGATTGTCTTTAATATATAATTCAAATTTGTTATGTTTTGTAAACGGGGACAGGGGCAATAACTAGAAGTCATGAGCTATATTTTTACAAGTGTATATAGTTTTGTCAATAATTAAATAATATATAATCTTATAGTTTTATAATTAAGGGTAGTTACTCAAATATGATTATTTACAATCGCTTAGTGGACAGCACTCAAACGTGGCCTAATGAATGATATTTTTGGTATAATTAAGTTATGGCAGATGAAGAAAGCACTAAAGAATCGAATGGTGTATTGGCTTCCGCTTTATTTGGACAAGCATTTGGAAACATGTATCAATATCACCTAGAACAGGCACAAAGGGACAAAGCGCAAGGCTTATCCGATAAAGCAGCAGATCACGAAAGAAAAGCCCAACTGGCTTTAGCAAATTCCATTCTGCTGTCCCCGGCTCCTTTATTGTCTGAGGAAGAAAATGTGCAATATCTGAGACTGCTGAATGAAGGGTACAGTGTAAACCCGGACGGCACTTTTAATGAAAAAAAAGTTGGTGAAAGCAACAAGCAACGCCTTACTGAATTGACAAAAAAAGGTTTTCCCGAATACCAAAAAGAAGCGGGCCGCTGAAAATTCCATTAAAATATTAAACTGAAATAATATTTCCATTACCGCTTTCCGCGCCCCTGGCTGTTTTCAGAGCTTTAGTGAGCAGTCCATTTTCCATGTCGTATCTGTAGTGACCAACCCAAATATCAATTTTTTCCTTCAATAATCTAAAAATAGACTTATCACCTTCGGCTGTTAATATCGATTTGTAAGCTTCGTTTACCAGCTTTGCAAACTTTGCGTCTTTCCTGGAATTAAGCAGCTTGTCAAAAACAGTGAAAGAGACATCGATTGTTATATTTTCAAAAACCCGTTTCTATGTAAGATACAGATATGGTAAAAGGAAATGGAGTGGTTACTAAAAAAGATCTCGATGAAGCTTTAATTGGTTTTTCCGAGTCAATATTAAACGGGGTACAACGGATGTTTAACATACACGAAAAACGCTTTGATGGTGTAGATAAAAGGTTTGAAGGAAAAGAAAAAAATTTGAAGGGATAGATGAAAAATTGGATAAAATCGATCAAAAATTGGATCACCTGGAAGCTGACGTGTCAGAAGTTAAAGATGACATTAAAGCAGTTAAAGCCGAGCTTTCAACAACCGTGAGTAAAAAAGAATTCAACCAATTAAAAAATCGAGTCGACCAATATCTCGCGACAAGCTGAAATCTCCTACACTTTTAAAATTCACGCTGATCCAATCCACCCCGGCTCGTTATTCTATCAACCTGATCCATTTTCCAATCGCGCGCTTTGTATAAATCTTTCAAACAAACACCGTGTTTTTTACATACATACCCGTCTAATATTTTTAATGCACGATTAACCAACTCCGCCGTCTCACCATCATCGCCATCTGCGGTCAGACCCATGTATACTATTTTGAATTGTTTTTTTCCAAGTTTCGGAAGC
>LBWP01000009.1:0-9432 GCA_000993685.1 Candidatus Woesebacteria bacterium GW2011_GWA1_39_21
CAAGGTTCTCGCTGAAAGCGAGGTTCTTATCCGACCCCTCCGAGCGCTCATAATTATATCAAATAGACTCTTTGTAAGATATTACGATTTATGTATAATGAAATTCACTACATCTATGGATAAAGTCCCGGACGAAAAGAAAGAGGCGGTCAAGAAGAAAGCACAAGATGCCAATCAACCTTCGGAGGTTCAAAAACCGGAAAAAACACTTTTTTCCTGGATCGCTCCCGCAAGGCCTTTTAAAAGAAGGGATCGTGACTTCTGGGTCACGGTTGTTGTCATAACGGCAATTGTCGGACTGATCCTCTTTTTTGCCGAAGGATATATGCCGGTAATCTTAATTATCTCCGTGATCTTTCTGTATTATATTTTAAGTACCGTCGAACCGGATAAGATTGATTACAAGATCACAACGAAAGGAATAAAGATGGCCGATAAGTTGAACGGCTGGAACAATTTTTACCGCTTCTGGTTTACGAAAAGGTTTAGTGACCAACTGTTGGTTCTTGAGGCCAATACCTTAGGAGGAAGGTTGGAATTAGTAGTCAATGCTTCCGATAGAGATAAGATTAAAGGCGTATTATCTAAATATTTGCTACACGAGGAAGCGCCGCCGTCTCTTATCGATAAAACGACAAACTGGTTCTCCAAAAAACTTCCAGGGATGAGTTAAACCCCCTTCGGAGAGGAAAACGCCTTGAGTACCTGTTAAAATACAAGTACTTTGCCCCTGTAGCTCAACGGACAGAGCAGCGGTTTGCGGAACCGTAGATATCAGTTCAATTCTGGTCAGGGGCACAAAATTAAAGTTTGTTGGTGGGATGCAGGAGTGGTTTATAAAATGGTAAATGGTGGGATGCAGGAGTGGTTTATCTGCCAGGTCTCGAAAACCTTGGGGGTGAATTTCGCCCACGAGAGTTCGAATCTCTCTCCCACCGCTCACTTCATTCGCTTCGTGAGAGCGCTTCGATGGCGCAAATTATTGTACTTCGTACTTTGCACGGCGGATCTCTCTCCCACCGCCAACGCTTATTTAAGTTAACTCACCACCATTGATATTCGCGCGTTTATGTATTATCATCGCCCCAATGGGAGATGGAACTTCAACATCTGTATTAACGACACACCAAAAAGGTGTTATTGTCCGTAAAGGAGAAAATTTTCCTAAATACCCGGAAGGCTTCTAAGGGCGACACCTACTAGTATTAACTCTGCAATTGAAGGAATAAACAGAAGAATCGATACAGAATCTCACCGGTTCGTTCCCAATCCTGAAACATTAGAGAGCTTAGAAAACACTCGCGTCTTACTGGAATTCGCAAAAACATCAAGCGAAAGACGCGGGTAACTTCCAGCTTCTTAAGCTGCAATCGTCAATCCCCAAACGGTCTTCGCTCCATTTCTTTTTAGAACTTTGCAAGCCTCCCGCAATGTCGAACCCGTCGTCAGAACATCGTCAAACAAAACCAACGGCAGTTTATAAGAAGAAAATTTCAAACTATCCCTGCTCAATGAAAACACACCCTGTAAATTTACGGCCCGCTGCCTTCCTGATAGTTCTGCTTGAGGCTTGGTCTTTTTACTTCTTATCAAAACATTCAGGTTGTACTCCCAACCAAATTTATCAGCAACAATCTCCCCCATCTTCTCTGATTGGTTAAAACCGCGCCAATTTTCGCGAGATTTGTAAAGTGGAATCGGAAGCAAAAGTGCATCTTTCGGTAAAACCGAGACCTCGCTTACAAGTTTTTTTGTAAACCCCCAGGCCAGCTCATCGGCAATTTTATACGCAAAATTGTACTTTAATTTTAAAATTGCTTTTCTGACAACCCCTGAATAACCCCAGGCAGATATGGCAAAATCGATCGAATATTTTTTCTTGCACCCTGCGTGTGTTGCGCCATCAATCGCAGCTTTGTGGCATTCCAGACAAAAAAGTCTGGCATTGCCAACTTTGGCGAGGCAGTTGTCGCATAAATATTTTGTCTCTTTTCCGCACTCAAGACAATTTACTGGGAAAATAATATCCAAAAATCCCATCTGAAATTGAATATACACCCTACACCAACAACTTGAAATTGGACACCGAAAGTTGATAACAAAACACTTCTAAAAATTATTTCTGTTTTAATCGTGAGGATACTTCATCCAAAGCACGTTGAAGCCGGTTGAATTCAACTCTCTCCATACGAAACAGTACAGTTGGCACATCATCCTCGGGTATTTCTCGATGCATTCTGTCGTTAAGGTAAACAACAATTCCGCGGGGTGGATTAGAACCTTCTTTAATCTTTCCGGTGATCTCAAAAAGCAAATACGCCTCTTCGGGTTCAAGGTCTCCCGGAACCGAAAGGCCTCTTTTTTTAATCTCTTGGGCATTTCTAATATCCCGGGGTATTTTTACCTCTAAGCCTATTTCATTTGCTGCAGATTTTAAATATGGAATATCGGCCTCAGGAAAGGCAACTTCTACCGTCTCTTTTGTGGTTTCTGCAGACATGGCCGTAATATATTAGGTTTTTATTAAAAGAGCAAGTTTTATCTGACACATTGTGTCCAAAATTTCCATTTGAGATACAATATACAATAGTTAACTCAAAACTTAAAAATCAAAACTTAAAAATTGACGCTTTAAGGCAAGAAGGTAAATTTAAATACAACAAAAAACAATTTAGGTTATGCAAATAATTAATAAAAAGGCTAATTTTAACTATAAACTATTTGAGAGAATTGAGGCGGGGATTGTTCTGTCTGGATCCGAAGCTAAAACCTTGCGCATTCGTGGGGGCAATCTTACTAATGCATACGCTAGAATTAATAACGGCCAAGCATATTTGGTCAACTTCAGCATCCCGATTGAAAATAAAAAAGATCATGATCCGACCCGCTCAAGAAAAATACTTCTGCATAAAAGCGAAATTGTATCCTTAGGCACAAAAATGAGATCGCAAGGTTTGCTTTTGGTGCCTGTAAAATTGTATAATAAGCATCGTCTTTACAAACTTGAATTAGCTCTAGCAAAGGCTAAGCGTAAGTTCGAAAAACGCGAAAGCGTGAAGAAAAAGGATGTTGAGCGTGATATCCAATATCAACTCAAGGATTCAAACAAGTAAAGATTACACGGGGATGATCGGTTTCGACGGATCGCACCTTTACAATCTGCAAGCCAAGTTTGATAGAAACTTGTAAAAACTATCGAAAAATAAAAGCTGATAATAAAAATTTCAGCCCGGCTTTAGCGTTTAATACGCTCTTTGGTGGAATGGGGCAACCCGCTTACCAAACTGTGTTAGCTTAAAAGTTGGTGTCGCTCTGTTTGCTTCTCTTTCGAACAGAATCGGCATAAACCCATAGAGATAGACTTTAAATTCCTGATTTTGGATTTGAAGTTGAAAATTTAAAATCTTACTTTAAATCATCCTTCCGGTAGGTAAGGTTTAAGGGAAAATAAAAAGATCGGATAAGCTTGTAGAGGATTGTAATGAATGCTTTTCGGACGAGGGTTCAATTCCCTCCATCTCCACACTTTGCTCTGGTATATTACCAGAGCTTCGCGTGGTAAACCACCCTTTGTGAATTACAGAATTCCTTCTAGGAAAAAATGCAAAGTGTGTCCCGCGTAGTTTTAACGAAGTGGGACAAATAAGATGTTCTATACTTATATCCTGAAACTGAATAATAATAAATATTATTCTAGTTATTCCTCAAGTCTTCAAAAGCGAATGTTGGAACACAAACGGGGTGGGGTAAAAGCAACTAAAGATTCCTTGCCAATTAAACTTGAATTTTATGCTGCTTTTAAAAATCGAAGATTAGCAACTAAGTTTGAGAAATATCTAAAATCGAGCTCCGGTTTCGCGTTTAGAAATAAACGCCTAATTTAATTATCATGTAAAACGCTTCCCCTTTGATCCCTTTTTGTGCCTGAGAGGGTTAAAATGTAAAGTCAAGTAAGGTTGAGGTAATAACTTATAATGTGTGCTAATCGTTTAGCAGAAATTTGATAAACTCGTAATCAAACGGGTATTTTGATACTATAATTACGGTTGCGCTAACAAATATGAAAACTAAGGTAAAGACCCTGTTTATTTTTGGAACTGCTCTTTTTCTCCTTATTACAACAGCTCTGCTTTTTTGGAGACGAAACATTTTAAATGTAAGAAGCGTCAGTCAATGTGGAGGCGGCAATGCTTCTAATCAGTTCTATGTTGTTTTTAAAGCTGGAGTATCACTACAGATTGCCGAAGAAACTCTTGCCAAATATAACGTGAAGACTTTAGACCCTAAATCCTTACCACCAGATTCATATAAGTTTAAACTAAACGACAATAAACTGTGTGATTCATTGGCACGTCTGTATAAAGAAAGGGAAGTGTTCCGAATACCAAGTGTGTATTGGGAGCCGAACATTGGAGAAACCAGTAATACGTACAAAATTTCATGTCCAGACGTTCCCAGCTCATTTATAACTCAAAATGGTGCGGTACAACCTTCAAACACGTTTATTGTGACTTTTTATCAAAATAAGGATAAATTGGGCGATTTACTAACACAGATTGGAGCTTTTGATATCTCGGGAGGCCCCAAGAGCGAAACTGAAAAAGAAAAGACGTATTACGTTACTTTTGCAGAGGGACAAGCAATCGAGGCTTGCGAAAGTCTGGGAAGGAATCGTTATGTCAAAAATGTCGGTAACGTCCCTTGGATGCCTACAGTAAACTGAAACACAGGAAAACAACTGTTATGGTTCATATAACATGATGTGATTAATTACTGGAATGAATTTTTGTTGTCTGAGGCTAAATTTAAGCATGAAGGAGAAGTTTTGAGCACGGTAAACCACTTGAAAATGTATTCTTCAATCTGGTTCCAATTATTTCTCGCTATCTCCACAACAAAAGTTGTACGAAATTATATTTTTACTTCGTACAACTTCTCACCTGCCAGAAGAATTATCTTGCTTTCACTTTCAAAAACTAAAAAGTCTTTAGTGTCCCCAAAAACGTCGGCGTTTAAGTTGTATTGGTACCGTCCCGTTTTGTCGAAAACGGAAATCTTTTTGTCTTTCCTGACTAACAGATAGAGATTTTCCGAATTCTCATCGGTTGTCAGCAAATCATAATTGGGTAGCTCGTATGGATAGCCTTTCAGTTGAAAATTCAAGCCGTTTCCATAACTAAATTTAAGAATCTGGGTATCGTTTTTTAAAACCCACGCAAAGCCATCGACAACAAACGACTTTACACCGTCAAAGCCCTCCCTCTCCGATGTAGTCCACTTTTTCGCTTCGGAAAAACCAGCTTCCGTCCCTGATGATTTCAAAATTTCACCCTTCTCTGTATCTAAAAAATAAATATTTGAAGCGAAACCCGCGATACGGGGTGTTTCAGACCAAGTTTTGTCAACTTCCTTACGCGATTTTTCTAAAGCGTACAGTCCATCATTTCCCAATAGATAAACATCGGTTGATTTGGCAATAATTGCACTTGCCCCGATATTTTCAGGAATCTTAACCGTTGCCGAACGTTTGCTTTTCAAATCAACGCTGATAATACTTCTTTTTAAGAAATCGGGATTGTATACGAATTGGCCGTCACTTGCTAAACTATCAGAGGAGAAATTGTCAACAACAAGTGTTAAGTCAAGCCAGAGTTGGGGCGAGACTTCTTTTTCACCCAAGATTTCACCTTTGTTATTGGACACCATTTTTGTCAGCGCATCAATCTCCGGATCTTTTATCCCTTCCGCAACAAGCTGTTGCAAGACATCTCCTCCCTGCATAAACAATTCTCTCGAGCGGGAAATATCAACGGCTTTCATACTAATAGCATCTTCGATATTTGTTTTCGCAAAAGCCAACCGTTCGGAGTAAGTGTTTTTGTAGGCGTCTTTTTTATTCTTATAAACGCCAAAAAAGATGCTAATCCCTAAAAGCAGCGTCAGAATAACTCCGACGACAATTAATTTTCTACTTCTTACTCCCACTTCAGAATCTTGGCGGTTGAGAAAAAGCCTTCTTTTAGGAAAAATATTATGCACTTTCTCCAGAAAACCAGTCCCCATATTTCTCAATTGTGCCCCTCGGCCGCGGATGTTTACTAACGAAGCACTTGTTCCAATATCCACAGATTCTTCAGTAAAGTTATTCCCAAAACCAAAACTAACAACAGCAACAGAGGCAGTTGCCGTGGCATGAATTCGCAGAGAAACAACTTCTTCAATAGTTTTTACACCTTTTGAAAAACAGCCTTTTAACTCTGAGGGGCTAATCTTTTTGAAAAAATCGGACGTCGCTAGCAGCATGTAGTCCCCTTCTTTAGGATAACCAGATGCAGAGACAACCCTTGGAGAAACACTGTCAAGAATTTTGACGAGAAACCCATCACGGTAAAGTGAGAGTTTACCGCCATTAAGACACGATGAGTAAAAAGTCCCGTTTAGATAGCAAGCTGAAGCCACTTCAAGTCCGTCCAGCTTCTGGAAAAACTCGTCGAAGATCGTTCTTGCTGCATCTTTAAGCGCCAGGTCGGGTGGTTTGGCTGCCGCTTTTAAATATTCCTCCTGGAATCTTTGTAAAATTTTCCTACTCACTTCTGAATCGGAAAATTCCATATTTTTCCGAATCGTGGAAAAAACCAAGAAAAGCGTTACTCCGTGCGGAAATCTCTCGTTTTTAAAGGAAAATTCGAAAGAAGCCGACCAACCCTCATCCGAAGGAACACCGGATATTTTGACTGTATTTGTTTGTAAAACCATCGACTTAACTCACATTATTATCGCATAAAGTAACACCAGAAGAGCGTAAATTAAATGCAGTGCTGCAAACACCTTAAGCGGCTTTTTGAAAGCGACGTCAATTGTTTGCGTCATTAGATTTACCTGCCTGACAATAATAAACGCATACACAAAATACAAAGCAAGAAGAACAACAGAGGCAATCTTCAGGATAAAAAACCCCGAATCCCTAAGTTGGCCAGGGTCGAGAAAATTCATCTCACCCTCCCTTCCAGCCTCTCAACTTCCTCTTGGATTCGAAGTTCACGCAATACTTTTGCAACACGATCGGGCATGGGAATTGCTTCAAATTCTATCTCGGGTATCTCAGCCGCGGTCTGAATAATAACATCGCCGTAATTTAGCATTGTCCTTAGACCGCCACCGATCTGTACCGTCACGTCTTGGATCTGGTCGATATTTGCATCAGTGATTTTACGGTAAATAAGGTTGTAAAAGTCAACGTCAAAAATACGTTCGTCGGTAACAATATTTACCGAAAAGAACCAGTTTAAGAAATTTTCGAAAACGTAGGCAAAGGTAACCATGTACCAACTAATTACAAGTAAAAAAGAAAAATTAGACGGAATGGAATCGAAAAAGGGAAGAACTGAAGCAAATGCCGGGAAAACAATCATTCCAAACGAAAGCACAATCCACTTTAGATTAGTTATCGGATGTTTCCGTAAAAAGAGAATGACTTCTTCTTCGGGGTCTTTGTTAATAAAATCCACCTTAGAAGGAAAATAATTATAAGAAGCCAAGGGATTATTCGAATGTCCGGGTAGGCTTTTTTTCTCCTGCTCGTCTTTTGGGTATTTTAACTCCCCACTTTCAAGCTTCCCTTCCCGTTTGTGTATTTCCTCACGAACCTCAGCATTAGTTTTTTCCACCGATGGATCGTGTGCTTTTTCTTTTTGCACTTTCTCTTTTGAGACAAACAGGTCAGGCATAGTTTTTCTTTAAATAAGGAAGATAGCTTGAAAAGATTATAGCATCTTCAAAGCTAAACTGTTAAATCAATATTTTAAGTTAAAAGTCAAAAGCTTAAAGTTCAAAGTTCAAATTTTGAACAAAAATCCCCAAAGGTTATGTGTTTAAAGTTGTGGTTTTGAGTTGTTACTATAATTTTTCTATGTTGAATAAAGAACTCTTCAGACCAATGTATCCCGGGGCTCGAAGGTTGAATGCTTTTTTAAATTGATCCCCCGGAATTGTCAAAGGATCCTTGTTGGTCTGTAAATGCACAGATAGTGTCGAGCCGGAATTTGAATAGACGATAGACACATCCGTTACACTACTGTAACCAGCAATACTCTGTAGCTGAGAAACCGTGTATGGGTTTCCACCCCAACAGGAAGTGTCAACTGGGGAAACGCGCGAGACATCACCACCACCTTTGTAAATCACACTCCAAGCGTTAACAATGTCTGCCAGTTGTTCGCCGGTTAGCCAGGGATTACTTTTACCGCAAGTCGCACCACCTCGGGACTTGAACCACGCTTTATAAAACCAGGGAGAACCGGCAATCTTTTCATAAGCAGAGCTCGGCCAGTTGCCGTCTTTAGCATCTTTGATACCAGTCCAGCCCCACTGAGAAATTGTGTAGCCTCCAGACGTCGAGGCAAAATAGGTTTTCGCAGGTTTTCCATCCTTAATCAAAACCCACCCTCGAGTATCACGTACAGCTTGCGCCCATTTTCCACTTTTTAACTGCGGCTTATACACCTGGCATGCTTCGGTTGTGCAGATCGTCCCACTACCGTTATTTGTGTAAGCAAGTGCATACGATCTTGCCGTCACTGCTTGAGCCTTTAATGCTTCATAACCCCCATTGTCACCCCAGCTCTCGGGGACCTCGTAGATTCCCAATAAATAATTGTCTTCAAAAGATACTCGTCCATATCCTGTAACGCCAATTGTCGACGGGGACGCATAATTTTTATCAAGCGTTGCACCTTGAAAATAATCTGCAAGGATTGTTTCCGCAATCTGATCCGACTTTGCCCTGCCATACGCGCCGTATTGGCTCATTCCGGTTCGATGGGGTGCGCCAAAAGAGAAGGCTGCGTAAGCCGGTCGGTATCCTGGGTCACAAAAATTAGAACTCGCCGGAGGACCCGTGCAGGGTTCGAGGGTTGCGGGGGTATCTCCAACAGAAGTTTGAAAACCACCCTCCTTTTGTGCAATTAATGCCTGCTGTTTTGCCGAAAGGCTAGAGAGGTAACTTTCAGTTTTATCAACCTCAGTCTGCAAAAATGTTGCCCGTTGTGAAACAGTGTTTTTTGCAGCCGACAGGCTTAGTTTGTTTTTCTCTAAATTTGCTTTATCGTTTTTCAGCTTCACTAAATCCTGGGCATACTTTTCCATCGTCTTAATGTCCTCACTTGCAACTTTTTGTCGTAAACCTATTTCCTCAAATGCCGTTAACGCGCTATCGGAAGCAAGAAATGCCTGAAACGGATCGTAAAATCTGATGTATTTGTAATGAATTTGTGTCTTCGCTTCAAAAATCTTCTGTGCATAAGCCAAATCATCTTCACGGTTGTTAATATCGCTTTCTGTTTTTTCCACTTGTTTTGATAGGGCATTAATTCGCGAAGTCAAACTTGTGATTTGCGTTTTTAGATCGGCCAATTCCTTTTTGTTGTATTCATG
>LBWP01000009.1:9462-66941 GCA_000993685.1 Candidatus Woesebacteria bacterium GW2011_GWA1_39_21
AATAAAATGCCGTCCTGATTTACAATTTTGAGCTTTGAATTTTGACATTTGAGTTACTTTTATCATTATACCAGTACCTTTTCGCGTTGTTTTAACTACTACAACAAAATGCTAAACTTAATTTGAAAATGCTCAAAAAATTATTCCTGCCTCTACTACTGTTTTTGTTTTTTTTAGGAAGTGCCAAAGTTGTATCTGCCCAGGTAAACTGCGGTCTATACTGTCCCAACAATTACCCCTCAAGACCCCAAGCACAATGCAGCACGTCAAACCCCAGCCCGACAAGCTGCACCGCAACCAACTATTATTGCACCGAGTCGCCATTAAGTGCTTGCTATTGTTGTTCAAGCGTACCTCCAACTCCAACTTGTACTCCAGATAACTACTCCTGTAACCCCCAAGACCCGGCCGCCTGGTGCTGCAACTCTTCATATGTTTGTAACGGCTACTGCGCACCATACTCTTCACCCATTCCAACAAATACCACGACACCTTTTCCGTCCACCACGCCAATCCCTTCACCAATAAATACAATTACCCCAGGCGTCTCACCCCAACCTTCCCCACCACCTTCATCCACACCAGGTGTCCCAACAATCACCCCAACTTATCCAATCTGTACCGGATTTGATGGCCCAAACCCATGCCAACAGTATAACTGTACAGGTACTCCAGCCAGCGCGTGCGAGCAAAACGGAGGAATTTGCCTCAATTCATATTGCTACCCGGCAAATTGCCGTTGTGGCGAAAGCGCCAACGACTGCCCGGATTTCTGGACTTGTAAAACTGATGGCCAAAGCTACTGCAGGGAAGGCACGCCAACTTCCTGCTCCTCCGGTTATATCAACTGTACCCTCGGGCTAGACTCACCCGATTGCACACCGGGATCGACCAACTGTGAAAGAGAGTGTAATACCAGTCTTGCCGTTTGTAGTCTTGCTTATGGAAAATGTTATGTCACGGCAACCTGCGGTTATTTGGAAGACGGAAGGCCTGGTACTTGTATCACTGATGACGGAAGCTGCCCCACTAATAGAGACAAGGGTCGGCTCGACTGTGTTGCTGGAAACATCTGTTGTGCCCAACCTCCCGAATGTATCGGTCGACTCTCAAATACGCCGGGTCAATGTTTTTTTCTTAATTGTCCAACAGATTCGGACTATTTCTGGGAAGGATCAAACCCCCCTTTTTCCGATATTGGTTGTCCACTATTTCAATCTTGTTGCACCAGGCCGGGGGACGATTGGTTGAATAGATATAAACTCAGTAACCGCTGTGTTACAAACGGAGAACAGGGAATTGCAACGGCTATTGGCTGTGTCGCCGTCACCAGTCCCACAGAATTTTTGCGTTTTGTTCTTCCTTGGGCGATCGGCGTCGGCGCAGGAGTTGCCTTTATTTTAATGATTGTTGCCGGGTACTTAATGATGACTTCAGGTGGTGATCCATACCGTGCACGAGCTGCGAAGGAACTTCTAGGTGCGGCAATTGCAGGACTTTTAATGATCGTTTTTTCCGTATATCTTCTTGATGTCATCGGCCTTCGAATCTTGCGCCTTCCAGGGCTTTAAAAGTCCCGTTTCCCGAAGACCTCAATGTGCTAAACTTTATCTGGAATGAAATTAATTTATCGAATTTTATTTTTAGTCTTTTTTTCGTTTCTTTTTGTTTCAATATTTTTTATATCTTTCCCAAGCACAGCCAAGGCGCAGGCCACACCGGGAACTTGCGCATGCGAGTGGGCGGGGATGCCTGGACCGTCCACAAGTTGTGTACTCGGTTCAAATCCTGTTTCCAATTGCATCGCAGGTTTCGTTCCCAGTTGTTATCAAGAGACAGTGGGAGGTAGTAATTTCTGTAATTGCCAATGTGTAACCCCAACACCAACTCCGGGACCGGGAAATTGCAGTTGTACTCAAGTTTCAGGTGTCTGTCAGCCACTTCAGGGACCTGGGTACTGCAATCAATCCGCGGGTTACATTCCAAAATGTAGTACGTTCGGGAGTAGCTGCAGTTGTATTTGCGTTATTCCAACTCCAACTGTTTACCCGTCAGCCTGGTCCGAATGTAACACTAGGTGCACAGACCCAGCCTACCCTGTAGGCAACTGTACAAATACGGGAGGAAATCCAGACACAACACGATGTGCAAGACCACCTGCTCCAAACCAGGCTTACGATTGCCAGCTTGGAGGTGGCGCAACTGCAGATTGTTTTTGCTGCGTTACTCAATTAGTAGACATCTACCCACTAACCCCAAAGGAGGCATTAAGTCCCAGATGCGGGACAGACAGCATCAACACCGCAATCGGTTGCCTTCCGGTTGGTGATAAAAACGCTTTCCTTGCATTTATCTTACGCTGGGCAATCGGGATCTCCGGTGGTGTTTCTTTTCTTTTAATTATCTATTCCAGCTTTATGATCATGACTGCCGCCGGTGACAAAAGAAAACTCCAATCGGGAAAAGAGCTATTAACAGCGGCACTGTCCGGATTGATGATGATTATTTTCTCGGTTTTCATATTGGATTTTATAGGAATCAGGATTTTGCGACTCCCGGGACTGTAAAGGGTACTAAACAGTTTATCCAACAATCCCAGGAGTTGTTAAGGCGTTTTGTTCAAAAATTGTATATAATTTAAGATAGCGAATTTATAAATCAAACGTGAGAAGAAAAATATTCAACACACCAATACAGGTTTTACCAATTCTATTTTTATTCCTGTTTTCAAGACTGTTCTTTGTCGCTCATGTTAATGCTCAGGGCACCTGGGGCTGCACCTCACCACCCGGAAATAATACTCCTTGTTATTTTGATCCCAATCAGACTGCCTGTTTTGCCGGCTACAGGTTACCTTCCGGCACCACTCAAATTTGTGCTGATTTGGGGTTTAACAACAATTGTGATGCAATTCTGTATTGCGAACGCATTGTTGAAGAAACTCCAGCACCAACATCATCTCAACTTAATCTTCCCGCTATTTATCAAACGATTCAATCGCAAGGTGGTGCGTTCTCCTTTTCCAATTCTCCCGGGAGCATTGTCTCCGCACTTTTAAAGTACATTTTTCCAATTGCCGGTCTAATCCTTCTTTTGATGCTTATACTTGGTGGTTACAACATGATGCTCTCGGGCGGTGATCCGAAAAAGGCGGCGTCGGCAAAAGCAATAATTACAACAGCCGCTGTCGGATTTATTCTTATCTTTTCAGCATATTGGATTGTTAAAATAGTTGCTAACGTACTCGGTCTTGGCGACATTACGAGCACATTTTAAGTTAAAATAAAATACCACGGGCTAAAGCCCATGGTATTTTGTCGCTTGCGATTAACAAAGTTAATCGCGAAAACTTGCTACATCCACGGCATGAATGCCGTGGTTTTAAGCAAGGTAACAATAAAACATGCACTACTTAACCCAAGTAAACATCGGCTCAATCTTTCACTCACCTTTCGGGCAGACAAAGGGTCTTGCCGATTTTGTTTCGGTAGTCCTTTTCAACGCCGTTGCTTTGGCTGGGGTAATTCTATTTCTTCTTTTGGTCGTTGGCGGAATTATGATGATTTCTGGCGCCGGAAGTGGAGATAAAGAATCTGTTGCCCGCGGAAAGAAAGCTGCAACGTCCGCATTGATTGGTTTTTTGATTATTTTCGTAAGTTATTGGATAATAGTAATTGTTCAGACCGTTTTTGGATTTAATATCTTAAATCCAACACCATAAGTTTTATGGATAAACTACTCGCTACAGCTTGGGGAACAATCGATGCGCCGCCTGGCGTATCCAGATGGGGAGCCCTAATAACTGGAACCGGATCTGGACCACAGAAATTCTTCACCATGGTTGTCAGGACGATGATTGTGGTTGCGGGGATCTATGCTTTTATAAACATCATTCTTGCCGGATACGACTTTATGTCGGCCGGGGGAAACCCAGAAAAGATGGCCCGCGCTTGGCAAAAAATCTGGCAGACACTTTTGGGGCTGTTAATCGCCGCCGGCTCTTTTATTTTGGCGGCAATTTTCGGTTGGCTTATTTTCGGAAATCCGAATGCACTTTTGCAAATAACAATTTTCACTCCCTAATATGGAAAATTATCTAAGTCAAAATCCGCTTCAGGTCGGCGGAACAATAAACGGAATCGGTGTCTATGGAAACCCCGGCAATAGTTGGGACATACTATTCAGTGGGGTTTTGTCAAAAGCAATTGGTCTTCTGACAATTGTTGCCGGAGTTTATTTCATCTTCCTTTTAATTTCCGGAGGTATCGCCTGGATGTCATCGGGGGGTGACAAGGCAAAACTAGCAAACGCCCGATCGACGATGTTTTCCGGCGCAATTGGGCTTACGATAGTCGTTGCCGCACTTTTTATCGCACAAATATTCGGTGGGATTATTGATCTTCCAAATATTCTCAACCCGGCGGCGATTTTGCGGTCACTTGCTCCTTAAACGCAAGGCGCTTGACATCATAATATCCGATAAAGGATAATATAAGTACTTATGAAAAATTTACTGGCACAAGTAATTAACATTAACGCCCCTGCGCAGTTTAGCAACCTTCAAAATATCGACTTTGGCGAACTGGTAACTATCGCTATCACCTTTGCAATTATTGTTGCAGCTTTAGCTTTTTTCTTTATGCTTATCCTTGGAGGCATCAAATGGATCACCTCCGGTGGAGACAAGGGCAAAATTGAAAGCGCTAGAAGTCAAATTACAGCTGGACTAATCGGGCTTGTTATAGTTTTCGCTGCGTGGGCAATCCTCAGCATCGTCGAAAACTTCTTCCAAGTTAATCTAAGAAGTTTTAACCTGAACTTGCTTCGCTAGTTTGGGTTTCCCTTTTTAAAGGGTGAAAGGGGGTGGAAAAAATGAATTTATTAGCAACCGGTGATGTCTTGAACCTTAATGCACCAACAGGATTTGAAAATTTGCAAAATATTTCCTTTGGTTCGTTAGTTGGTTTGGCAATATCGTTTATCTTGATTGTTGCAGCGGTCGCTTTCTTCTTCATGCTGGTATTGGGTGGTATCAAATGGATCACCTCCGGTGGAGACAAGGGCAAGACTGAAGCAGCAAGAAATCAAATCACAGCTGGTTTGGTTGGATTGGTAATCGTCTTTGCAGCATGGGCAATATTAACTCTTATCGAAAGCTTCTTCGGAGTGAGTTTGAGAACGTTCACTATTCCGGGAACGCCGTAAGGTTAGTATTTGACCTTAATAAAAAAGCAGTCCCAACGGGGCTGCTTTTTTTGTGCTAAAATTATTTTATGACCAACCCGGTTCCCAGCGTTCATGTTGAAGGCAGTGTGGCAACAATTAAAGGTTTCGAATGGATTTTTCAAAATGTTGTTGCATCAGTTCTTTTTTTGGCTGGAATTATCCTTTTTATCATGCTAATTCTCGGAGGTTTCAAATATCTCACCTCCGCCGGAAACCCGGAAAACGCAGCAGCAGCACAAAAGACAATTACATATGCGATTATTGGAATCGTAATTGTGGCGCTGGCTTATTTAATTTTGGTTCTTATTCAGCAGTTCACCGGAGCAAATGTCACACAGTTTACCGTAAACGCATAATATAACAGAGTAGAAGAGTGTAAGTTTGACACCCTGATACCCCGCAACCCACTTCTTACTCCTATTTTCTATTTCCTAATTTCCTTCTTCTTATACTCTATTCTCTGTCTCCAACCGTGTGCTAAACTTAGTCATGTTTACAAAGCGGATTTTGAAAACTTTTTTTGCCTTCTGTTTATTTTTTTTTATTTCTGTAACGGAAGCTTCTGCCCAAAGCCCAGACAATTTTGATTGTAATGGCGGATTCTCCCCACTTTTTTCCGGAACAAGTAGTATTACTTATAAAGAAATTGTTTTAAATACGCCGTCACGAATCGTTGCCCATATTGTGAAGGTAGACATCACCGACAACAATATTTACTACACAACTACACCAAGGCAATATTTAGGAACCGCCACTTCAGCTTTTTTGGGAAATGTCGGGGCGGCTCTGGCAATTAACGGTAGCGGATTTGTTTCGCTAAGCGACCCGCTTGGTCTTAATTCGTATCGGGGTGATGTTTACTCGACCGACAGGAGTGTTGGTATCGTTGCTTCAATTGACAGAAACGACGACATCAGTATTATGCAAAGCCAACCCAGTCCAATTTGGAGCGTCGTCAGCGGTGTTAATGTTCTTGTCATGGGTGGACAGGTTGCCAACAAGGTCAGTATGTGTTCACAAACTTCATGTCTAGCTCCAGGGTGCGGTGGACTTGGCGCCACCTATTGTACCGTCCGTCCAAGAACGTTGATGGGGATTAATTCAAACACTCTAATTATGATTGCGGTTAACGGCGACCTCCCAACCACCCGTGGAGCATCTTTTCTTCAGGGGGCGCAAATGTTGCGCCAATGCGGAGCGTTAACAGGAATGAATATGGACGGAGGCGGTTCAACAACAATGGTCGCGCAAACACCAAATGCAACCGGAAGGCAGTTTCTTAATACTCTCGCAAGCGGCGAGAGAACGGTTTCAAACCACTTTGGAGTCTGCATCGGTCCGTGTACAGTCAGTAACCCCTCATACACCTCACCTTTACCGGAGGGAGAAGCGCGGCCCCGCTACAACAGCGCGCAACCCTATCCTTTTCCTTGTAATAAAACCGCACCATACGATTCCACCTTTCAAGCATCACGTGACAATGAATTTCATTCTCTTCGTCCATACCAGGGAAGTCCCTGCGATCCAAATGCGGAAGACCTTGCCATATTTTGTGGAAACGATTTGTTCGTAACACAAAATGTAACCGTAACAAAAAATTTCAACAACGGACCACCAAACTTCCCCATATATTCCTCCGGCGGAACTACGGTCACACCCAATCAACCGCCCAGGTCACAAGTTGATTATGCTTGTAAATATTGCGAAGGACCCAATCAATGTAGCGACCGGCGTTTTGGTGGTTGCGACCCAGGACTTAATGAGTGTGAAACAAACCGTGACTGTAGTGGTTGCCACATCAACAGTAATGGTACAGAAACTTGTTCTTTCACCATAACCAATTCAAAAAATGTAGCTGTTGATGTTTCCGGAGCCGAGCTTCCAATTATGGGTTACACCGAACCGTCGGTGGGTGCAGACCCGGGGAAACCGAAGGTAATAAATGCCTATAACCCAAACGAGGAAACTGTGGACAATGCAACCAAGGTTAATGAATATGTCAGTTGGTATTTAAATGGTATTATCGGTCGGGCCGAATACCCTTATTGGGACCCCGGTTCGGATTGTATGGGAAAATCAACTGGCCGTCCAGGGACGTGCTCTACCACCCGAGTGTCTGCCGGACAGGTTCAGTGTTTAAACGAATGGCCCGCCCCAATAAGCTGGTTCGCCGAGCCTTATTATGTTCCCTGGATCATTCCCGACGGAAAAGAACAGTGTGCCGGACAAAATAAATACTGCTGCGTTCACCCAGACTCGCAAAGGTTTCCCGGACACCTTTTGCAAACCGATTATTCGGGCCCGGTCAAAAAATTACTTCCCTTCTCGATTCAAAATATGGAAAAGGTTTCAGAAATCAACGATGCTGTTACCTCTGTCAATACACCCGATCCGGCCCCCGGGACACCCCTTGCTGGAATTAGACATAACCAAGTGGTCGGTTGCGCAATTTCAATTCCTTTCTTCAACGTATTCGGGTTAAACATCGACTTTGGTTCGGGAATCCCCGCACCCTGTTACAGACAATGGCAGCTTTCTGACTTTAACTCATTTACAAATATAGTTTCCGCACTCTCAGACCTCGTGAAACGTCAATACCACCTCGCAGACTACAACGGTTTCAGGCCACCAATTGAGGAAGACTATCTCGGCCAAGATTTTTCAAACTTTCTCGTAAACTACAAATCATGGCGTGGTAATACCTGCATTGCCATTAAAACACCAATTCCGCTTATTGGAACAGTTACGCTTTGCTTTAATTTCTCACTGATAAATCCGGCCGTCTTTGGCAACCTCTTTCCTTACGCGCCACTTTCTTCAACAGAAGACCGTCTTGGTGACATTAGGATTAAATCTGCTGGTGTTTCACCAATCAGTGTTTCTCCAAATTTCCGAATAATTAGCGTTAGTGTAACCGACATCCAAAACGCCAACCTCTTCGTTCCGCATATGGAAGAAACATACGACCTATCAACTTTGTTGCAAAAGACTTTTGCGTATAAAGACGCTGCCTTAGACGAAATGCCAACAAGCGGGTTTATTCCTGAATCGCCCTACTGTTCATACCGTGAGGTGCGAAACAATCCGGGAGACGATCTGTTTGCGGGTACGCTACGTGCACGCATTAACTACACGGCACAGGTATTTTGCACTTACTTTCTTTGGGGCGATGGCACGCCGGCAGCTCCTTATGGAAACCTATGTGAGAACCTTCTCGGCGGAAGGTGTTTGGTGAATGATGGCCAAGCGTGCGACACCAACTATGGTCAATATGATTGTGAACTAGGTCGAATCTGTGTAACCGGAACATGTAACAGCAACCCCAACGTCTCAGGTGAAACGGAATGTGAATCATCAACAGATCCAAACATTTCAGGAGTTTGTGTCCCCGTTGATTGGACATGTACTACAACGGGGGGTGGAGTATGGAGTCCGGGCACATACTGCAACGGAGACGTAAACTTTAAATGTGCCCCCTCAATTGATACAATCTGTACACCAAATTACTCAACACCCCCACAAACACAAAGTTGTACAAACCAGCTTATGGTTAACATGAAGCTTGAAACAAGAACGCCGCTCGCCAATGAGGTTTGGACAAAACTAGTTGTTGGTTCCACTGGAATCTTTCGGAAAATGTTTCCCAAAATCGGAGGTGGAAACACAATCGAGGGAATCTATGACATGCCCGCATCGTCTCAGGTTGGATATTCGGACGAATCGGGCGACCCAATCTACGCGGGTGACCCCACCAACCAAACCCCGGGTGACAGAGCGCAAATTTACTTTCCCCACATCGGAGGAATTAAGGAATATTTCTTAACCGGAATACAGACACTGCTTCGTCCGAAAGGGTATGGCACCCAACCGTTGTTTTGTGAAGGTAGAGATTGTGTTGAGGGAAACTTAATTCCAAGCGTTTCCGGAAATTATAGGGTACCGGGTGGTAAATCTATCTGCGAAGTCGCGGACGAATACAATGTTCCCTGCGAATATCTCAGAGCAATTTGGTTTATAGAAACCGGTAACGCTACTGGTTGCGGCCCCAACTCACCAGATGGCCCAATGGCTATTACCGATGGTGATATGCAATATATTAACAACGGTCCAGTATCTCTTGATCGTTGTAACCTATCCGACGCCTGGGAACTTGCCGCTCGCACTCTTCTTTGGAAAAAATACATCAACCAACAGGGTTGGCAAACCCCCGGCGCCGAAATCGTCTTTTCGTTTGACAAAACCAGCTGGGACCTCATCGCCGTTGGTCAATATAATCAATGCAATGAGTGTAAAGCCAGTGCCCAATCACAATATCGCTGGGGTACGGGTAGATCTTACTGCGACGCCGCGATCTATCTAATCCAAAACGACTTCCCCTTCGGATGGCCGTGGCAAGGCGACCGATCGTTCATTCCAAACGGCCCCAACTGGTATTGTTGCTATAACAACACCACAGGCGTCTGTGAGCCTAATTAATCGCTCAATGAAACTTCGGGGTTTTTTCCGTCCCTCCACATTTAATAATTTTATAACAGCTTTCAAGAAATCCCCACCCTTCATGGTGGGGATGACCCGCCTGCTTAGCTACGCAAGCTAGCGGGCAGGATTGAACTCTGAAAATGTGCAAACAGAATTAAGCTTTGCTTTTGATAAAATCTTAAACTTTGCTTATATGCCATCCTCCCTGGGGAAACTCCGTCTTTTAAGGCGGAGAGGGTGTCATTGACAGAAAAAGTTGGACGTCTTTCTTTTATCCTAAATATTTTTAGTTGCCGCTACCCAAAACCCGCTTCGCACAACCAGCTTTTCACTCTTGTGCCGTTGTTACCAGTATGTGGTATTATTAACTTGACATGGGTGCATTTAAGAAACTGTTGCTATCGACGTTGTCATTTCTAATTCTCTTTGTATCATCCCTGTCTTACTTTTCCGCCCCTGAAGCAAGGGCACAATCGACTAACCCCTGGTACAACCAATCGTTCACACAGTGGTATACAAAAGTGTACGATACACAAACTTCTCCCCCACAAGAGATTTTTGGGGAAAGATATACCGCAGCCCAAGTCCAGTGGGTAATGTATAGCCTAATTGCCATGTTCCCAAACTTTGCCCAAACCGCAATTACATGTATTTTTAAGGGCGGCGGCGTTGACAGTTGTGCCGCACAAAATCCGATGGTGGCGATGGATACATCGACCCAACCATATGTCGAAAAAGGTGTCCTCGCAACGTTGTTTAATCCGAACCGTTCGTTATCGGGCGTCAACTACGTCCGCGAAAAACTCGCATCGCTTAGTATCATCCCCGAGGCACAAGCTCAAAATGCAGGTTTTGGCTTTTATGCGTTGGGGCCGGTGCAGAACATCTGGCAGAAATGCCGCGATATTATGTACGGACTTTTTGTTATTATCATTATCGTTTTCGCCTTTATGATCATGTTTCGCGTTAAACTCAATCCGCAAACGGTTGTCTCCATTCAGTCGGCAATTCCGAAGATTATCATCACCCTCATCCTCGTTACCTTCTCTTACGCAATTGCCGGCCTGATGATCGATTTAATGTATGTTGTTATCGGCCTTGTAGCATTAATTTTTACGCAGTTTGATTTTATTCAGGGTGGAAGCGGAAGATGGGAAAAGGTCTTTACATTATTAACCGACGGACCTGGGGGGGCCTTTGGAATCGGCGGAATTATCGGTTGGCTAACGGGCATCTTCTGGCCTTTTGCCGTTGCTTTCTTTCAAACAATTTTCTATCTCTTTGGCCTCGGCGGTGCTGGTGGTGTTGGTTTGGGAATTCTTTGGGGTATCCTGGCATTTTTCTTGACAATCGGTGTTTTTATCTGGCTTCTGCTTACCTCCGTAAAAGTCTTTATCCTTCTTATCAGGACATACATCACAATTTTAATTTCCGTAATTTTTTCCCCGTTTCTTATCGGGTTCGGCGCAATTGGCCCAATTGGCGGATTCGGAACTTGGCTGAAAAACCTCGTTGCAAACTTGGCTGTTTACCCAGTCGCGGGGGCACTTTTAATGCTTTGTGTTCTTTTCCTTAGTGCCACCTATCCGGAAGTAAACAACAATCTACATAATTTCCTACAGCTTGGCGATTCGCAAATTTCAAATATTTTTAGTGCAACCACAGCCGGTGGACAAACGCGGCAGTTTTGGTACCCGCCACTGACCCTGGGAACGCAAAATTCAGCCACCGGATGGGATCCGCTGCCGATTCTTTGGACATTTGCAGCTCTAGCAATTCTTGCAATGGTCCCAAGTGCTTCAAATATGGTAAAATCACTTATGGCTGGAAAAGGAATTGAGGCACCTGACTTGACTGGAAAAGGTGGTTTGCTTGCCGGAGGACTTGGGTTTGCAGCCGGAGCTGCGGGTGGTCTTGTATCGAGAAACATTCTTACACCATTTGTATATAATCAAGCAAAGAGGGCTGAAGCGGGTGAGGGCGGCTTTTTCTCAAGATCAGTCTCCTCTTGGGGTGTTAGGCGTGGTTATATTCGTGCCCCGTCTACGACATTTGTAACAAAACAAGGAACTTGGTATGAAACCCAACCCAAGGGACAAACCCCAAAAAATCCTAACCCTCCATCAAAACCATAATAATTTCTGCTTCGAGGTGTCCAAAAGAAGGAGACTGCACGATTTTTGCGACATCCGTTTTTTTAAAAATGTTAACCTTACAGAATTAAAATATTGTAAACATACTTATCTGGAGCGAAGTAAGCTACTTATTGTGGTGTCTTAAGGGTCCAATTGTGGAACATGTCCTTAACCGACTATCTGATGAAAAATCCAATCGCTCTCGCTTTGTGAAACACAATTCGTCCGCATCGCATTCGTCAAAAAATCGGCAACTGAAACAGAGTTCTGTCCAGACTCTCCTTCTTTTGTGTTCGTGACTTTGTTCTGATAGTCTTCCGAGCGGTAACCAATTTCACCATTCATCCATTTCGGTGTAAACTTTTGCCTCGATCTGGTCCTCAGTATCCCCAACAAATGCCACGCAAACGGATTTTGTGGTACACCATCCCTCAATTCACCAGGTTTAAGCTTGCCCAACTTATCCCAAAATCTGACAGTCGAATCTTCAAAAAAATCCGCCGTTAGTTTGTTCACATCAGGAATCTCCCTAATCATGGTGCTCCTAATTTTCTCACCCCTGACTGTGTCGAGGTGGTACCGACCCCAAGAGCCGGATGTGGGTTCACCAGCAGCCTCTGAACCTGTCCTAATTTCTGTATCCGACCAAGGAAAATCAGGGTTTGATCTGGACAGACCATACTTATATGATAAGTCGTGAAGTGAATATTCATCGTTCTCTGTTTTTTGTAAAGGCTTAATTTGTCCATCGTTGTCCTCATAAGTAAAACCCTTAAGTGTAACATTTGTTTTGGACTCGTAACTGTCAACAAGCCTACCAATTCGTCCAATACTTAATGGGTGTCCAGAATGCGAAATCGCCTTGTAGTCTTTCACCCTATGTGACTGTGCGTAACTTCGATAATCACTAAATTCTTGTTCTGTATATTCATAACTGCTGATAATATTTCCGTTTTCATCGCGAAACACCTTCTCATCTAAATCCACGATCCGGCCACGTTCGTCGTTTGCAGGCCAACCCCACTCGTTAGCCCGAACTTTATCATTATGAATCAACTTCGTTCTTATATCGCTTGCAAAGGGGGGGTTTCCAAAAGAATACTTGTAAACAATGTTTCCTTTTGAATCTCTTACCGGCTCTTCTTTCTCGTCCCCATTGTTATCTTTTACTTTTACAGTTTTAGCAGGTTCCACCCCCCATGCCAGTTTCGAAATCGTTCCGTCAGATGATGCCGCCCGCCATGCAGCAAACAAGACGTCAATTCGCTGGGAAGTCACTGTCTGCGGTGTTGATCCCTCCTTTGCTGGCAAAGTTGTTGTAATTTCTGTATATGGCAGCAGTGCTTTAACCCATGAGACAAAATCCCCCGTTGTCCGAAAGCCGTTCAGATAGATGTTATGGCCAGTGTGTTTTCCGTATTTATCTTTAATCTCATTTCCTTCGTCGTCGCGTAGCTTTATTTTCCCCCATCTGATATCTTCAATTGCGTTCTTTGTCCTGTCTACAGCACGTCCCCAAGGACTCTCTTTCTCACCAGCTGACTCTAGGCGATTACTTTGATAAAAACCGATCCAATGACCTTTATCTGGCTTGGGCGACCTTGAATTCATTTGCATCCAAGAATCTTCGTCTTCACAAGTCCTTTGTGTAAAAATAAACAGCGGTTCAAAAACTTTTGTCCTAGCATCATAATGATGGCGCAAGCCTTTTAGATCACCTATCGAATTCGACAAAGAATCCATTCTTTCCTTCTCTGCTTGGGTTTCTTCATTAATAAAATCATGAACACGATCGTCGTCTAATGTTTTTCTGTTTGCTCTTTCATTTGCCTCATTAAGGCGCTCGTAAAATCCCACTCTCTCTTCTATAAATGTCTGTATATACACGTCTTTGTTTTTTCGATAAAATTGAGCTCGCTCAATCGTCTTCTCCAGTCCATCCTCAACCGCCATTCTTACGTAACTTGTTTCTGGCCTATCTGTTGAGGTTTCAACGCTCTCAAACATGTTCTTCAAATCGACAATTTCCCTGTCGTCAATCCGCTCAGGCCTTAAACCTTGTTTTCTCCTTTCTCTATTGGATTTAAGTTTCTCCATATACATATCAAAGTCGTAATTCCCTGCGTCAACACCATTAGTCACGCCTTCGATCCATGCCAGAGCTTTTTCCAAGGATTCGCGCAATTGGGGAACATTTCCAATTCGGATAGCTTCTCTAAACTCGGTGATTCGCATTCCTCCGGGAACGGTGTAAAGATCCCGTGTATCCATTTGCCTTAAGAGCTCGGGGGTTATGTTTCGCTCTTGGTTTTGTGCACCACCTTCAGGTTGTTGTCCAAAACCATTTTCTTGATTATTTTCCATATCTATCTCTCTCATAAATTATACACCGATTTTACACTTTCTGAGAGGAAAATGCCAAAATCCAAACAATCTGTATTGCCTACATTGACTTTTTTTGATAGAACGTCAAAAATATCAACTTAACATGAGTGCCGACAATGGTATCGAACACAGGTCAGAAAGTACTAACTTTGTAAATTTATATAATCCCGATTATTTTTTTGGCATTTTTACTAAAGACAACGGCCCGTACAAATACCGGCTTGATAGTAATTTTAATAGAATAATTTCATGGAAACATGATCCTCTTCACTACCTTTCGTCCATGGTGGGTTGTGATATAACCAGCCGGCAGGATGAGGAAATTAAAGATAGATACAAAAAAATCTATTTTTTCGAATCCGACTTGAGAAGAACAACCGCAGCTCCGCTATCCAAACCGATAGTTCAACGCGTTTCTAACAAAGACGACATAGAAAGTCTTGCAAAAAAATATCAAGATAAATATGACAAGTATGGAATTGGTTTAGAACTCGTCCCAATAGAAACTGCCAAATATGTAGAACGTGACATGTGGGAATACGAGGAAAGAATTGCCAGGTACGAAGGTAAGTCTCACCCACCAAGGACAGTGACTTATTGGGACAATTTTACTTTTATTAATCGATCAAAAAAACAACCCCGACGTTTGGCTAGATTTTGGACCGACAATACTAGTAAGAATTCGCGAGTCTGATGGAAATTTGCTTGAAGACCGTGGGGTGTTTGCAAAAAATTTTGTTAGGTTTTTTAACATTGTTGACAAAAGCATTAAGGTTTTTTACGGGATAGAACAAAAAAGTCTTCCGTCAAAAAAAATTATCTTACAACCCGATGAAAGAAATATGCCTGAATACTTGGCCACTTGTTCTTATTGCAAAAATGATTATTTAACAAACCAAACTCTTGCTTGTCCGTCGTGTGGAGCCTCCAAACCGATTTTTATAACGAGAAAATAGCCTTTCAATACATTCATAAATAACATGTTTTACGCTAAAAAAATATTTGTCAAAAATTTGTTTTTTGTTGTATCTGTGAAAAAGCGTGTAATTGAAAAATATGATTTGGCAAGGCGCTTAATAAAATATTAATTCAAATCACTTTTTCACTTTGGGGAATACATTTGTTCTATTGAACTTTGTAGTTTTTCATCAAGTTCTTTCATCACCACCTCTTTTGGCTTTCTTATGCTTATTCTTGTGCTTATTCTTGAACCGTAGTCCCATTTTTTATTCGTATCGTTATGACAACTTAAGTATAAGCCAGATTGATCTCTAGGTTTTATTTCCGGTAGACTCCCCCAATCCAAGTTGTTGTTGTACCAATGCTTTCTCTTAATAAGAAAACTTACGGAAAGACTCCTTCCTTCTGGCATATCTAATCTGCACTCCTTCCATGTTTCTTGAAAAGAGTGTCCAGTATGGGCAAGAGTTGTCGTTCCGCCCTCGTCGCGAACACTTTCTAGTTCCTCACGCTTCTCGTTTTCAATATTTTTCCACCCAACAAAATGAGCATAGGAATTAAAAACGTCCCTATTAATTTCGTTTAAAACTTTCGGTATTTCCTTCAATAGCAGTGGATAATTGGCTGCTGCAAATTCTCTCTTCTTGTTTTCTTCCTCGTTTCTAACTCTTTCCCCAGCGGCAACTATTGCCGCTTTCCTTTCTTCTTCCTTCAGCTTTTCTAGCCTGGAATTTTCAATAAAATTTATTCCTTGAGTAACTTTTTCTCTTAACTGTTCATATTTTGACATGGGCTCATTATAACACTATAAGCCAGTTATCACCATTGTTTGTTGGTCTGTCGGCAATTCTTTCATACTATGAGTACAAATCCCTTTTCCTATTCGTGAAAAGGCCTCGTGATTGAAAAATTAGTTTCATAGGATAGAGTAAAAGAAAAAAGTTGTTTTATCTCGAGATCTACTTAAAAATATCCCTTAAACTCCTCCAGAGTCATTGAAGCTTGAGTTAAAATGCTGTTAAAAGTTCCTTTTGCGATTTCCTTATGGTTGGGAACAATTACTGTTTGAAGTTTACCTCTGTAAAAACCTCTGTATTTGATATGACTTCCCTTCTGTGAAACTTGACTAAAACCTGCTCTCTTCAGTACTTTTGTGACATCTTTAGAAGAGTACAACTTAGGCATAAATTTGTTTTATTTCAGTATTTTGGGGAATTATTGAATGGGGAATTTCCACGCCTTCGTCCTCCAACAGAAGATCCAAGGCCTCCTGAAGGTTTTTTACTGCATCATCTTTGGTTTTACCTTGGCTTGCCAATTCAAACCCTAGGGTTTTTGCTACAAACCATTTCCCCTCTTTCCAAACAACAACAGGTAACATTTTCTTTATCATAATATAAATATTATATCACCGATTTTACACTTTTTGGGAATAATTTGCATTGCAACAACAATCTTTAACCCTTTCACCTTTTTACTCTTTCGCCTTCTTATCTTGTTCCGTGAAAAAGCCAAGTCATTGAAAAATAGATTTCATGGGATAGAGTAAAAGAGTGGAAGAGTGTAAGAGCGGGAGTAAATACAAATTTATGCAAGACAAACAAAGTTACAAAAAGTTAATTGTTTATCAAAAGTCAAAAGAGTTGGTGCTTTTTGTTTATGAGATTACAAGAGAGTTTCCCAAAACCGAGGAGTATGTACTTTTACCCCAAATGCGAAGGGCAGTAGTTTCCATAATGGCGAATATTGTAGAAGGTTATGCAAAAAGTAGGAAAGAGCTTATAAGATTTCTTTCAATAAGCATTGGATCGTTAACAGAATTAGAGGTCTATCTCGACCTTTGCCTTGAACTAAATTACCTTAAACAAAAACGGTATGATAAAGGTTATAATTTACTTATTGAAGTAAAGAAACTTTTATATGGTTTTCAAAAATCTTTGAGGAACGGGGTGTAGAATAGTTATATCGCTTACACTCTTCTACTCTCCCGCTCTTCTACTTTAATATATGGAACAACATCCAATTCCACAACAAATAGCTTCGTATCAGTTCAAACTGGTTGGCGACATGACCTTAAAGCAGTTTGTCCAGCTTGCAGCTGGGGCATTAATATCGCTTCTTTTGTATGCCTCGCCCCTCCACCCCTTTATTAAATGGCCTCTAATTATCGTCTCGTTTTTATTCGGTGTTGCTTTGGCATTTCTTCCCATCGAGGACAGACCATTAAGCACCTGGATTTTTATTTTCTTTCGTTCAATTTACTCACCGACTTATTTTGTCTGGAATAAATCAAAAAAACCGATTAATTATTTCATGCCAGAAGAAACATCTGCAAAACCAGCCTCTATTAAAATTGCTGACAGAAAAGAGAAAGTCCAAGAGCTTCTTAATCCGGTAATTAAAAAAACTGAAGTGACGAGCAAGCTCGAAGAAAAAGAAAAAACGTTTCTTACCAAGCTTTCGCAAAGCTTCATTGCCCCAAACACTACGGTTGTTATTTCAACCACTCCGATGCATACTTTTGTTTCTAATCCGCAAGCTCAACCATTCATACCAACCCAACCACAACCTTTTGTCCAAAAAGTTCAACCCGTAATCACACAGCAGACAAGCGTCCGGCCGACAGTTGTCGTTCCTACTCCACCCAAAGCTGGGTTTGATAAAATACAGGGTTATCAAATCACACAACCAGGCGCGCAAAGTACAAACGGCGGGGCATTTTCGGGAACAACCAAGGTTATACCTATGACATATCCAAAACAGGATGTTCAAAAAACTGCAACCACACGCTTTTCGCAAGACGTAATTCCACCGCTTCCAGCAACAAGGGAAAACGTTGTCGTCGGCCAGGTTCTTGACCAGTTCGGACAGACCGTCGAGGGTGCAATTTTGGAAATAAAAGACGTTGACGGAAGGCCCGTTAGGGCGCTTCGCAGTAATAAACTCGGGCACTTTATGATTGCCACCCCCTTAATAGAGGGTGAGTATATTATTCAAACAGAAAAAGATGGGTACGAGTTCGAGCCGCTCAAACTGAAGGTCGAAAACAAAATTATTCCCGCTATTGCAATTTGGGCAAAGCTGGGTGGCATTAAAAAAGAGGAGGAAAAACCGGTTGAATTAACCGAGCAACAAAAGTTTATGCAGGATTACAAACTGTAAGGGTCGAAGGGCGGGAGAGTAAAAAAGTATAAGTAAATAACATTTATAACTCACGCTCTTACACACTTTTACTCTTATACTCTAAATATATGAAGCTACCATTTTTATCAACACCAGACAAACCGTTATACGACACGACACAGGACCGCATCCCGATTGCGGACATCATCCACGACATCGTTCTTTTTAAAGACGGCGGTGCGGCTCTAATTGTCGAGTCAACGTCGCTTAACTTTGGCCTTCTTAATGAAATGGAACAAGAGGCGGTCATTTCTTCTTATGCAGGCCTTTTAAACTCATTTAATTTCCCCGTTCAAATTCTTGTTCGCTCGCAGAGAAAAGATATCGGAAACTATATGCGCTTTCTCGATGAAGCAAAGAAAAAGATTTCAAATAACAAGCTTATGCTTCTGATAAACGACTATCAGAGGTTCATTATCGAGTCGGTCAAGAAAAAGAACGTCCTTAGTAAAAGCTTCTATTTGGTCGTACCCTTCTCACGCGTTGAGCTGGGCTTGGCAAAAGTCGTCATGGGTTTGGGTTCAAAAAACTCAACAATTCCCTTTCCCAAAAGTTATGTCTTAAAAAAGGCCCGGGTTTCGCTCTATCCTAAAAGAGACCATCTGATTCGACAGGCGAGACGTTTGGGGGTTGAACTGCGGCAGTTAACAACACCCGAATTAATTGAGCTTTTCTATCATATTTATAATCCAATTCCTCCGCACAAGCGGAAGCGGACAGGATAAGATTAATAAAACTTATAACTCAAAGTCCCTACGGGTCGGTGACCCTCAGGACCGGAGACAAAAAGCAAAAGTTCAATCAAAAAGTTAAAAACAAATTTGAAAAACACCAATAAACGGTTCTATTTGTAAAATTGTAAAACAAGAGCAGGAGTGAGGAAGAGCATGAGAATTTATTTACATCTTTTACTCTTTCACCCTTTTACTCTTTTATACTAACCCATGAAACTTACAGAAATTTTCAAAAAAAAGAAAAGTGTGCCACGGGCAAATCCTGTCACTGAAACGGACGTTAAATCCCCCAGCGCCAGCGCTACCGGCCAGCAACAAACAACCGCTCAAACGTTCTTGAACAAAAACGGGGACCAAAAACCAACACCCGTTGTTTCCCGCGCCGGTCTTGATGAAGAAGATCTGGATATTTTAGCCAAGCAGGGCAGCACCAAACCAGAGATTATCGACCCCAACAAAACCGTGGCTGATGGGATGACTGTTCTTGACGTGGTTGCCCCAAAAACTTTTGAGATCGATTTTGACTATATCAAAATAAACGGGGTCTACTTTCGGACTCTTTTTGTTTCAGGCTACCCACGCTTTGTTTCCCCGGGGTGGTTGGAACAGATTATCAATTTCGACAGCTCTCTTGATATTTCTTTCTACGTCTACCCTGTTGAGGTTAAGGGTGTTTTGGAAGATTTGCGTCATAAGATTGCCGAAATGGAAGCTGAAATTGCAACCGACCTTGAGCGTGGGCGTATTGTAAACGCCACAACACAAGCAAAGCTTGATGATGCACAACTTCTTCAGGAGGAGTTGGTGAAAGGCTCCGAGCACTTTTACGAATTTGCTTTCTATATCACTATCCCTGCACAGGATTTGGAAGATTTAAACGACATTACAAAGCAGGTTCAGGCAACATTGGGGTCACTTCTTGTTAGTGCGCAAGCAGCAACCCTTGATATGGAAAACGGCTTTTACTCAACCCTTCCCTTTGCAGCCGACAGGCTTTCAATTACACGAAACATGGATACCACCTCGCTTTCAACAACGTTTCCACTAACTTCCGCAGAGCTTTCATCCGACAGCGGAGTGTTGTATGGAATTAATCCTCTGAACGAGTCGTTTGTCATTTTTGACCGCTTCTCGATGGAAAACTCAAACATGGCTATTTTTGCCACATCTGGTGCCGGAAAAAGTTATTTCGTCAAACTCGAATCTCTACGTTCGTTAATGTTGGGAACAGAGGTGATTATCATTGACCCCGAGGCTGAATACAAAGATCTTTGCGCTGCCGTTGGGGGACAGTACATCACTTTCTCGTATAGCTCACTGTCGAAAATTAACCCCTTTGATTTATCACAAATTTACGAAGAGGGAGAAAACCAGCTCGGATTAAAGGTGCTTTCGCTACACGCCTTATTTAAAGTAATCATGGGCGCGCTTAATCCGATGCAAGAGGCTCTTTTGGACCACGCACTGGTCGAAACATATCGCGCAAAGGGAATTACTCAGGACCCGGCAACACAAAAGAAAGAACCTCCGCTGATGGAGGATTTATACAAAATACTGGTCGGAATGGAAACCGAACCAGCACTTGATCTGGCGGCAAGAATTGAAAAATTTGTCAAGGGAAGCTTCATCGGTATTTTTGATCAACAGACCAACGTCGAAATCAATAATCCTTTCACCGTCTTTTCCGTACGCGAAGTGCAAGATGCCCTGCGGCCAATCGCAATGTTCATCATCCTTGAGTTTATCTGGACAAAAGTAAAGAGAGATCTTAAAAAGCGACTTCTTGTCGTTGACGAGGCGTGGCACATGATGCGCTACCCCGACTCGGCACAGTTTATGTGGTCGATCGTCAAAAGAGCACGCAAGTACTACTTAGGGTTGACTACAATCACCCAGGACGTCGAAGATTTCTTGACTCAAGATATCGGAAAGGCAATCGTCACCAACTCGGCAATTAGACTTCTTCTCAAACAGTCGCCCGCAGCGATCGACAGGGTTGCCGAGGTTTTTTATCTCTCTCAGGGAGAAAAACAGCTTTTGCTCGGCGCCAACATTGGTGAAGGAATTTTCTTTGCCGGCAACCACCACGTTCCAATCTATATTGTCTCTTCTCCCGAAGAACATAAACTAATTTCAACCAAACCTGCGGACGTGATAAGAAAACAGCAGGAAGAGGCTTTAGCGAAAAAAGAAAAAGAGAAAATTGATGCCGCCCCGGTTCTACAAACAAATAAAACAGTTGCCTCACCCGATTTCGCGAAAAACGCTTCGGTTGTCGCAATATCCACACCAGTAAATATTGGAATAGCAACAACCGCCCCCCCCGACATTTTTGACAAGAAAGTTGACCTGACACAAAAAAGCCCCGCCGATGTTCAAAAAACAATCGCCAATAAACAATAGTTTTCTTAAATGGAAGATAACAAAAGCAATCCATCAAAACAAACTCAAGGGCGAATTGTAATTCGAATTTCAGACTCGATTCCCCAACCCATAAGTGATAGAAAAACAAAAGACGCCGCCGCCGCCATTGATGCCGCAACTGGACAAACCCCACTATCTCGATCAAATCAAAAAGCAATCGAGGAGACCGCGAGGAAGTTGTGGAGGATGGGAACAGACCCTGGAAAGTTAAAACAATCAATCAATAGTTCCTCAGCAACCCTGACAGAGAAAGATAAGGGCAGTCTTTTGCAAATTAGCGAAGAAATTGAAAAACTCAATAAAGTCTTTCCACAAACGACGCAAAAGTTTCAGTCACAAGTTGACCCAAGATCTCAGGTGGAGGTTCAAGAGCTTGCTGGGGGAGAACCACCCCACATTGTTCACGGCTTACAGTTACAAAAAACTCAAAGGGGTGTTCAGGTTGCTCCATCAGAAACCAAAAATCCTCAACTCTACAATTCACAGTATCTAAATCAGGCAAGAAGATATAGTGAATCACTAACAAACCATGCGCAACGACATTATCAAGAGTACCTAGTTACTACTGTTACTTACCAGGAGCCGGATATCGTACCGCCAAACATTGGATCAACACCACGGACATCGGGGTTTGAAAGCGGATCGTCGTTTACGCAAGGATCTGCCTTTCAAACACTACGAGACAGTTTTCAAAAAGTTGCGGGCTCGGCTTCAACATATGGTTCACAAATCGCAAGCAACGCCGTGGGCGCAGCAAAAATTTCAAGCCAAAATGCAATAAAACAAGGATTAAACAAACTGGCTTCGGGTTTTCAGCTGTTTCTGGCAAGAGCACGATTGTATGCAAAAATCGCTAAGTGGCTAATTTTGGCCTTTTTTGCCTGGCTGACAACTGTGATCATTACAACAATTATCTGGGGAATGGGGTTTATCGCCCTGACAATTGTTATTCTAATCATTATTAACTCCGGGGCATATGTTGTTCCACCGGGTGGTTTTACTGGAGATTTTGCATCTAATCCTTCTTCTGTTATCAGGGTAACAAAAACTGCAAATCCTTCGGGGCGCCTGCCAAACGGGCAACAGATGATTAGTTATGAAGTCAATATCACGTCTTCAAGTGACACAATAACAAACATCAGTGTTAATGATAACTGCGTAATTCTTCCAAACGGGACGTGTCCGCCTATGGAAAGCATCAGGGCGGGTTTAACTTCATCACTACCTTCACTCACACCATATTCATCCTTCACCGCCCTACAAAGCTTTATCAGCAGCGTCTCAATCGGTGGTTCCGATCCGTTTGTGATCACCTACACCAGGGCTTACAATCTTTCAGACGCCACCGCCTCAGATTTCTTTAACGTAACCGGAACGGTAGCGGGACAAGGTGAAACAGGCACTGGAAGGACTTCGTCCTGCTTCGGCAATTGTCCATCCGGTTGTTTCGAGTTTGTGGGAACCTGGCCATCAAGTCCTCGTTTCGTTCTTGAGCAGGCAATTCTCAATGTGGCAGGACAGCACCCAACATATATGGGTAAGGTTTGTTCAGCCGGTACAATCAGACTCGGATATGACGAGAGCAAGGTGCTCTATTGTGGTTGGTTTGCTAACGGACAGGGTGGTTCAGACGTAGACATTTGGTTCGCAGCAAGGGGTGGATGTCTAATAAATCTTGGTGTTACGGAATATCTATTGGCACACGAGATTGCTCACTATTTAGCAACATACTACCCCGGCGCTTATCAATCTTATTTGGACGATACCGCTTTTAACGAAAGACCCATCTGCACATATGTTGAACCCAATCATCCAGCGTCTGAGGACTTTGCAGAAATAATGGGGCTGTACGTCAACGACAACCTGGGGTCAACTTGTATACCCAACGGGTTCGCAGCAAGGTATCCAATCAGTTTTGAGTTTGCGCGCTGCAGGATTTTTGAAGAAGGATGCAACTAAACAATTGGAACGTTTTGTATATAATTAATATATGAAGAAAAATCTTAAAACGTTGTATGTCGCTATCGCAATCCTAATATTTATCGTTTTTATTATTGTTTTCATAAGCTTAAAAAACAACAAACTTCTTTCATATAACGGAATTACACCTTCAAAATCCAGTAAAAATGATCTTTTACAGACACTCGGCCAGCCTGACCAAATATCAACAGAAAGTGGAACAACGTATGAATACAAAACCAACAGTCCGGTTAGAAATGACAAATACTTTCTCAATGATAAAGACAAAGTTAATCTGATTAAAGAAATTATCACATCAAAGGATAACATCAAATTTTCCGATCTTATTAAAAAATACGGGAACTCTTACACTCTTTTATACGGGCCTGATGCGCAAACTGGTTTTAATCTTTATGTATATTTAGAGGCTGGGGTTGCTTTTATTGGAAATAAAAACACGGAAGATGTGATTGAAATCTGGTACTTCCCAAAAACAGATGTTCAAAATTTTATAAAAAGTTACGCCCCCGATTACTCTTTTAGTTATGTTTTCCGCCAAAATTAACTCTGAAGACGGACAGGCATAATCAGATGAAGTAATTTCTCGTCAGACGTGTCCAAAAAGACTCCCGGGGAGTTAACATCGTTAAATTTAATTTCTATATTCTCTCCTTCAACGCAGTTGAGATAGTCTTCGACGTATTTACAATTAAAAGCAATGACAAACTCGCCTTTCTCGTCAAACAGTTGACTGTCCTTACTTTCAATTTTAACGTCCAAAGAGTTTTCCTGGTCACCCGATTGCGAACTTTCCGCGTTTAATTTGAATGTTTTTTCGCTGATGATAAACTTGACGACATTCGCGGCGTCACGCGCAAACACCGAGGCTAGTTTGATAGCTTGTGACAATTCATTTCTGTCGACATCAAGTTTTAATTTATAAGTCTGAGGAATAATCTTTTCAAAATCCGGGAATTCACCTTCAATTACCCTAGAAGACAAAACTGCTTCGCCTACCTGAAAGACAATTTGCTTCTCGTCCTTTTTATAATCCAATACAATCTTTTGTTCCTTCGCAATTCTTATTAGTTCCGAAAGTACCCCTTTTGGGATGATGATTTTTGTTTCTCGGGAAGATTCCTTCATGGGCATGTCTTTTTTTGACAAACGAAATCCATCGGTAGCTACCCACGAGACAAGGTCTTTGAAAAGTATCATTAAAACCCCCGTCAGGGTCGGTCGTGTCTCGTCAGAAGAGACGCAATAGAGCACTTTTGGAAGCGATTCCAGAAATGTTTCCGACGGTATTTCCAAGGCATTTTTTGACACCGATGCGGGAATTGGAGGAAAATCGGAGGCGACAATTCCTAAAAGTTTCGAGGAGAAACTGCCACATTTTAGAAAAATTTGTTCTTTATCAACCTCAAGGTCAACACTTTCGCCGCTTAAGTTCGAGGCAACATCATGAATTGTTTTTGCCGGGACGGTTATTTTGCCTTCACTCTCTATCTTAGCGGCAATGGCTAAACAAACAGACATCTCGAGATTGGTGGCAGAAATGTTTAATTTATTATTCTTAGTTTCAAGAAGAATGTTTCCAAGTATTGGGAGTTGGGCTTTGTAAGATGTAAAGCGTGATGTGATTGATAAAGCGTCAAAAAAGGACTTCCTCGATACCCTCAACTTCATTTGTCAGACATTATAAGGTAAAAAGTTAAATAGGTAAAATGGTAAAAATATTTTTATATATGTTTTCTTTCACCTTTTTACTATTTTACTCTTTTATCTTTATTAGATAGTAGTAATAGTAGTAGGAGCTGTGGATAAGTGGATTGTTAGCTTTGTTTTAGCGTAATATCTTTTGTTAATAATAAAGCTAAGGGTTTGTGGATAATTTTGTGGATAAGTATGGTTATTTTGTGGATATGTGTAAAAAGCAGCCGACTTATCCTCAAATCAATTTTTTTATCCCCAGAATGTCTTCACGGATTTGCACATTGTTTGAGGCCATCTGTGTGATTTTATCAACAGCATGCATGACCGTTGTGTGGTCTCTCCCGCCAATTAATCTACCCACTTCCTCGTATGGGAGCGAAAGCTGAGTTCGAAGGATATACATCAGTAGCTGCCGTGGTTGAGCCAGCCTTTTTACGCGACTTTCGCCCATGAGTTGTTTTTTTCCAAGGGAATAGTATTTCATAACAGCGGTAACAACATCGTTCGCGGAAGCCTTAATTCTAATAGGAGAACTATCGTCTCCCTTCCCCACCAGGTTTTCAATCAACATTTCGTTGAGCTCCGACTTTTTAATCGTGAGTTCGGAGAGAAGTTTAATCAGAAAACCCTCGATTTTTCGCGGGGTGTCGATATTTCCTGCAATCATGTGTATTAAATTGCTCGGAATGGTTAACCCTTTTTGTTTAGCCTTGATCCCGACAATCGCACAACGAAGTTCAAAATCTGGGGGACCAATATCGACAATCAAGCCGGCCTCAAAACGGCTTTTAAGTCGTTCTTCGAGTCGCTTTATTTCTGAAGGAGGTTGGTCAGACGTTAAAATAATTTGTGATCCAGAATAAACCAATGCATTAAAGGTGTGGAAGAACTCTTCCTGGACGGAAACTTTTCCAGCAATAAATTGAATATCATCAATTAAAAGTAGATTGAGCTTTCTGTATTTATTTCTAAAATCCTGCGTTGTTTTGTTTCTGATCCCCTCGACAATGTCGTTTGTGAAATCCTCTCCGGTACAGAAATAGACTTTAGCGTTGCGGTTTTTCTCAAGGACGGAGTGTCCAACCGCGCTCATCAAATGTGTCTTGCCTATCCCCACCCCACCCCAGATAAATAATGGGTTATAGGCGCTTCCTGGGTTTTTAGAAACAGCTTCAGCGGCAGCCCAGGCCATTTGGTTGGAGGAAGAAACGGCAAAGTTTTGGAAGGTGTATGTCATCCGAAGTTTTGACTGGGAGATGGCTCTGTTCAGATCCTCGCCATGGTCTTTACTATTTTCGAAAAGCGGCGTAACGGGTTGAAGATTTTTTCCATTGGAATTTTGCTGTTTTACAGTAAATATTAAATCAACAGGGGTTTTTAGAAAGGAACTTAAAGTGTCCTGGACGATGCCGAAATATCTTGTCTCGAGTGTCGCTTTTGAGTATAAGGTTGGGCATCCAATTTCTATAAAGTGCCGCTTGTCGTTTTTTTTAAGAGAAACAATATGGGTTTGTGTAAACCATGTGGAAAATATTGCCCCCGAAACGCTCAGTTTGAGATTTTCGCAGACGTCACCCCACAAATTGTTTGTATCAATTCCTTCCATTTTAATTGTAAATGAAGTGCAAAGTAGACGCAGAACCAAACCATTTTTGTAGTTTTCTGCTTCTAATAAATGCATCTATCCCCAATTGTTAAGCATAAATTGCAAATGCACATACACATTTTTGCATTCAAACTATCTTGTATATATAAAGTTATCCACAATTAGTCAACCCCAAAAAATGACGAAAAGACGTCATTTGTTAGGAATATTTTATAACAGCGTTCAAGAAATCCCCACCCTTCAGGGTGGGGATGACCCGCCCGCTTAGCTTGCGCAAGCTAGCGGGCAGGATTGAACTCTGAAAATGCGTAAGCAGAGTCAAGCGTTGCTTTTGATAAAATCTTAAGCACGCTTATATGTCATCCTCCTTTTGAGGCGAATGGCTAAACAGCTGTTTGGAAAATACAAATTTAAATTTGTAAAATTAATGATATAATCTTCTCATGTCGACAAAAAGAACTTATCAACCGTCAAAGTTCAAAAGAGCCAAAAAGTTGGGTTTCAGAAAACGCAACAGTACAAAAAAAGGAAGGAAGATCATAAAAAGACGCAGGTTTGTAGGAAGAAAAAGAGTTACTCTCTGAAAAATGTTTGCAAGAAAATTCTCCATCCCTAGGAAAGAATTCACACCAATTAAAAAAGAAGGTAAGCTTGTTCAAAACAACAGCTTCGGTGCCCTTATTAGAAAAAGAGAAATGTTGGGAAATCCACGTTTTTCGGTTGTTATATCAAATAAAGTGATGAAGCTCTCAACACACAGAAACCGAATCAGGCGCTCTTTCCGCGACACGCTGCGCAGAAACTGGAAAAAGGTCGACGACGGATTGGATATGATATTTCTCGTAAAACCGGGAATCGAGAAGCTTCCGGTTTCGGAAATTATGAAAGAGATAGAGGTCTTTATCGATGAAAAGGCGTATCAAAAAACTTCTACAAAGAGTTGAAATTTCGCTGATCTTTTTTTACAAAAGTTTCATCTCTCCCCCATTACAACTCATTATTAAAGGAGGTTGCAGGTACAATCCCACCTGTTCCGAATATGCTGTTAACGCAATAAAAAAACATGGCCCTTACAGAGGCCTTCTTCTGGCAATTTATAGATTTTTAAGCTGCAACCCTTTTTCAAAGCACCCCTTGGAGTACCCTCTCAAGTAGCTTCGTTATTGTGAAATTGTTACCCCCTAAGATTTCAATTGGATTAACAATTGCGTTACAACTCTTTGGAAAAAATCTTGTACCTTCCCCCTTGAGTAAAAAAAGCTTTGCCTATACAATTACTAGTTGTTATGAATATTTTTGAGGTTGTACTTTTGCAGCCGTTGGCTAATGGTTTGATTGTTTTCTACAAAGTTTTTGGCCAAAACATGGGTTTGGCGATAATTTTTTTCACTATCTTTTTACGCATCATCCTAAATCCCCTAACTAAACCCTACATGGATTCGATGAAAAAAATGAAAGAGTTGGCCCCGGCACTAAACAAACTAAAAGAACGCCACAGGGGCGATAAAGTAAAACTTGCCCAAGCCCAGGCGGAGTTTTATAAACAAAACAAAGTGAATCCAAGCGCAGGTTGCCTTCCCTACCTTCTCCAGATTGTTGTTCTGATTGCCTTTTTTAACGTTTTTACGAAAACGTTGTATCCAAATGTTGATACAGTTGCGAGTTTTAATAAGCTTCTTTACCAACCTTTGCAATTCGCGCAAGATGCAGTTGTTAATACGAAATTTCTCTACCTCGATATTATAAAACCCGATTTGATTTCGATTCCTTTCCTGCCTTTTAAAATTCCCGGACCGATGCTTATTGCGGCGGCACTTTTGCAATTCCTCTCGGCAAAGGTGACATCGCCGTTTTTAAAGCAGGAGGAGAAACTTGTTAAAAAAACAAAGAGTGACATGGACGATATGCAGGTCGTGATGCAAAAAAGCATGGTCTATACATTTCCGTTGATGACTTTGGTCATCGGTTATCAATTTCCATCAGGGCTGGCGCTTTACTGGCTGGTATTTTCTTTTACCCAAACTTATCAACAAGTGAAGTCGCAGGGTTGGGGAGGATTAACCCCTTTCTTAAAACGTTTTGGTTTGCTAAAATCAACGCCGTAAGAATATGGTTGCAAAGTTGACAAAAAATAACGACGAAAAGCTGGTCAAAGAGACATCTGAGGAGCTTTTGAAGTTAATTGGCGTGGAGGTTTCGTGTGGAGTTTCGTATGACAACGAAAACAAAATGTACCTTCTTGATATTCCAGCACAAGACGAAGCGGGACTTTTAATTGGGAAAAAAGGCGAAACGATTAATTCCTTTCAGGTGGTTTTGAACCAAATTCTTCGTAGTAAAAAAGGAGAGTGGCTGCGTGTTGTTGTTAACATTGCTGATTTTCGCGAAAAGGAAAAAAACAGAATGCAGGAGCTGGCTCAACAAACTGCAGTGCGGGCTAGAGAAACAGGTGAGCCACAAAACTTATACAATTTAACGGCATCGCAGAGAAGAACCGTCCACATGACACTGTCTCAGGAGGAAGATCTTCAAACCGTGTCCGTTGGCGAAGGCAACGAAAGATATCTAATTGTTTCTAAAAAGTAATTCCATGCAGCCTCCAAACTCTTATGAGATTTACACCGACGGCGGTTCTCGTGGAAACCCCGGCCCCGGCGCTTCCGCATTTGTCGTTTATCAAAACAAAAACAAACTGACACAGCGGGCATCCTTTTTTAAATTGACAACAAATAATGTAGCAGAGTACTTCGCCGTTTTAACGGCCCTTTCCTGGGCGAGGAAGAATTTAAACAGCACCGAAGTTGGAAAAATTGATTTCTTTTCCGATTCGGAGCTGATTGTCAGGCAACTTTCGGGGGAGTATAAAGTGAAAAACGCCAAGCTACGAAAAATTTATGAAAAGATAATTACTTTAGTTCTTGAGATGAAAACAAAGATAGCCTTTCACCACATAAAGCGAGGTTTTAACTCGGAGGCCGACGGTCTCGTCAATAAGAAAATGGATGAAAATATCTAAAACTTCACGTACGGAGATAGGTAATAACCAACTACTTCACTTGAAATTTGTACAAGGACACTCTTTTGATCAAGATTTAATTACGTAAACAATGTCTCCTTTTCAGAAAAGTTGAAGGAAAGTTTTTAACTTTAACAAATGTATAATTAAATTAATTATGCCCCGGTATCTTGTTAGTGAAGGTAGTACCCAGTATAAAATTCTGGTCGTCTCTGAAAACGAAACCTTCGTCCGCGCCTGCCGTAAATTTCTTGCCCGCGAAAACATTGGTCTTGTTGTCAGAAATCAAAGTGAAAATTTAGGAATTCAGACGACATTTGCTTCCGGTGGGAATTGGGTGGCAGTAATTTATGACCTGACGCAGACAAATATCAAACTCGATGATCTTAAAAAGGTGGTGAAAAGACCGGTAATTAAGACACTATTTATTCTCAAACGCAGAAAGACCTCTGCAGACATACAGTTTTTTTCTTTGGGGGAAAACGTTGACGCTGTTACTATTTCAAATCTTGAAACGACAAGGGTCAACAAACTTTCAAAACAACTGGTTGAAAAGTACTTCCGCTATGAAAAAAAATTCTTGGGTGGGACCCCTTCGGTCGAGAGTGATAAACGAAACCGACACGTGTGGTTTATTTGCCTATTATTGATCCCGCTTTTGCCATACCTGTTTACATTGGTGGTTTTGGTTAACGGGTTTTTCCGAAGAAATCTTGCTCCAAGAGTAAACCTTAGTAAAACGCTACGTTTTTGTCATGTCGACACCTTGTTAAACAGGGGTATTAATAGTTTCGTGCGTTTCTACTCGTCCCCGCCGGTACTTCAAATGGCTTATAAACTGCCTCAGAAAGTTTCCGACGAGGAAGCATTTGAGAGCTTCAGATATTGTAATAACGTCAAACAAGCACTTACTGTCAACGCATTTTTAAAAAGCTTGATAGACCTTAAACCGGGGATGTTAACTATTGAAAAATCTTCCCCCAACGAGAAGCTTTTTCTTAGCCGGATATCTGGCGAATCCGAAACGGGTACATCTCACACAAGCGAAGAAATCTTAATTGAAAAGATGGGCGCGCTGTTTGGCGAATTTGCACGAATTCTTCGTAATGAGAAAGAACGTACTTACTTGATAACGACCCAGGACAACAGCTTTTTAACGCCTACCGGTGGCAAACTTAAAGATGGATATTTGTTTTCGATAAAGGCGGGTGAAATATTTTTTTTAAACTCTTTTAAAGTTAATGATTTGGAGCAAAAGTTTAAAGGTAAGTTTGATATGGCAGATAGAGTCGTTGATAATGAAAATTTAAGTAAAATTGACCAGATGGTTTTACCGAAGGACAAGTTTCAGATTTTAGTTACAATGATTAAGGACGTCTATGGTTTGGAAATTGATGGTCAAATTTCCATACAAAATTCTTATCTGGACGGTCTTGTTTTGGCACGCGACTTGTTGGCAAAAAATAACTTGTCCTACCAAAATTCACTTGACCTTTATAAAAGGCTGGCCGTGGTTGTTAAGTCTAAGGGTGTAACATATTTTGATAAATCTCTCGTTTGGGATGTATTTTCAATCTTCGACAACACTGCGGGGTGGGAGAAATTTTCTAACAATTGTAATTTGAGCATTGGGTTTTTGGACGTTGGCAAACAATCTAACACGGCAGCAACCAACGTGACGGTTGATTCGGTGCTCTCTGATCTGCTCTCTGATCTGAAGCTGAGCTTGCGCGTGTTGTTTTCGAAGCCGGCAAATCGGGATAATCAAATTGTAACTTACTTTCCCGCCAAAGTGGTCACGAAACTTCCTGACAAAGACGGTGTTTTTCAAAAAGAAATCTCGCTACCCACGCAAAAGTTTTTTGTGAGCAAGGCTTTAGCTAATGTGGGTAGTGGCGAGCTTGTTGACTTTTCTTTTCCGGTTAAGGACTGTAAAGATGGTTTTGGTGTAACTTTTATTAAACAGCCCGGAAACGAGACGTTGGGGGTTAATTATAATTTTTTGACAGGTAGTACTTACTATTTATATATAAACGGCAACTTGACCGGAGTGGGTAATAAATTTTATAATAGCAAGTTGCTGACGTTAACAGAGGACACAACACTCCGTTTTATAAAACAAAATGAATAAACTAAGTCTTAAAGCAGATAAAAGAACCTTAACTGGTCGAAAGGTCAAAAAACTAAGAAGGGAAGGGAATATTCCCGCAAATGTTTATGGCTTTAAGGTGAAATCACAAGCAGTAACAGTTGGCGCAAAGGAATTTTCTGAAGTGTATAAAAGCGCCGGGGAGACCTCTGTTATTGAGTTGGCAATCGGTAAAGAAACAACCCCGGTTCTTATCCACAATATTCAGCACGATCCGGTTGACGCAAGTTATTTACACATCGATTTCCTTAAGATTGACTTGAATAAGAAAGTTACAACAAAGATACCTTTGACGATAGTCGGCGAGTCGCCGGCCGTAAAGCAGGGTTTGGGGACACTTGTATCATACCTCGACGAGGTTGAAGTTGAAGCTCTGCCGGGCGATTTAGTTGACCATATTGATGTAAACGTCGGCTCGCTTGCCGAGGCTAACCTGGGCCTTGCCATCAATGATTTGAAATACGATAAGGCAAAGTTGACGATAACCAATGACCCAGAAACTACAGTTGTTAAGATTGAGGTTCAGAAAGAAGAGCCGGTAGAAGTTACTGCATCGGTTGAGGAGAAGGCTGAAGAAGGAGCGGTGGCGGGAGAAGTCAAGGGGGGCGAGAGTGAAGAAACATCTGTTGGCGAAAAGAAATCACCAGAAAATTTGCAAGAAGATAAGAAAGAAACTAAATAAGAACTGAACGACACCCCTTTTTCATCCGATATAAAATATTCTATTTCCCGGATGGCCAGGAGCTTGCAACCAACATAATATCTGGGGACTTTCTTTGGCTTTTCAACTCCTGCCAGATGCTTTCTGTTACAAACGGTATAAAGGGATGGAGGAGTTTTAAGGTGTTAAACAAGACGTGTCGTAAAACAGAAAGTGGAACAAGATCGTTTGTTTCAAGCCGCTTTTTAACCGACTCCAAATATTTATCGGCGAAATCGTGCCAGACAAATGCATAGAGTTTTTCAGAAGCTAGCCCGAATTTGTAACTTTCCAAATATTTTGAAGTTAAGTTAATTATTTTATTTAATTTCTCAACAATCTTTTTATCGTTTGGTGATACACCCTTCATTTTATCGGAGAATTCGGGGATGGACTTGTAATCCTCAACTGCGGCGTCTTTTAGTTTCATGTCGATAAACCTTGAGATGTTCCAGATTTTATTGGCAAAGTTACGTGCTCCTTTGACCTTGTCGTCGCTAATGGCAATATCCGATGCCGGTCCGACACCGGCAACCAGGGCCCAACGCAATGCGTCAGCTCCGTATTTATCAACCATAACAATTGGGTCAACAACGTTGCCTTTGCTTTTGCTCATTTTTTTACCGAATTGATCGACAACTCTGGCGTGGATATGAACAACGCGAAAGGGGACCTCGTTGGTTAGGTACAAGCCAAACATCATCATTCTTCCGACCCAGAAAAAGAGAATATCCCAAAGCGTGTCGAGAACAGATGTCGGGTAAAAGTATTTAAAATCCTCTGAACTTTTTTTAATGTTGTCGACATCTATTCCGAGAGTTGTCAGCGGCCATTGACCGCTCAGAAACCAGGTATCGAAAGTATCGGTTTCTTGAAGCAATTTATCCGAGCCGCATTTGTGACACCTTTTGTTATCGAGCTGATAAGAAGCATTTTTAGGAGCTAATATTGATTGTAGCCCGCCGGAAATTTCATCAAAGGAGTATCTTTGTGAAAGAGTTTCATAGACACCCTTAACACACTCTTTGTTTTTGTTGATAAAACTGATTTGAATTTGCGAGTTGCAGTTGAAACAATACCAAACAGGAATACGCGGGCCCCAGACAACCTGACGACTGATGTTCCAATCGATGATGTTTTCCATCCAATCAAAATAAAGTTTTTCAAAGCGTTTTTTAGGAAAGATTTTAGTTTTGCCTTTTTTAACCGCAGCAATTGCAGGGGCGGCAAGTGGTTTTGTTTTAACAAACCACTGTGGAATAATCATCGGCTCGATGACATTTGAACATTTATAACAAACACCGACCGAGTGGGTGAGCGGTTCTTTTTTAACCAGTTTCCCGTTTTGCTCCAATAGTTCCAAAGTTTTTTGACGAGCCTTGTTGACATAGAGCCCCTGAATTTCATCGGGCACGCGCGGATCGGATTTGATCCGGCCGGTTTGTTCGATAATGCTGATAATCTGTAAATTGTTTTTGACTCCGATTTCATAATCCAAGGTGTCGTGTGCGGGAGTAACCTTGAGCGCTCCCGTTCCGAATTTAATATCAATATTCTCGTTGGTGATGATTGGAATTTTGAAATTGATAAGAGGGATCGTAGCTTTTTTCCCGACTAAATTGTTATACCTTTTGTCTTTTGGATTAACGGCAACGGCAACGTCCGCGAAAATTGTTTCCGGTCGTGTCGTTGCAATTTGGACAGGTCCGTAATCCAGATAATAGAGAAAACTGTTTTGTTCTTTGTAGACAACCTCAAGGTCGGAAAATGCCGTCCCGCAGCGGGTGCAGTAATTCACAATTCTTTCACCGCGGTAAACAAGACCGTCATCGTGAAGTTTTTTGAAGGTTTTCAGAACCTTTGCAACAATTCTTGGTTCAAGACTATAATGGTAGCGACTCCAATCCATGGAAAAACCGAGGAGTTTCATCTGGTTTTTGTTAAGATCTTTGTTTTTGTCGCAAAAATCCCAAATCATTTTGTAGAGTGTTTTACGGTCGAAATCAAAGCGGCTTTTCCCCTCGCTGGCAAGATGTTTTTCAAAAACATATTGTGTTTCAATTCCTGCGTGGTCGCCTCCTGGTAGCCAAAGAGTTGGATCACCAAGCATTCGATGGTAGCGAACCATAATGTCTTCGACTGTAAAAAGGGCATGTCCCATATGCATCGGATCGTTGGCGTTTGGTAGAGGTAGAATAACCGTAAACGGCTTTCTTTTCTGATTTATCTTTGGACTAAAAACACCCGACTTTTCCCACATCGAATAGATTTTCTCTTCATACTTTTTCTGGTCAAACACCTTGTCCATATTTATATATCTGAAGTCTATTTTACCATTGTAGGTATTTTTTTACAGAGGAACGGGAAAGGATGTGTTAAATTGAGAAACTTACCAGTTCTGTTAACTTGTAAATCGTTTTTGGGGTCTCTGGCATCTTTTGGTTTAACCTGTTAAACCAAATTACGTTAAGCTTGTTTTTTGCAAGCTCCTCGCAAATGTCGAGTCTGTCATCAATAATAACGCAATCTTTCGGAAAACTTTTCAAGGAATTCGTATTGGTTTTTCTTCTTTTAATAAAAATATACTTCTCGTCAAAATATGGGAGTATCCCCGAGTATTTGAGTTTGTGTCTTTGAAACTTTGCGTACCCTTCAGAAAATATTCCGAGAAGATATTTCTGTTTAAGGCGTTTAAGCGTAGGGATTGTGTCGTGGTACAGCAAGTTGTTGCCTTTATCAAAAGATTTGTAATATGTATTTGTTAGTGTTTTATAATCGCTTCCAAAACGCCTGGAAAGTTCTTTGCAATAATTTTCTGGTTTAAAATCCGTTGTCGATTTTAAACTTTTCATGTAGTTTTCTCGAACTTCAAGTATCTGGCTCGTGGAGCCGATAATTTTATGTCTAATCGCCTTAAAAGTTTCTTGGGCTAAATAGTCGGTGTCGATTAACGTGCGGTCGATATCAAATAAGATAATTTTCTTCACATTGCCTGATCTATTTTTAGGTTGGGCAATCGATCGATATTTTCTGGATTGGAAAATTCCTTTTTGAGAAATTTAAAATACGCCGAAATACCAACCATCGCCGCGTTGTCGCCGTAAAGTTTTTTGTTGTAGGAAAACACGGGAACAACTTTTAGTTTTTTACACATTGTCCGGACTCTTTTTCGAAAATCGACATTGGCCGCAACACCGCCACCAGCGAGTAAATATGAAGTTTCGTTAGACAAGTTTTTAATAATCGTTTTTTTGCTTATTCGAAAGAAATGGTCAAAAGCTACTTTCTGGTAGGTTGATGCTAAGTCGTTGATTTGTTGTCGTGTCAATATTTTTCTTTCAGTTAAACTTGTCACTAGTCTATTAAATGCAGTTTTAATTCCCGAGTAGCTGTATATTCCTTCATCCTCGCGCCCTAAAAGCGGTAGCGGCAAATGGTATTTGTTCGGATTGCCTTTTTTTGCAAATTTTTCCAAAACGGCTCCGCCAGGGTAACCAAACCCCAAAAGTCTAGCCGATTTGTCAAGCGATTCGCCCAAAGCGTCGTCGATTGTTTGAGCGACAACTTCATATTTCCCGATGGCTTCAATTTGCACAAGCAGGGTGTTTCCGCCGGACACGACAATTCCGAATGCTGGGTGCTTAAGGCGGTTGTCGGGCATTAACAGATTAGCTGCATTGTTACTGGTCAGTCCACTTTGGTTATTGTTTTTGTTTGCTTGTGCAAAGACGCCCATAAGATGTGCATCTAAGTGATTAACTGCAATTATTGGAATCTGATATCTTATTGCCAAATTTTTAGCGAAATTTATTCCTACTCCCAGAGCAATTGCCAAACCAGGTCCGACAGTAACGGAAACGGCATCCAAATTTTTGTATTGTATTTTCGCCGTATTTACGGCCCTTTCCACGACCCAGGAAATCTTTCTTTCATGTTGCCGCCGAGCGACGCTCGGAACGACGCCGCCGAATTTCGCGTGGATTTTTGACTGCGACCAAACGACATTTGATAAAACCGTTAGCCCTTGCGTGATGGCTGCGGACGTCTCGTCGCAAGAAGTATCGATTGATAAGATTGATGGAGATTTTATTGTTTTTCTCATTATGAATTATTTAGCAACCATCCATCGGATTAATCTTTCGTTTTCTCTCTTTCCAAAAGTCAGTTGCACCCAAATAACAACCGCCTCTTCGGTGTATTTTTTTATTTCATCAACAATTTTATCTGCCCACTCAATAACAATTATTGAACATTCAGAAATATTTTCCCCGAAGTCCAGGTCGTAAATTTCTGATGGGCTGCTCATTCTCCAAGTGTCAATGTGGACAAGACTCTGATGGCCTGTCTGCAACTTGTAACTAATTTGAAGATTAAAAGTTGGAGAAGTGATCAGGTCTGTGACTCCGACTGCTTTTGCAAGTCCTTTTGTAAAAACGGTTTTGCCGCTACCCATTTCTCCCGTTAGTGCGAAAACAAACGCGCGTCTTCCAAAATGGATTTCATACTTTTGCCACAATTCTTTGGCAAAATTTTTCGTTTCCTCCTCGTTTCGCGAAAGAATTTCGTTTTTGTTGTTAAATAAAATTTCTCCCTGTCTTAATACCGTCAGATCGTCACAGGTGGTATCAACAACGGTGGATGGGTCTTTGTGTGGAAGTTCTCCGGAGTCAATAATTAAATCAATCAATTTTTTTTGAGATTCGGAAATGTTGTCTAAAACATCAGAGATTTTGTATGGCCTTTTTTTGTAACTTGCGTTTGCAGAGGTTGAGGTAATTGGTCTTCCGAATTTTTTAATAATATCGATTACCAGCTTGTGGTCTGGAATACGAATCCCTAAAGTACCCGCTTCGGACTCAACCCCGGGTGCAACATTGTGTTTTCCGTGTGAGACAACCGTTACCGGACCGGGGAGCAGGCTTTTGTAAATATTTGCTGCAACTTTATTAATAAATACATACCCCTCTGCCATTGTTTTTCCTGATGTGGCGATTGAGTAGGGTTTGCCGGCAGGCCTTTTTTTGTAACGGTTAAGTTTTTTTATTGCAGCGCTATTAGTTGCGTCGGCGCCAATCCCATACATCGTTTCGGTCGGGTAAATCACTAAACCACCTTTGTCAAGAATGCGGATAACATCGTCAATTTTAACAGTGCTCACGGAAACAATTTCCATATGTGGATATTATAGCGCAGCCGGGGCTAGTTGATAAAAAAATTTCAGATTTGGCTTACATGACCTAATAAGCAACTATTAGGCGGGCGCTGTTCCTCGTAAAAATTTCGCTTGCCAGGGAAGGTAGTTAGAGTAAAAAATCTTTTCAAAAATTACCGAACCGCCCCGTTCAACCTTGTAGTTAAAATAAACTTTTGCGCCCCACGCCTTATAGTCAATTTGTTTGACGACTCCAGTTTTTAAGGTTGGGTCGTCAAGATACGCGTCTTCAGGCGGGGGAGTAACATCTTTAATTACGGGTTTAGTAATTGTTGTAACCCTTCCATCACTTGTGCCATAGAAGTCAAAAGTAAGTTTACTATTAGCGCTGTTGAAAATTGCCTGTATTAAAATATAGTTTTCAGTATCGTTTTTAAACTTCATGTCGGTTGTCGGGTCGAAGACGGTTGCGTCCAGCCCGGGTGGAGAGTTCTGTTCGTAGTATGAGACGCGGTACGAATGACTTCTTCGTTCGATAATTGGAAGGCCTGCGTCTAAAGCCGCGCGAAACATTGTTGTGGAAACCTGACAAACACCGCCGCCGTCACCAAGAACCGTCTGGCCGTCCTTAATAATATATGCTTGTTGATAACCGGTAACTTTTGAGACGTCACCAAGAATTTTGTTAAATGAGAAAGTTTCTCCGGGGGCGATTAAAAAGCCGTCAAACTCAGATGACGCAAGCTTGATGTTGTGAATTCTTGTCGAGGCCGAGCCGCGAAAAGTTGATTCACCGTGGCCAATTTTTTCTTTGATGCCCAAGTTGTTGATGTCCCCGGTTGTAATTTCTGGATTCGTCTTTGTATAGGGCAGATCCAAACTTATCTCAAGTTTGTTGCTGTTTGCAAGCAGATTTCTTTTTTCTATGATTTTGTTGATTAAAAGAGTTTTGTCGACAGCAACACCTTCCTCGGACGGTGCAAACTCGGTTACTTTACCGCTGCTAAAGACAAAAACCGAATTTTTAGTTTCCCGATCGTAGGTCTTGGTAATACGTTGCGCAATCCTTTCGACATTCTCACGCGTGACAGAAGGTCTGTCATTTAGTGTTGAGATTAACTCTTGGTCATTTATCTCGCTTTGAACACCATTTAACTCAATTGTCATCTTTTTGTTTATCAAGCTGTTTGCTTGAAAAATTAGTCTGCTTTTTTCTGTAGAGTTGATATTCGCCGAAATATGTTTAAGGTTGAGATTGGGTGTTTTTAAAGAAAATTTCAAAAGTGAGTTGTGAACCTCCTGTCGTAAAAGCACTCTGTCTAACTCGTAGCCGTCTGTACCGGGGATGTCGACGATTTGGTCGTCTTCCAGTGAGAGATTTTCAAACACTGCCGGGGTTGAAACAAGCGAAATTATTTTGTCGACCTCGTTATTTAACAATTGCTGGGTGTAAGTGAGCGCGGGTTGCGCGTCAACCTTTTTAAAATAGTTCGTAAATGAAATAAAGCCTGACCCTGGGCTACTGTACTTTTTTAAAAGTGCGGCGTTTTTCCAGCTTTGTTCACCGTCGACTGAATAATTTATTTCGCTTAAATTTATTTCGTAAGGTAAGGATTCGACATAGACGGTAAGTGTTTTAAAGTTCTTTGTTTTATTGTTGATAAGATCGACAAAGTTATTTTTATTGAATCCCGAAACGTCAGTCTCTGAAAAATAGACATTGTGAGAAATACGGTTTTTATAATAAAGGCGATAGCCAACCTCAAGAGCTAGGGGAAGGTTGAGAATTACAATAAGTACAATTGCAAATTTCAGAATGTCAGTACTTTTGATTATCCTTTTCATTTTTGGTAGACAAAACATGCTGATGTTTTCATAACTTATGTTAAGATTATACAGTCCGACTAAGTTTGGCGCAGCACCCTTTTAAACAGGGTTTGTGATAACAAATTTTTTCGGAATAATTATGAGAAATCCATTTAATGCAATTTTTAGAAAAGAAGCAAAAACGACGCCGCAAAAATCCGATGCTGTTAATGGTAAAAAAGTACCTGTTTACCCAACCTCCTCCGGAAATGTTTCAGCTTTTCCGTCAGCTCCCGGATCTGCGGCCGGGTATGAAGAGTACACGTATCAACCAAGACCGAGGACGGGCTTTAAAAAAGTTTCCAAAATTCTTGTTATGGTTTTGTCCTTTGTAATTGTTTTGCTCCCTTTGGCGTTTCTTTTACTTAAAGGCAATCCCTTTGTTGGTAAAAACGTCGAAAAGAAAGGCGAAATTACTTGGTGGGTTTTGGGGATGGAGGAGCGCGTTATAAAAAAGATGATTGAAGAGTACCAAGTGAAGAATCCTAAGGCAAAGATTAATCTGATTGTTCAGTCTGAAGTTGATTACAGAGAGCGTTTAGTAAACAGCCTTAAGGAAAAAAAGGGACCAGATGTTTTTACTATTCACAACAGCTGGGTTCCGATGTTAATTGATCAGCTTGATCCAGTTCCAGAAAATGTTTATACCAAGGAGGATTATGCGAAGGATTTCTACCCCGTGGTGGTAAAAGACATGAACACAACAAACGGAATTGTCGGTATTTCTCTTGAATACGACGCCTTAACACTTTTTGTAAACGAGAGCACCTTTTCTTCGTCGGGCGAAACACCACCGCGGACGTGGGACCAATTTACACCCTTGGCAACTAAGCTAACAATTAGAGGTGCAAACAATTTAATTTTACAATCGGGTGCAGCAATGGGGTGGGCAGAGAATGTTGAATACTGGCCCGAGATAGTCGGTCTTTTGATGCTTCAGAATAAGTCAAATCTTTATTCTCCTGCAACAACTAACGACTTGTCGTCCGGTGCAATCCAGGAATTTGGGAACTTCCACAGCGTCTATAAAGTTTGGGATGAGACATTGCCAAAATCGACTGTTGCCTTTGCGGAAGGAAAGGCCGCGATGGTTTTTGCTCCCGCCAGAGCCGCCTCGGAAATAAAAAAATTGAACCCTAATTTGAACTTCAAAACCGTGATTGTTCCACAAGTGCGGAGAGACGACCCGAATGAACCTGAGTATACCTATGCGACATACTGGGTGCAAAGTGTTTGGAACAAATCGGGAGATAAAGATTTGGCGTGGGACTTTTTGAGATTTTTATCCGGTGAAAATTCACTACAGGAAATGCATGATACATCCGAGTCCCTGGGTTTGTTGCCAAAAGCCTACCCCCGTATCTCAATGAGAGACAAGTTAATCAACGATAAGATCTTTGGATCTATTGTTGCTTTGGCGCCGGTGGCATCCTCTTGGTATCTTGCGGACGCAACAAACGACGGCGAAGAAGGGATTAACTCGCTTGTAAATGCAGCTTACAAGAAGGTGGTTGATCTGGTGTCGATGCGAAAGGGGGGTAACAATACAGCAGTTATTAAGGCATTAACTGCCGAATTGAAAAAAGTACTGAGTGGGTTTAATATTGCGAACTAGAGACCATTTTTACTACTTGACAATTGAACACCTTCTTTAATAAAATAGCACTCGCATAAGATGAATGCTAATGTTATGAAAATAAAAGTTTCCAAAAAGGTAAATCTTAGTCCGGCTCCAGGATACATTATTGTTATTCCAATGGAAGCACAAGAAAAGACTGCTTCAGGAATATATCTTCCAGATACAGCAAACGAGAAACCGCAAAAAGGTAAGGTCTTGGCAGTCGGTGATGATGAAATTACAGATAATGGCACAAAAAGAAAGTCACACGTTAAAGTTGGCGATGTTGTCATCTACAAAAAGTGGGGCGGAAACGAAGTAAAAATTGATGGAATGGAATATCTATTTGCAAAGTTTGATGATATCTTAGCTACAGTTGGCTAAAAAATATGGCAAAGCAATTAAAATTTGGTGACGACGCAAGACAATCTCTGATGAAAGGGATTGATGTTGTTGCCAAGGCGGTTGTGACAACGCTTGGTCCTAAAGGGAGGAATATTGCGCTTGACAAAAAATGGGGATCCCCAAATATTGTCCATGATGGGGTTACTGTCGCCAAAGATATTGAACTGAAAGACCCCTTTGAGAATATGGGGGCGCAGCTCGTCAAAGAAGCGGCAAGTAAAACAAACGATGTTGCTGGTGACGGTACGACAACGGCAACGCTACTTGCTCAGTCAATTACGGCAGCGGGGATGAAAAATGTGACTGCGGGCGCAAATCCGATGATTGTCAAAAAGGGAGTGGAAAAAGCCGTTGACGCTATTGTATCTGAGCTGAAAAGAATTGCAAAACCGATTAAGAAAAAGGAGGAAATTACTCAGGTGGCAACAATATCTGCAGGTGATGAAGCAATTGGGAAAACCATCGCTGAGGCTTTAGACAAGGTTGGTCGTGACGGTGTTGTCACGGTTGAAGAGGGTAAAGGCTTAACGATCGAAATCGAGTACAAAGAGGGAATGGAGTTTGACAGAGGTTACGCGTCTGCATATTTTGTGACCAATCCGGAAAAGATGGAGGCGGAGGTTGAGAACCCATACATTCTTCTAACAGACAAGAAAATTTCTTCGGTTCAGGACTTTTTACCTTTCCTTGAGAAATTTGTAAAAGTTTCAAAAACTTTGGTTATCATTGCGGATGAGGTTGAGGGTGAAGCGTTGGCAACCTTGGTTGTTAATAAGTTGAAAGGAACATTTAATGTACTTGCTATCAAAGCACCGGGATTTGGTGACAGAAGAAAGGAACTTTTGGAAGACATCGCGGTTCTTACTGGGGGTACAGTACTGGGCGAAGACACCGGAAGAACTTTTGAAAATCTTGAAGTGTCAGATCTTGGTCAAGCGGAAAAAGTTTGGGCAGACAAGGATAATACAAGAATTATCGGCGGTAAGGGTGAAACTGCGAAATTAAAAGGTAGAATCAACATGTTAAAAAGACAAGTTGCAGAAACAGACTCCGATTTTGATAGAGAGAAATTGGAGGAAAGACTGGCAAAACTTTCCGGAGGGGTTGCACAAATTAATGTCGGTGCCGCAACAGAGATTGAATTAAACGACAAAAAGGAAAGAGTGAAAGACGCAGTTGGTGCAACCAAGGCTGCCGTTGAAGAAGGGATATTACCGGGCGGGGGAATTGCTTTGATTAAGGCTGGGTCAGTATTAGATACTCTAAAATTTGACAACGAAGACGAAAAGGTTGGTATCGAAATTGTAAAGTCGGCCATTGAAATGCCGCTTCGAATGTTGGCAAGAAATGCCGGGGAAGATGACGGATATGTTTTACGAAAGATTGAAAGTGCAAAAGACACCGATTATGGCTATAACGCACTAACCGGGGTTTTTGGTTCGATGACCGAATTTGGAATTTTGGATCCTCTTAAAGTAACGCGTTCGGCACTGCAAAACGCAGCGTCCGTTGCGATGATGGTTCTAACTACGGAGGGCCTTATTACGGACATTCCCGAAGAAAAATCAACTACAGCCGGAATGCCACCTGGCGGAATGGGTGGTATGGGCGGAATGGATTACTAAAAAATTTCTAATTACTAATTCCTAATTTCTAAACACTTCAATATAATCAGCTCATGTGGAAAGATGCGGAAGTATTCCTACTTTCTGATAGGTATGTTGCTCCATTGGTTAAAAAGTATGGTCATTGTACTTTAAAACCAAGGCAGAAAAAATATTACTTTGAAGATCTGGTTGATGCAATTGTTCAACAGCAACTTTCGATGAAAGCCGCCTCAGCAATCTTCAACCGACTCAAAGAGGTAATTGAAAAACAAGAAGCAAAGTATGAAAAAGAACTCAAAAACGAAATCCACAAATGGAGAAATACTACAACAAAAAGTGTTGAAATTACCGCCGGAAAGTTGATTGTAATTTCTGATACTAAGATGCGGACTTGCGGTTTGTCGAGACCAAAAGTGGTCTATTTAAAAGATCTGTCTCAACGAGTACACGACAAAAGATTGAAAATAACACTTTTGCATAAACTGTCCGATGATGAAATTATCAAAAACCTGACTGAAATTAAAGGAATAGGAGAGTGGACGGCACACATGTTTTTAATGTTTACTTTGTGTCGACCCGACATTTTTCCGTCTGGCGACCTGGGTTTGCGGAATGCTTTTTCTAAAGTAATAAAAAAGGGGCTGGATCAAAAACAAATGGAGAAGTTTGCTTTACGTTGGAAACCGTTTCGTACAATTGCCAGTTGGTACATTTGGAAAACGTTGGAAAACAACTAGTCGCGTATTACTTTGTGTTAAATAACTAATGGTTGATAACAACACTTCATGAAAGAAAAAACCCTTGTATTGCATCGATAATTGTAGTAGTTATGTGCTTATGAGTGTAGAGTTGAGAGAAGTCAGAAAACCTGATTACGAAGGAGTAATTTTTTTAATACACCACGACGGGAAAGTATTACTGGAACGAAGGAATAACCCGGATAAGGTTTATTATGGTTATACAATAATACCAGCAGGTAAAGTTAAAAAGGAAGAAAATGAATCGTTCATAGATGCTGTGAGAAGGGAGATAAAAGAAGAGTGCGACATTACCCCCGGCGAGTTGATTAATCTGGACACATTTCTTCAAATATCGATATCAAATCATTTTTATAGAACAACCGCTTTTTTAGTAACAGATTATAAAGGTAGGGTAAGAAATGTTGAAGGCAAATCGGAACATATCTGGGTGAATATCAACAAAGCTTCTGAGATGCTGCCGTTTGCTGACTCAAAACATGTGATCAATTTAGCTAAAGATTACTTACTTCGGCAAAACAGTTAAGGGATTAAAAGGTTTACCATTGTCTCTTATCTCAAGATGTAGATGATCCCCCGATGCGTGTCCGGAGGCACCCATTAAACCAATGATCACATCTGTTGTCACTTCTTGATTTGGTTTGACCAAAATTTTTGAAAGATGGGCATAAAGTGAAGTAATCTTATTTCCGTGGTTGATAAGAATTGCGTTACCATAGGCATATTTGGAGTAGCTGACGTCCTCAACAACACCGTCCATTATTGGTCGGACTGGATCGCCGGTTACCCCATCAAAATCTAAGCCTGGATGAAAAACCTTGTAACCTTGTGTGATGACTATTTTCCCCACAGGATATTGGATACTTTTCTTGGTTTCCAAGACAAATGGCGCTTTGGTGATAAAACTTTCATCAGGGGTAACCTTTTCATCATAAGGAAACTGCACGAGGGATGTTGAGAGAAAAAGTGCTGCTAAATTTATTCCGATAACTTTTTGGGTCTTGTTATTTTCAAAAACCAATCTGAAAACTCTGGAAACACGGTTGCCTTTTTTGACACCGCGGAGCGTATTTATCGCTAAGAAAAAAACTCCGACTTCGTGAGTTAACCAACGCTTAAGTTTCAAAACAGTAAACTTGCCCCCGTTGGATAAAGACATAAACCAAGATAGGCCTTGATATGAGGCTTTGCTGTCAGCTGCCGTTTTTTGAGAACGAAGCCGACGTTTTTTAGTTATTTTTCTCATACTCCCCGAGATTCCTTCCCCGGGGCGATGTTTTAAATCAAACCCTAACTTTCAGATGCTTTGAAAAAAACTACCACGTTAGACGTGGCAGGTGGCCGGATTTACACCGACCGTGGCATGTTTTAAACTATTAAACTAGCCAACAAAAAATCCCGCTATTAAGCGAGATCTCGCAATTGTACACTGTGAAATTGCAAAAAGCAAGTTTGTAATATATCCGAAAGATGAAATATTAAATAGCAAACTGGAAGATGTGCCATTTTTGTAAAAACGCTTATCTTGTGAGAGTTAAGCCTATATGCTAGTATTTTAATGATTTATTCAAACTTCGCCAAAACCGTGGACTCTTAGTCCACGGATGAAAGGGAGGAGTAATCAAATGGTTCGGCCAGCTCACCATCTTAAGTAAAAACTGAAGGACTTGTTGAGCCCAAAGGGCGAGAATACCGAGGACTCGCCCTTAGGTAGTTTATTCTGCAAGGTATTTCTAACCGGCAGTGGAGCTATGAGAGGAATTTTAAAATATCTTTCTTCGCAAAACGGCAGAACCGCAAGGTTTCTTACCGGGGCGGTACTTATTTCTGCCGGACTGTTTGTTTCGCCAATAATGATTGTTGTCGGACTGTTACCTTTTTTTGCAGCCATTTTTGATGTCTGTCTTTTCGCTCCCTTTTTTAAACTTCCTTTTGAAGGAGAGAAGCTGCGCGATGAGCTTTCAGATAAACGTTAAGGAGGTCTTTTTCTAGATTAATTATCGATGACGTCGTAAAATACTTACCTATGGTAACGAAACTTAAGTCCAAAGAAGAATCTTTTGATATTCATCTGCCTCTAAATGGGAACGCCCTATTGGAAAAGACGCTTTATAATATCAATTTAAATGTTGAAATAAGAACCCTCTGGAAGGTAATTAATGTAAATGCCATAGAAAGATTGGGAATGAGTGACCACGGACCCGTACATTTCCAGATTGTAGCTAATATTGCTTTAAGGCTTGCAAGGCTACTGCAGGATGCGGGTGTGAAGATGTCGATTACTAAAAACTACGATTTGTCTGATGATTATGCGGAGGTGGTTGTCCTATGTGCAAGCCTTTTCCACGATTTGGGTATGAGTATTGAAAGAGAGGGGCACGAAACCTTTAGTCTGATTCTTGCAAATAACATTTTAAGAGAGACACTCTCTTTTTTGCCGCTTAAGGAAAAAACGATTGTTGCATCAGAAATTCTTCATGCAATTATCAGCCACCGGGCTGGGGGCAGACCACTAACGATTGAAGCGGGAATAGTAAGAGTTGCGGATGCTCTCGACATGAGTGAGGGCAGATCTCGCATTCCTTATGAAGCGGGTGAAGTTAATATTCATTCCGTTTCAGCTGCTGCGATTGATAAGGTGGAAATTAGAAAAGGAAAAGAAAAGCCGATTTTAGTAAATATTATGATGAACAATTCAGCGGGGATTTTCCAGATAGATGATCTTTTGAAAAGTAAAGTCAAAGGCTCTGGATTGGAAAAATTTATCGATGTTATTGCGACGATGTCGGAAAAAGGAGAGAAAAAACTGATTGATAAACTAAGTTTTAAAGAAGAGGTTTAAAATTAAATAGCAGTTCACCATCACCAACCCCGATAGAATTCAATCTAAAATCTAAAGACGATGTCTTTTTGAGGCCGGAAGGGGAATCGAACCCCTGCATCGCGGTTTTGCAGACCGCAGCGTTTCCACTTCGCCATCCGGCCAAATCTAAATGCAAGCAGTATTTTATCATACCGACCCTGAGAGTGTAAGATAGCTACTAGAACCGTTTCAACGAATCTGAAAGTGAAGTTACATTGTCTGAAATCGTGTGTGTCAGTCCGGGAGAGCTTGCCGTGATTGACGCTTTGGTAGCGGTAAATCTAAACACAAGGCCGCTAACTCAAGATAAGATTACCAAACTTTGTTTCGAATATTGTAATATTAAAAAGTGAAAAAAACTTATTTGCTAGTAGGGCTTTTCATAATTTTAGTTTTCTTTACTCGTTTTTATAATCTCTCCAACACCGCCCAGTTTGCAGAAGATGAAGCTGGATTTTTGGTAAGAGTACACCAGATTTATGTTGAGAAGAAGATTACGCTGGTTGGGCAAGTGAACGAATTCGGAACCAAAGTTTTTAGCTCGTCGACAGTTTATATGCTTTTGCCATTTGCAATCTGGGGTAAGTTTGATCCGGTGAGTATCTGTTATGGCGCAGCATTTTACGGAGTCCTCACAGTATTTGTACTTTTGTATTTGGTAAAGATTGTTAATGTGAAATTATTACCCTTGGCGGCCTTGCTTTTACTTGTGTTCTATCCACTTGTGCGGATGGGGCGTTGGGCTTGGAATCCCAATTTCATTCCACTTTGGCTTGGCATGGCGTTAGTTTTTTATTTTAAGAACAAGAATTGGTCATACTTTTTTTCCGGGATTTGTCTCGGACTATCTGTCCACCAACACTATTACGCAGTGTTTACTTCTCTGGCGTTTATTGGTTTGGCCTCCGTTGGTCAATTAATTCAAAAAAACATTCTTAAACCATTTCTACTTTCGCTTGCTTTTGTGTTAGCTCTTGCACCATTTGTTATTTTTGACTTGCGCCACCCGCCGGGAATCTTTTTGCATGGTGCCTCGAGCCATGTTCAAGCTTTAAACCTGATTCACTTTTTTGATAACCTGTTTAGCTACACATTCGATACAATGAAATATTACACACAGAATTCGGCTTTGGCGATAGTTGCCCTTTTTACCACATTGGCCTTGTTTCTTTCTGATCTTTCAAAACAGAAAAAAACGCTTCTGTTTTTTGTTCCGGTTGTCTTACAAGTGGTCTTTATGTCGCTTATCGGATCGTACTTTCCCCACTATTTTTTTTCAATAATTCCGTTTTTTTTGGTCTGGCTGTTTTATAAGCGGGAAAAAGGGAACGTTTTTGTCTATGTTATCAGCATCTGCCTAGTTGTCGGCGGAATTTTATCTATACAACACCAACTGAAAGACTCTCCAGTTGAACCGGATCTGGCAACAGCGAAAGCAATTGACACTATTTTGAAAAAGCAGATTACAAATAATTATTTGAAAAATGTCAACATTGCCACGCTTGCCAGTCCCGACCCCGTAACTCAAGCCGAAAAATATCGCAGTCTGCTTTTGGTCCCCGATAACCTATCCGTAATGACACACGATGAATATTTCAGAAACGATTTTTTGTTTGTCATCTCAACGTCACCCGAGGGTAGGGTCAGAAGCGATCCCGCAGCCGAAATGACTAATTTCCGTGGTGGTACGCTTTTGGGTACTTGGGTAGCAGGTGATGGCTCGTGGCGTGTTTACTTGTTTGCAAGGGGATAATGAAAAAAAAGACGATTATTGAAAAGACTCTTGGCATTAAAGGCGACTATCAGTACAAAGCGTTGCGGAGCCATAACTATTTGCAAGCAAATTGGCATGCAAATAAGCTATTAGCGTTAGAAGAGCTTATCAATCTGTATCAACCGGAGGCGGTTCTTGATCTGGGAGCGGGTTCGGGAAACTTTGAACTGAAATTTTACAAAAAAATTAAGAGGGTCGTCGCCGTTGATTACAACGAGGATGCATTGAATTTTCTAAGAAAGAAAATGAAAGAGGCGTCAATACGAAACGTTAAAACTTACTTGCTAGATTTAGTTAACCTTCCCAAGAACAATAAACACGGAAAATTTGACATGATTATCATGGTTGATGTTGCCGAACATTTACGCCGCAAAGATTTTGTGAAAATTATTAGTGCGTTTAAGAAATTGCTGAATAAAGATGGAAAAGTTGTAATTATTACACCAAATTACCAAAGTCTTTGGCCGATAATCGAGAAGGCAATCGATGCGTTTACTCAAATTCCGCACCTGGAAGACATGCAGCATATTACCAAGTTTACGCCGGCCAACTTGAAACAAATGTTTATCTCCGAAGGTTTTCGTCAAGTTAATTTTTCAACCTTCAACAACTTTTCGTTTATGTTCCCGTCTAAAATACTTTCGTCTTATTTTTGTGGACTGGAGCTAAAAATGGCTTTTCCATGGGGAAACTTAATCGAAGCTGTATTTGAAATTGAGCTGTGATAGTAAGTGTTTTTTTATCATGTAGTTTGCAAATACCAGAACTATCAATCCATGGCCTGTCTGTCTACGTAGGTAAAAGCAGGCAGAAGTGTTTGGGTGAAACTTGTAGATCCCGAAGGGCGAGAATACCAAGGGGCTTTACCATAGGTAGTTTATCAAGACTTAATTATTTCAATTATTTTTTTAAACGGGACACCACAACTTATAAGTAGACTGGTATCAAAACCGGTGTAGTTAGGGTGTTTTTTTCTGGAGCGTATCAAGTTTTGCGAAAATGTTGCAGAGGAGACAAAAAATAATACAGTACACCAATAGATGGAATAAGCTGAATCGAATTTTGGCCTGAATATGATATATGCAGTTACTATTAAAAAAGTATAAATATATGTTTGCAGTTTCATTACCCTATCAAATTTTTGCTGCTTTTCAACCTTGTTTACGAAAAGAACCTGGTAAAATAAAAACCCAAATAATATTCCGACAGCAATTCCCAAATATAAATTTATATTTGCCTGTAGCGATAAGAGTGGAAAAAAGATGTTTAGATTGCCGACAATGAACATAGTAAGAAGTGCTGTTGAAAGGGTGGCCAGATGCGATAACCACATGTGGAAATATTCGGTGTGTTCAAAAACGTTAAAGAGGGGGTCTTTGTTTTTCTTGATGGCGAAAGTTTTTGTTAGGGAGTGGATTACCATGAATGCGAAGAAGAAAAGTAGGACTACAGTTATTAGTGTATCAACAAAAAATTTGTCCTCCTGGTCGTAAATTCCCGCACTGTTCAGGTTGTAAAAAACGACGGTTTTAATCCAAATTATCAAAGTCGGTGTGATAATAAAAGCATATATAAACTGAACAAGATCCATTTTTAAAAGCTCTTTTTTTCCAACGAATCTGTAAATCAAAAAACCCGTCACCAAAATACCAATTGGAAGTAACATTAAAAAGGCTTTCATTATTAATATAATAATAGCAGTTTTGTTGAAGAACGACCAAAAATGATGGTCTTATCAATGAAACACAAATTTCATTTTTACTGTGTTGGTTAGAATAAGCTGAAATTATCCAAAGAGGTTTTTCAAAGATAAGTGTTTCATTTCAATCAAATCTTTCTTCGGAATGTCCCACGCCAGATTGTAAGAAATCTTGTTTTTAGTTCCGAACTGGTGTTGATTGCAGTACAAAATGTTTGTAAGGACTGCTGTGACATAGTCTTTGTCCCAAAATTGATGACGCTGTTTGCTAAAAGATGTAAATGATATTATGTTCCAGTTATTGAAAACTTTATCTTTTTGGTTTGCCCAAAACACCGAAAATAACTTTGGATCGATTTGGTCTCCACCCTTTCTTTTAATGACTGACTTAATTAAATCAGCGGGGGCAACCAGGGTCTCGCCAATGTCTGTCCAGAGTTCGGCGGAATCAAAAAGTGTTGTATAAGTTGGTGGAAGGGTAACTTTTGGGAGTTTTTTAAACCGCCTGCGAATTGTTGATATCTGAGAGGGCGTATATGAATGCCTTTTCTGCATAAACTGAACGATTTTGGCTTCATAATCAACATATTCCAACCGGTCCGTTTCTTCAAATCTTTCCCGCATAAAATTGAAGACAGTATATTAATAACGCTTTTTAAATGATACACCGCTTCTTTAGAACTGGGGTTCAGAAGAAGAAATGAAAAATGTAGCCGGCCTTTTGGAGACTAATTTTTTCTAAGATACCAAGCCGCAAGCAACATTGTCGCAGCAACAAGAATTAGCCATGAATAAACCGTCCAGTTGACAAAAGCCGTTAGAAAAAGAACAAGAATTGCGACTACCGTTAAAAAATCGTCTTTGTTTTTCAACATATTAATCACCCCAGATTTATCATAACATTTTGTATAAAACTTAGTCTAGTAAGTTCTGGATGAAAGACATTTTAAATAAGTGAAATTCATAAACTAAATTTGAAATTGGGAAGTCGGCTTAGTAGAGATCTGGTATAACCAAACGCCTTGATTGGGGTCGCGTGTAAAATTTTAATAGAGGTCTGGGTTTTTAAATGGTATCAGCGCTAAAATTACTGCTTGTTCATAAAACGTAGTTCTCGTTAAGACGTCTCCGGTTAATATTCCCGGCGGACGGCAATAAGAGAGTCTTGCGTTACTTGATATTTTGAATCGCAGAGATTGCGGAGTCGTGTTTTGCCTTTTGCACATTAGTGAGGGATAGGAGTGTAAAATAGATGCATGCCGCAAGTTTTAAAAAACTTCCTCAACCAAATCACCATGTACAGATTAATGTTGTACTTTCTGCTTGCCCTGTGGGTCGCATCAATAATCCTTTCTCTCACGGACACCTTGCCATATAATCCTCTCGACATTCTTTCTTCTGGAATATTTTTAAGTGTAGTTTGTAATCTTGCCAACTACCTGTTGGCAAAGATTTTCCGTGCGAGGACAAATCTGTGCCATGGCTTCAAAATATGTGTTGGCATTAAATAAAAAGCATATTTTTAACCCTGCTGCCTTTGCAGTATTCTTGGCTGCGATTGTTCTTCACAACGGAGCGTCATGGTGGATGGGGAGTATGTACACGCTTCCTCTTATCGCGGTGGGGGGGCTTTTGATCCTTATTAAAATTAAGAGGTTTGAGTTGGTTGCAAGCTTTCTTGCGGTTTATTTTTTAACACCCGTCTTGTTTGGTAAAGGATTTACTATAAATTCTTTTGTTGTCCCTTCCATCTGGTTTTTTGTTTTTGTAATGCTTATTGAACCCCTTACGTCTCCTTCGACCAAAAACAAACAGGTTATCTTTGGAGGATTTGTCGCTTTAGTTTACTTTTTACTCCCAAAAATCATTCCGGGCTATGCGTATGGTTTAGAAACAGCACTCCTTATTGGGAATCTACTTAATCTTTTTCTTTCTCCCTCATTTAATTTGGTAATGGTTTTTAGGAAGAAAGAAAAAGTGACTGAAAATACCTGGTCTTTTCATTTTGAACCAATGAGCAAGTTTAGGTTTATCCCCGGGCAGTACCTGGAATGGACACTTCCACATAAAAATCCGGACTCAAGGGGAACAAGGCGTTTCTTCACTATTTCCTCAGCCCCAAGTGAAGGAAGTGTCGCACTAACCATGAGAGTTGCCGAAAAAGGAAGTAGTTTTAAGTCTGCGCTTATGAATTTTAGGGAGGAACAAGAAATTGTAGCTTCAAGTCCGCAAGGAGAGTTTATTTTACCACAAGATAAAGCCCTGCCATTGGTTTTTATAGCCGGAGGTATCGGAGTGACTCCCTTTAGGAGCATGATAAAGTCAATGCTTTTGAATAATGAAAAAAGAGATATAGTTCTTCTCTATTCAAACAGACAAGAAGCGGACATTGCTTTTAAAAAGATTTTAGACGGTGCAAAAGGTGTCGGGGTGAGAACTGTGTATGTTAATACCGAGAAAGACGGGTATATTGATGAGGAAATGATAAAGAAAAAAGTGCCGGACTATCAAAATAGAATCTTTTATGTTTCAGGGCCGGAACCCATGGTCGAAGCCATTAAAAAACTGCTTTCCCAAATGAAAATTAAAATGATTAAAACCGACTTTTTTCCTGGCTATACAGAGACCCACCAAGGATAGCTTATTCAACTATTACTACCCCTGTGCGGGTTGGAAACATGTGGTTGTGATAGTTATAAGTACCGGTTTCGGTAAAAGTGAAAGAGCTGTTGTTCCAACAGCTACGACAAGACTATCGGGAACAAACCCTGAGTCTGAATAGGTAACCGTGTTGTTTTCTCTCCCATTTTCGACAACCTGTGGCTCTTGAGTGACATCTTCATTGTCACTTTTGTTTCCTTTGAGGAAAAAAAAGCCAACTATCGCAACCAGTAGAACAATAAAAATTATTAAATACTCTTTTTTCACAGTCTTAATACTACACCATTATATGTCTTTTTTTAACGGGTTATATTAAGAAGCTTGCTGGTGCATTTTGCTCTATACGATAGACAAAGTTCGAACATATTATTTAAGATCGTCCGTTGCAAATAATTTGTCGTAATCAGTTCCTGGTACGCTGATCCGATGATTATTCAAATTTCCCCATAACCTCGAGTAAAATTTAATTGATACTTTAGTTTATTTCCGGGTTCTAATAACTCCCTTGCCTGTTCTTCACCAAGTTCGGGCAAACTCACAATATCAGGTTTGCTCCCCTGGTATTCTGTCAACTCTTCTTCTAATCGTTGTCTCCACTCATGTTGTTCGGTACCAAAAGTGACTAAAAAAGAGACCTTTTTGCCTTTTGGGTGCAACTTAGATTTCTCTCTTATAACACCTAAGTGTTCCTCTATATGTTCTGGATCGTAATGTGTAACAACAACGTGCTCTGTTCCATTCGATTCTATTGTTAGAAGGAGGCTGGCATCACAACCCGTTCTGCCTCTCGTACGAATTAGAAATACCCTATTATCAGTTGGTAAAATAACGACCTCGCCATTTTCATTTCGAGGTACTTTGACTTCCTCAACTTGCGGGAACTTTTTTTCAGGAGGAATTAGCTGGGCTTCTAAATCGTCCATAATTTGATTATATCAAAGTTCTAACGCAGTTTTGATGTTACTGAGATATGAAGCTAAAAATCTCTGGCTCCCAACACCAAGTTTCAATATATCTTCAACTTAGTTGATTATATATCCGTCCCAGACGGCTATAAAAGAAAGTATAGAGAGACTAATCAAAATTATTGATGATTTAGCCTCATTTACTCTTCCGTCTATTAATCTGAACAGTGGAACAACTTACAGCTAAAGAATGGATTGAGTGGGAAGTAAATGCTATATTGAAATAGACGTGGTCAAAAAAAGATTAAAATGGATATTTGGCGCCTTAGTTTTATTTCTAATATTTAACTATTTCACAACCAAAACACCAATCCTGCCGGGAAGAATTTACTTCCATGACAATCTGGGCCAAACATTTTATCGAGACTGTAAAGGTCCAGCACCAATCTGCTCATACAAGTATCACAAATTAGATGCGGATTGGTACACTTTCCATGTTTTAATGGAAAATAGTTTTGCCGCAGACAATAAGCATGTTTTTTGGGAAAATCAAATATTGAAAGATGCTGACCCAAAAACTTTTAGGGTTTTAACCCAAGAGTTTGGTAAAGACTATCGTTTATATTATTTCAAGCAGTTTCATTTTGGTGAATATTTAAGAAAGCAGTTTAATTACGCAGATTCGATAATTCCGGACACGGTTGAACCTATCGTATCTATTACAAATTCCGAATTTATCATAAAAATTGGCAGTAGATATTACCATGCGAAGACAGAAACTAGCCCTAATTTTATGCGTGAAATTCCAAAATCCCAAATTCTCATGTCCGGAGGTTACGAGATAAAACCATAAACTAAAAACTGTCAGTTTATATTAAAACGTGGGTAAGGCTATTTTGCTCCCGCTAATAAATACATTCAGGACACTTGACTATTCCCAATATGACTATGATAACTACAATTTTAACTTTGCTTAAAGTATACTGATATATAATGAAAGAGTATCATCAAGGCTTTACGCACTTAATATTACTTCTAATTGTTTTGCTGGGTTCTATTGCATCACTTTTATATTTTTCTTGGAAGAATAATTTACTTAAAATTACTCCTCAGTCGCAGGATGAAGTAAAAGAAATTTCTGAAGTAATTTACGAATGGGAAAAAGTGAAGCCAAACGAGAAAACAAAAGACTTCGGAAGTAAAAACAAGCTTGGTTACATTAAACTTGGAAAAGGTGAGCTTTGGCTGGTTAATGAGGACGGTACTGGTGAGTTTCTATTTCAGAATGGAGTATCAGCTTCGGCCGCAATTTCCCCCAATGGGAAATATATAGCTTTCCTTAAGGGTGAAGGTGAATTGATGGTACAGAAAATTAAAGGCGTTAGTCCTTCGCAACCGACCAAACTGACTAATATATTTCAACCAAAAAAGGGTGAAACTAAAGGTGTTGGTACAAGCATCTTTGCTTGGTCGCCTGATAGCATTAAGATTGCCTTTGATGCTGCCTTTTACCCCCAACCTGATGCAGATTATTCACCGAAAGAGCATATTACACCAACAGGGGTCAGTGAAGGCATATATTATGTTGACCTCATTAATCCAGAGGAAGCAATAATACTGTATAAATACAAAGAGAGGATAGAAACCTATGAAATTGAGGAAAGATTGATGGGTTGGAAACCTAATTCAAAAGAAGTTATTTTTCGGGATGGATATAATGCTCCAGATAAGACTGTGAATATTACAACAAAGGAGATAAAAGTTTTTCGGACAGATAAAACTGGACAATATAACTGGAACAATTCAGGGGGCAAGTTGGTATATTTTGATTATGATGCTAATAAAATTATTTTAGAAGAAAAAGGAGCCCAAAATATACTTGCTGAATCAGCGACTAAAGATGGTAAACCAATGAACCTTCCTCAACGCCCTCAATTTTCTCCTGATGGTAAGTATGTTATTTATCACAATTCCAACTATACTGAAGGCAATGAGGAGCTTTGGTTGGTTGATATAACCAAATCTAATTTTCCAAAGATTTTAATTACAAAGACCGACCTTAATAAAACATGGCATTCAGGTTATTGGCTTTCTGATAGCAAGACAATATTGTATGGGATAGATGATACTAATGTAACTAAAGGATTTAACATTGACCTTTATTTAGTATCCATAGAAAACAAAATACCCCATATGATTGCAGAAGGTTCTTACAAACCCGCAACTTCAACGTCAAATACAGGTCTAGACAATTAACTAATAAATATAAGTAAATTAAAGCGAGGAAGACCTTGTATTAGTTCTTTTAACCTTATCTCCAAACAAGATTGTAACGTCACAATTGTATAATACTTTAGCAGTCAATGTTTGTTAGTCGGCTTTCCACCTCGACTTTGGATGCTTTTCTAATGAACAGACCGACAGTAACAGCCACAAGTACTAGTAAAATAAATAATGCGAAGAGAACAATATATCTTCTTTTGTCTTTAAAACTAAGTCTTGGTATGTGAGGAATTTTTGAAGGTTCTACTTTTTCTTGCTTTAAGGTTTCATTTAAAGGAGAAAGTGTGAGTTTTGGGACATTTTCATTACTGGTCTCGTTCAGGTTGGAAAATTGTCGGTTCAAATTTTTGTTCTCATCCCCCATGCTTTAAATATAAACTTTGTCGAGTCAAAAACCAAGCTTGCGAGACTAAAGTTTCTAATAAGAAAGAAACACGGGGGTAATATGAAGATTATTCGAACCAAGAGAAACACCTGATAATATGGGACAAACAGAGCTTTTACATGCTCAGCGTCCTATCTGGCTCCTCGACTAGGATTCGAACCTAGAACCTTCTCCTTAACAGGGAGCCGCTCTACCGTTGAGCTATCGAGGAATAAAGTACAAGCAGGATTATAACTTGTGCCCTGCTATCTGCCCACTTATAATATGCCAAACTATGCAAGATCAAAAGAAAGTTAAAGTTTTGTGGGTAGATTATTCCACACAAAGCGAATTGTTAAAGCCGATGCAGCAACTCAAGGAGATTTATTTCAAAGACGCAGAAATAACCTTTGTCGATTCAGATAGACAGTTGTATAAATTTGAAATCGGGAAAGTGCTGGCAAGGTTTGATGTGTGTATTGTTCATATGAGCAATATTGGAATTGACGGTTTCTTGGAAGCCTTTAGAAGTGAAATGCCAGATACACGTGTTGGGGTTTTAACAAACGAAATGTTGGGGTGGGTTGCTGGGGATGTGATGAAAAAGTTTTCTCCAGACTTTTTGTCAAATTTTGACGATGATGAATTTATAAAAAAACAAATCGAAAAAGGAAGGGTGACATCGGCTGAAATTCAAAAGCGGGGGAAAGAGGTTCTTTTGTCAACGACAAACAGGCCAATATCAGAAGGAAAAATTGTCAGAAGTGAAAGAGAAGATTGGTAGACCTTCTGAACTTTATTATTAAAAATCGGTTATTCAAATTTATTTTTTAAACTTTCCGGTTTCCCTTA
>LBWP01000010.1 GCA_000993685.1 Candidatus Woesebacteria bacterium GW2011_GWA1_39_21
CCGGAGCGGTCGATGTTAAAAACTGTTGTTCCGGAAGCTGATGCTGAAAGGATGTTTTGATCAGTTCCAAGTTCGTCTAAGATTACCAGCGCCTTGCCCGGTTCCGTATAACCGACGTGGAGTTTTGTTATCGGACTTGATTGTCCGATTCCCAAACGCAAATTGGTTCTGTCCCATGCAAAATTACTGTTTCCCGCGATCGAGCCGGATGAATCCCAATAGGCGACCTGATTTCCCGCACCGGAACCTGTTACTCCGCCCCCACCACCCGGAGTTATGTCGATCCATGTGTCAGTATCTTCACAGTAGTAAATATTTCCATCGGTTGAGTTTGTGTAAAGTTCACCTTCTGTACAAGTTCCAGGAGCGCTTGTTGCAGTTCCGATAAATAGTATTCCGTTTGACCCCCCGTCTTTTACAGATGCAAGGATATTTGATCCGTCTCTGAATTGTATTGTTCCCGTATTTGCGACATCAAAATTGAAAGTTGTAGCGGTCGAGGTTAAATCGCCGCCGTTTAGGGCAAGATCTCCCGCAGTTGTGATGTTTCCGCTTGAGCCTATAACGTCGAAGTTATTAAGATCGATGTTTGCTGTTGTTCCTGTTATATTATTGTCTGCGATTGAGAGAGCGTTGGTGTAATTTGAGCTTGTTATTGTTAGGGCAGTTGTCTGTGCTCCGGATGCGGAGAGTGTCATTGTACCATTTGCGTTAATTGTCCAGTCGTCTCCGCCGCTCAACGATAGGGTAGTTGCGGCGTTATCATTTCCGATTGTGATTATATCGGCAGACGTGTTGTTTGTTGCGATGCTGATTGTTGAGGCCCCGTCGTTGGTAACACCACCGATATCAATTATTCCGGTTATTGCGGCATCAGCTACATTTAAAGTCGTGGCGGCTCCAGCAAAGTTTATCTCTGTCGAGACTGTATTTAATAAATTTGCAGTTGCGGCTGATGTAATCGTTCCTCCGGAAACAATTAAATTACCGGATATTGTTAAATCAGCTGTTGTCCCTTGGTCTGTGAGCGTGAGAAGATTTTGCGTGCCGTCATATATGTTGAAAGTGACGCCATTGTTTAATGTTAGCGTTGGTGTTGCCTCACTCCAAATCAGATCATCTGCAAAAACGGTGGATCCGGCGGAGTCAAATGTAAGATTTCCAGTGGTTGTTGTGATTGAGGAGGCTTGTTGGAATTGCAAATTTCCTGCGTTGGTTAGTGTAAGTCTTGGTGTTCCTGAGGATGATGCGGAAAAGATATCTTGCGACTCATTTTGATTAAAGATGGCAAGAGCCTTGCCGGTTGGCGTCGAATTGTTTGTAAGATAGAGCTTGCTGATCGCCTCGGCTGTAGTAGAAGTTCCTATTGCGACATTGTTTGATATTGTTGTTGGATAAATGACTCCCGATGAGATGCTCCAAGTTCCTCCTCCGCCTCCAATTGCAGCATTGTATGCATCATTAATAGCATCGACTATTCCAGTATTGGAATTTGGTAAAGAAGTATCAACATCAGTCAGCTGAATGGGGGATGACAGTTGTAGATCGTCAAATATAATATCGTCAGCCGATGTTAGGGTGATATCATTTGTTGCCCCGTTTGATGTAATACCAACTGTAGTTCCTGAAATAGTAATTGCATCCCCTCCGTCTCCAAGGTCAACCTGTCCATTGGCATCCAGAGTACTAGCAAATGTTCCTTGATTAGCATTAAGGTTACCCGATGAGTTAAGGTAGTAAGTTGTAGCTCCACCGACTGAGATGCCGTTTCCGAACTGAGTATAGCTTGCTACACCTGTTAGTGTATTTGAATTAGGAAGTGTAACAGTTCCTGCAGTTGTTATATTTCCGTTTGATTGATTGACAGAGAAGTTGGCTCCACCTACTGTTAAATTGGCTCCTGTGACATCAAGTCCGGCCGTTACATCAACATTGTCATTAATCGTTACATCTCCATCAATATCCGATATTGCTCCTGTTGTCGATATTTCGATACCTTGTGATGCACTTCCGAGGTCAACTGTATCAGAGATGATGACATTTCCACCTGAATTTGAGATTGCTCCTTGAAGGTCAGAAGTCCCTGTTACGACAAAGTTGTCGGCGATTGTTGTTTGGCCCCCTGCGGAATCGATTATCAGATTACCTGAAATTGTATTAAGAGTTCCTGTTAAGAGGATGTTTCCTCCGTTCGTAATTCTTGCCACTGTCGTTCCTGAAGACGAGGCGGCGAGAATATCATTTGAACCTGTTTCGTTAAGAACTGCAAGAGCATTACCTTGGTAAGTTCCCGTTACATGAAGTTTATATGCAGGATTGTTAGTTCCCAAACCGAGAAGATAATCGGTTGGATCCAAATAGAAATTGTTATTACCGGTTATTGAATTAGCTCCGTCCCAATAGGCAATTTGCCCGGAGGAACCGGATCCTGAAATGTTTCCCCCGGAATTCGTTAAATCGATCCAAGTATTTGCAACTTCACAGTAATAAAGGTTACCATTGGTGTTTGCATATAGTTCTCCTTCCGTACAAGTTGCCGGGGTACTTCCTGTTGTTGTCAAAAGTACTGTTCCGAAATTTCCGCCGTCAAGGATTTGAAAGAGATTATTGGTTCCATCTCTAAAGTAAAAAGCTCCAGTATCGGCAACATCGATATTTAAACCGGTTGTGGTGGTTGTGATGTCACCACCGTTAACTGCCAAATCGCCCGAGATCGTCAGATTTCCACTTGACGTCCAAGTGTTACCAGATGTTGTTAATGATAGGGATTCGATATCTGAAATTGCGCCGGTTGCGCTGATATCAACGTCGTTGATAGTTGCATTTGTCGCTGTTGTAATTTGTCCGGATGTATTTACTTGAAAAACATTGGCATTTCCCCCTGTAATCGTTCCTGAGACGTCTAAATTGCCGGAAATATCAGTATTGTCATTGAGGGTGAGGTTGCCGTCGATATCTGAAATTTCTCCGGTTGTAGAAACACTTATTCCGGTTGTTGCACTTCCAATATCTGTGGTGTCGTCCAAAAGGAGATCTCCTGTGGAATTTGAAATGTTTCCTCGCAAATCTGAAGTCCCTGTTACAGCCAAGTTGTCCGAAACTGTTGTTTGACCCCCCGCCGAGTCAATTGTGAGATTTCCGGAAAGTGTGTTTAGGCTTCCGGTAAGATAAAAATTACCAGAGTTTGTAATTCTGGCAATCGGAGTACCGGAAACCTGCGCTTCGAGGAGAGGGTTCAAGCCGGTTTCGTTTAAGACAACGAGCGGGTTTGTTGAGTAACTACCTGCTACTTGAAGCTTGGAGGTGGGGGAACCAGTTCCTATTCCAAGAAGTTCATTTGTAGCATCAAAATAAAAATTTGTTGAGCCTGTGATTCCGCTTGTGCTTGACCAGTAAGTAACTTCTCCGGATGAACCAGTTCCAGTAACAATTCCACCACCGGAGATGTTTTGCCAAGTGGAACCGTCATAAACAACAAGCGCGCTATCGTCGGTATCCCAGGCGATGTAACCTTCACCACTTGAAGGAGAAACAAAACTAGTGTTTTGTGGAAGTCGAAGTCCTTGCGGAGCAGAGTCGTTGTGGGTGATTGTTGATAAATCGATGAATCCGCCGTCAATAATAGACAATGTGCCTGTGTTTGAAATATTCAAAATATCCGTGCCGTCTGACTGTTCTAATGTCAAAAGACTTGATGTCTGTGTGGTATTCCCTTGAATTAATAATTGAGTTTGGTCGCTATTGCCATCAATTGAAACCTTTGCTGATGAGAGTGGGGTAGTACCCCCAACGACAAGACTGTCGGTTATAGTTGTTAGGTAAACTGTTGTTCCTGAGTCAGTCCAAGCCCCAGCTGCACTACTTAAATCAGTCCAAGTAAAACCAGCCGTTGATGCGTTGTATGTTAATGCATAGCCACTTGTGGGGGAGTTTGAGATATTTAAGTCGGCTTCTGCTATAGTTCCATCGGTAATTTCAGACGACTCAATTGCAGTTCCCAGTGTTGTTTGTAACGCACCACTTGAGACTGTTAGACCAGCTCCGGTTAAGTCTGTTATTGTATCTGAGTTTACCGCTAGTGTTGGGATATATGCAGTTCCATCAATTTCAAGATCTCCGGTAACAAAAAAGTCGCCTCCTGCCATGTCGACGTTCCCTGGCGTATTTTCTCCGATGGCAACTCCGCCACCAGTCGGGTTAATTAGCAGATCACCACTAGAGGTGAGTGAATTTCCTGATAAATTTAGCGTGCCGGAAATATCGTTATTTGTTCCAGATACTTCAAGATTGTTATTAATAGAGGTGGTTCCTGTGGTGTTTCCGATAGCGACTGTCGTAGCGTTACCTCCGATATTTAATGTTTCAACTGTTTGGTTTAGTAGATTGAAAGTTGTTGCAGATGATGTCAAATTTCCACCGGATATTTCCAAATCTTTTGCAACGTTTAGATTTTCGGAAATGTTTGTTTCGACATATATGTTAAAAGATTGTAGGGAAACTGATGTTGTATCAGCTAATACTTTATTCCGCATGTTATCCGTATTAGCTTCAAATGAAGTTGTGTAATTGTCAAATATCTGTGCAATTTTAGAATTTCTTGCTGAAAGAAAAGCTACGCTTCTTCCTAGAAGGTTGAATTTAAGACCGGTAAAAGTTATGATCAGTAGCAGAACTCCTAATACGTAATATCCAAACAGTTTTCTTGTATTTGGCAAGGTTATTTTGTAGAGATTATTTAAGATTTCAAGATCTTTATTTTGATCTTCATCCTCGTTTACTTTTGTCAGATCTTTTGAATCCAAAGACCAGAATTTGTAGTTAATCACTTCTTTCCGAGCTTCTTCTTTTGCTATTTCCGCAATTTTTGAGGTTGATATTTCGGGAGGTGTAAGGAAAGATTTGAATATATCTTTAGCTTTAGGTTTTTTTACTTCTTCAATTTGAGTTAGTGTGTATCTGCGGTGACCCCCTGCTGTCCTAATTGGAACCAGCTTTCCTCCAGCTTCCCATCTTCTTAAAGTCTTTGTGCTAACTCGGAGTTTTTTCGCAGCTTCTTGGATGGTTAAAAAATCATTGATGGGCAGATGCTTCATAGAATTTTACAATATTGGACATTTTATACTTAAATGTCCAAGTTAATTTGAACATTTTATATATAGTGCTGTCAACGGGGTATTTGTATGCAAAACGGAATGTTCATGGTAAATATGAGGTCCGAACCGGTTTGTAATAGTAAAGGCTCGGGCAGGCAACAAAATATCACGGCTTTCAAACCGTGGAAGTTTATTCAAACTTCGCGAAAACCGTGGTCTCTCAATTTACGGATAAAAGGGAGGAGTGAACAAATGGTTCGGCCAGCTCTCCCTAAGTAAAACTGAAGGACTTGTTGAGACCAAAGGGCGAGAATACCGGGGGTTCTTGCCCTCAGATACTTTATTTGTCATATGTTACATATAAAGTATCCAAGTGGGCAATATGAACCAGGCTCCTTGAAAATTTATTGTTTAAATAATAGAGTTAAGGTATGAGAAAATTGTCGCTGATAACATTTATCGTAGTTTGCTTCTTATTTTTTTTTCGTGAGCCTTCAAATGTAGATGCACAGGTGACTTCCTCAGGCATTGCGATAACAGTTGAGATTGCAGGAGAGAATATTAATGAAGGCGATCTGGTCTGTAGAGGTGATGATGGGTTTAAACTTTGCGATAGTGAGTACAACACCGAAATGTTTGGAACGGTTGTTGAAAACCCTGCAGCAGCTTTTGAGGAAGAAAGAAGCGATAACAACTATTTAGTATCTTCCAGTGGGAAAACCGTGGTTAAAGTTTCATCGCAGAACGGCAATATAAAGAAGGGCGATCTTATTACAAGCTCGAGTAAACCAGGAGTGGGTGTGTTGGCGCAACGAAACGGATATGTTATCGGCACGTCGCTTGAAAATTATGATTCTGATAATCCTGACAATGTCGGAACAGTGATGGTTGCTTTGAATATTCACCCTGCCACAGGACTTTCGGCAGCAAAATCAAATCTGATTACAGTACTGCGCGAAGGTTTGTCGGCACCGATATTTGAACCCCTTGATTCGTTGAGGTATTTACTCGCATCCTTAATTTTGCTGCTTTCGTTTGTGTTGGGTTTTGCTTATTTTGGAAGAGTGTCCAGAACAGGTATTGAAGCCATTGGAAGAAACCCACTTGCATCAAGAATGATACAGTTGTCAATAATTATGCACATTGCAATTACCATTGTAATTATATTGGTAGGTTTTGGAATGGCATACATAATTCTCATATTATAATGTATATAAAAGTAGGTAAATTGTCTGTTTGTACGGAAAATATACGGTTAAAAAATAGGCAAATAATTTTCAATTTGCTTAACTTATTTATAGACCGGAGTTTGCAGCCGGGATGAAAACGTTGCTATACAAATTCTTGATTGTTCTTTAGGCCGTTTAATTTAAAGAGTATGTTATTTAATCTTTTTAAACCAAAACCAATAAGGTTATCGATGGTAGAAAACAACAAGTTGGAAAAGTCTGTGGTCAAACCACATGTTCTGTTAATTTTGGATGGATTTGGTATTGCGCCAATGTCGAGCGGCAATGCGATTTCAGCCGCCCGGACGCCGAATTTAACATATTTTCGGGCTAATTACCCATATTCAAAATTAATCGCAGCAGGAGAATCTGTTGGTCTTCCGGCTAATGAGGCTGGAAACTCTGAAGTAGGGCATTTAGCGATTGGTACCGGAAGGGTGATTTATCAAAGTCTGCCGAGAATCAATATGGCAATTAAAGACGGAGGTTTTTTTGAAAACAAAGCATTTCTGCAGGCAATTATCCATACGCGCAATAATAACTCACGACTTCATATCATGGGTCTTGCCAGCTCGGGAAATGTTCATTCTTCAACAGCGCACTTAATGGCACTTTTGGAGCTTTTAAGGCGTAACAATGTGAGAAACGCTTGTCTACACTTGTTTACAGACGGGCGCGATGCTCCACCAACAGATGCAGTGAATGTTGTTAAGAAAATATCCGATTATCTTAGTGAAGTTAAAGTTGCGCAAATTGCGAGTGTTTCCGGCCGTTATTGGGCGATGGACCGGGATGCCAGGTGGGATAGAACTAAAAAAGCTTATGACGCCATCGTTAATGGCGTCGGTGTAAAGGCAAGTGATCCGGTTAGTGCAATATCGTCCTCATATCAAACCAATATTACTGACGAATTTATTGAACCGACCATAATCGAAAATAATGGGGCGCCTGTTGGTGTGGTAAACGACAATGACGCAGTTATTTTCTTTAATTTTAGAATTGATCGACCAAGACAGTTGACGATGGCATTTACCTTCAGTGATTTTGAGGATTTGAAGGTGGTTGAGTTTGGATATACTCCGCATGGGAAGCAAAAGCATAGGAAGGATAGCGAAAAGGCCGAAGGGCCCACTTTTCAAAGGGGAAAAGTGCCTAAAAACTTGTTTTTTGTGACGATGACAGAATATCAGAAGAACCTTCCGGTGAGTGCAATTGCATTTCCTCCCGAGGTCATTATCAATTCGTTTCCTGAGATGTTGTCGAAATCTGGATATCGCCAGTTTCATCTAACGGAAAGCGAGAAGGAGAGGATGGTAACTTTCTACTTCGACGGACTGAGGGATCAAAGATACGAAGGCGAGGACGTCGTTATTGTTTCGTCTCCAAACGTTGCGACGTACGATAAGAAACCAGAAATGTCTGTCTTTAAGGTTGTCTCCGAGTTCAAAAAAGCGATGCTAAAAGATTGTTATCACTTTATCATCATGAATTTTGCCAACCCTGACATGGTTGCTCATACAGGAAACCTAAAGGCGACGATTAAAGCAATTGAGTATGTTGATTCGGCGGTAGGTAGTATTGCGGCAATCACGCTTAAAGCTGGTGGAACACTGTATATAACCGCAGATCATGGAAACGCGGAAGAACTGTTAACATTCCCATTAGGGACGTTTTTTTACACAACATCTTCAGGTGTAATGAACACAGAGCATTCTAATTCTCCAGTTCCGTTTTATATTATTGCAAACAGGTTTAAAGGTGAGCCCAGCATCTTAAAGGATGGAAATTTGTCGGATGTTGCGCCAACGATTATGGATTTAATGGGGGTTCCAAAACCTCCCGAGATGACAGGAAAAAGTTTAATTAACAAAGCAAGTTTGGCGGAAAAGTAAATTCTCTACGTACTTTCAAAAAGTATTTCCGGTTTAAAATATTCCAAAATTAACTAACCCTCTACAATCTTTGTGCATGACAATGCGTTTTTACATCAATCCTTGAATTATTTATATACAAAAGTTAAAGTAAATAGAGTAAGTGGGATACCTGCCATATGGGAAATGAATTGACATATGTTTTAATTGCTCTACTTTCTGCGTTTGGTCTTCTTCTTATTGTTTTTGTGCTTTTGTATCTAAAATCTTTGAAAGTCCAGAGTGGTCTTAGGGAAGAAAACGATAGTCTCAAACATCAGAAAGAAGATTTGGAAAAGGGAACCTACGCACCCGCAAACGATCAGGCACGCCAAATTATTGAGGCTGCAAACAAGAAAGCTGCGGAGATTATTGCTAACGTCCAGGGGATTAGCGAGCAAGAAAAACAAATCTTAAATAACTCGTTTCAACAAATGTTAGCAGCAAATCTGAAAGATTATCGGTCCGTTGCTGGGAAGTTCTCGCAAACGTACGACTCGTTTATCGGCGGTGTTGGTAAGGATGTCAAGGCAAGACTTGATATGGGACTGAATAAGATAATTGCAGATGCGCAACTTGAGACAAAGAAAACATCTTCGGTTGTAAATAGCTCACTTCAGAGTTTGTATCGCGGTTACGAAACGGAGGTTTCTGAATTCAAAAAGAGAATTCTTTCGCAGATTGACAGCTTGGGTGTGGACTTTATCAAGCATGTAAGTTTGAAGGTACTTGGAAAAACTTTGAGCAAGAAGGAACAGGAAGATATGATAATCCAATCCCTTGAAGAGGCTAAAAAATTGGGCTTTTTTAAGTGACGTTTAACGCAAGTTATTTGAGATACTTTCGGATGTTGTAGCTTTTTATGTCATCACTTTTATTATCTAAGCTTAGTACTAAAGACGACCTTGATATTTTGAAGGGTGAGCTGGAAAGCCTTGAGGGTGCAATATATCAATCTAAAGATAAATATAACGAAATAATACGCAGTGATATACGAAGTTGGGTGTCAGAGATTGTTCACAAAGAGTCAGCCGGCAAAGATGTTACGAAATATATAAAAGAGCTCAAAAATGAGATTGAAACTGTCCCTGTGCTTTCCGCATGCATCGGTTTTGAACCAAGTTCCTCGTTTATCGAGTCGGTTTCAGGGTGGTTGAAGAAAAATGTCGACGATAAATTGGTCGTCGACATTGTGTTAAATACAATGTTGTTGGGTGGGGTTCAGCTTTCTTATGCAGGAAAATACCTGGATTTATCGCTCAGAAAGAAAATATCCAAGGAGTTAGAGAATGTCAATTTTTCAAAATCATAATTTGACAATCCCTCGATATCTTTAAGCATAAAAGGTGGAAAGTTAGATATGTGATGTTAGAAATATGGACACTTTTGAAAATTTTTTGAACAAAACCGGTGAAATAGGCTATGTAAAACGCATCTCAAGCTCGATTGTTTTTTGTGACGGGCTTCCGGGAGTTAAGCTTTTGGAGGTTGTTGTTTTTGAAAACGGTGAAATCGGACAGGTGTTTTCAACAGGGGACAATGTTGTCGAGATAATTCTTCTTTCAAGGGGATATATCAGGGTTGGAACGAAAGTAGCCAGGACGGGACACACTTTAAAAATTATGATTGGCGATAATCTCTTTGGCAATGTTGTTTCCCCGCCCGATATTGTCACTTTTGAGGAAGAAGAGACGGGCAGTGCGCGCAGTATTGAAAGTGATCCTCCCGGCATTGATGTCAGAAAAAACATTAGCAAGCCTTTTGAAACTGGTGTTACTATTGTCGATTTAATGCTGCCGCTCGGGATGGGTCAACGTGAGTTGATAATTGGCGACCGGAAAACGAATAAGACACAATTTATTTTACAAAGTATTCTGACCCAAGCCCAGAAAGGTGGTACGGTGTGTGTTTATGCGGCGATTGCAAAGAAACGTACGGATGTAATTGAGTTTAATAAATTTCTTAAGGAAAATAAGATTGAAGATAAAGTTATTACGATTGCATCTTACCCGGACGACCCCTCGGGAATTGTCTATCTGACACCATATATTGCAATGACAATCGCTGAATACTACCGTGATAAAGGTTATGACGTCTTTGTTCCACTTGACGATCTGACGGCGCATGCAAAATATTACCGCGAGATTTCGCTTTTGGCCGGTAGGTTTCCTGGCAGAAACTCATATCCGGGTGATATTTTTTATCTTCATTCACGACTGCTTGAGCGGGCCGGTAATTTCCAGATATCTTCCGGGAAAGGAAAGTTAGCCGAGGTTTCGATCACTTGCATGCCTGTTGCTGAAATGGTGATGGGTGACTTTTCTGGATATATTCAGACAAATCTTATGGCTATGACTGACGGACATCTTTATTTTGATCGAGACTATTTTAATCAGGGTAAACGACCGCCGATAAACCCATTCCTTTCGGTAACTAGGGTGGGTAGGCAGGCTCAAACTCCGCTTTTGCGCGAATTATCGCGAAAACTTACGAGTTTTATGGTTTCTTACGAAAAAATGAAAGAATTTATGCATTTTGGTGCTGAGCTTTCCGAAGAGTCCCAGAAAATGCTGATGATGGGAGACAAAATTACCAGCATCTTCGATCAGGCGTCTGTAACGTCTCGGCCGTATGCCTTAAGTGTCTTTTTGTATACCGCTGTATGGTCGGGATACTGGCTCGAAAAAGACATAAACGGTTTAAGACTTGAACTTAAGAAGTTAACAACTTTATATCTGAAGAATTCTGATTTTAGAAAACAAGTAAACGATCTGATTACCAACTCGGCGTCACTCTCTTATTTAATAGAAAGTATGAAGTCGTCACAAGCGAATATCTTACAGTTGTTGTCACAATTAAAATAACTCAAAATGGAGGATTGAATACCTATGCCGACACTACTTGACATCAAAGAAGATATCAAAAATATCAAAGCTATGGGTGAGCTGATTGATGCTTATGAAGAAGTGGCATCAATCAGAATGAAGAAAATCCGCGATTTAGTCCTTAGAAATCGTTTGTTTCAAGATGAAATTAATCAGATCTTTGAGGAGGTGAGGACGTGGTACTCGCACGAGACGCTCGCTTTGGCAAAAAAAAGGGGAGCAAGTAATCAGATTACATTCATCCCGCACAATGGGAAAAATGTCTCGGTGCTACTTTCAGCTAACACTGGACTTTATGGGAGTATTATTCCTGAAACATATCGTATGTTTATGTCTGAGGCCCGCGAAGCTCAAAGTGAGGTAACAATTATTGGAAAGTATGGTTTTCAACTTTTCTTATCTGAAAATATTGGGAAACCGTATACCTATTTTGATTACCCCGATTACGGTGAGAACAGCGACAAAATGTACGAGATTATCAAACATATTGTTCAATATGAACAGATACACGTTTTTTACGGAAAATTCAAAAATATTATCACCCAGCAACCAATAATGCTTTCGGTAAGTGCGAAGATCGATTTGACTGATAACCAGAATCAGTCGGAAAAGAAAGAACTCTATATTTTTGAGCCGTCATTGGAAAAAATCCTGATTTTTTTCGAAACACAGATCTTTTCGTCACTGATCGAGCAATCAATGAAAGAATCGCAGCTTTCAAAATACGCATCGCGTTTTGTTGCCATGGATAAAGCAAGTGCAAATACCCAGCGGGAGCTACAAAGATTGGAATTTACAAGAAATCGAATTACGCATCAGAATTTTAATAAGAAACAGCAGGAGATAATTGCAGGTTTGATGGGAATGTAGGGTAAATTGATTAAAATGAAAAAAAATTTTGGAAAAATTATTGGTATCAAGGGAAATATCGCCGAAGTTGAGTTTATTGGCAACCTCCCTGCGATCAACGATATCTTAATTTCTGAATCTGACCCAAGAATTAAGATGCAGGTTTACGTGTCGTCAAGGCAGGGTAGTTTCTACTGCTTCGTTTTGGGCGGTTATCGAGATGTGGTGCGGGGAATGAGGGTGATCAATTCCGGGAAACCAATTGTTTTTCCGGTTGGCAAAGGTCTTTTGGGAAGAGTTGTGAATTTATTCGGTAATCCTATCGACGGCAAGGGACAAATCAAATTCGATTCTCTTGAGCCAATTTATTATGATTATGGCAGTAAAATTAATCCGATATCTGAGATCTCTATACTTCAAACAGGAATCAAAGTAATAGACATGTTTTGTCCTCTAATGAAAGGTGGAAAGATGGGTTTATTTGGAGGTGCTGGAGTAGGAAAAACAATGCTTTTAACTGAAATTCTCCATAACGTTGTCGGAACCTCTGAAGGAAAGTCTGTCTCCGTCTTCGCTGGAGTAGGTGAAAGGTCGAGGGAAGGACTTGAGCTTTATGAAGCCCTGCAGAAAACAAATTCGATGCATCTTTCCTCCTTAATTTTTGGAACCATGGGAGAGAATCCTGCGATACGTTTTCTTACAGCATATGCGAGTGTCAGGCTTGCGGAGTATTTCAGAGATGTCACAAAAAACGATGTGCTATTTTTTATAGATAATCTTTTTCGATTCGCACAGGCTGGAAACGAGCTTTCAACTTTAATGAATATTATTCCATCGGAGGATGGTTACCAAGCCACCCTCGAATCGGAAATGGGACTCTTCCACGAAAGATTAACTTCAACCGACACCGCGCACATTACGTCAATCGAGGCGATTTATGTGCCATCCGATGATTTATTGGACTATTCGGTTCAATCGGTCTTTCCGTATTTGGAGTCAATTGTCGTGCTTTCAAGAAATGTCTATCAGCAAGGTTTGGTACCCGCGATAGATATTCTTGCATCTTCATCCGGTTCTTTGAATCCGCAGACGGTTGGTGAGTTTCATTATGAAGTTGCAATTAATGCGAGGAATATTCTCAAGCGTGCGGAAAGTTTAGATAGAATTGTCTCTTTGGTTGGTGAGTCAGAGCTTTCGAAGGAGGATCAAATAACTTACAAACGAGCGCGTAGGATAAAATACTACATGACCCAGAACTTTTTTGTCGCTGAAGCCCAAAAAGAGCAAAAAGGAAGCTATGTTCCTTTGGAAACAACAATTAAAGATGTTAATTCGATAATCATGGGGAAATATGACAAAATTCCAGAAGATCAATTTCTATATATTGGTGGTATTTCAGATATAAAAGATGCAGATCAGGCCGCTTACACTAACAATTAAATCAAGAGAAGGAATAATTTTCTCGGGAGCTGTAAAAACGGTAACTTCAAATAACGAAAGAGGTAGATTTGATGTTTTATCTTACCATGCAAATTTTATATCTCTAATCAAAGATTATGTGGAGTATGTTACTCAAGACGGCAAGAAAGTAAACCTCCCCATCCGCGACGCTGTTATGAAGATTAACGATAACAAAGTTAATGTCTACATGGGGATTTAGTTTTATTATTCTTCTAACTTGCTCTGCTTGGTAATTTGAGATATCACTTGGTTATCGATTCGTTACATTGTGATATCTAGGTATTTATATAATATTACATAGCAATGTCGTTAAATATGTATGTATATTAGATTGAGAAATAGGCCAATTTATAGGGATGTAACAAATATTCCTCAAAAATGGAGGAAATATTCCAGGTAGGAGCAACATAGAAAACTGACAATACAAATAATTTGTTTGTCAATAGTCATTTAGTTAAGAAATATCTAAAATATATAGGTCATGATAAACACAGTGTTAGCATTTGGTATACCAAACTGCTAAGTTTTAGGAAGATGTATTTTTGCTGTATTTCTGGCTTAATTGAGAGTATAGAAAACGCAGTTTCTATTTTAAATATTAATTACCATATGTTATAAGACTAGATTATTCATATTTTGTACTCATTAAAATATCTGCAAAAGGAAATGTTATATAAAGTAATCTGTAGCTATATAAACCTGATTATTTAATAAATATTATAAGACTATAAAGAATATTTACAGCATAAGTATGAGACCTTAGTATTGGTTTGTTAATTATAAAGAGATGGAATAATATGGGACTGTATATAAGCAATAAATGTCTGATTTTGTTATAATCTGCTTATGGTAAAAACTGAATATAACCACAACGCTATTGAAAAAAAATGGCAGCAGAATTGGTCAAAGATTGGCCTTTATACACCGAACCTAAATGATTTGAAAAATAAATTCTACAACCTTTGGATGTTTCCTTACCCGTCAGCGGAAGGATTACACGCTGGTCACGCTTTTGCATCGACCGGGAGTGATGTCATTGGAAGATACATGTATATGAATGGGAAGAATGTTTTCCAACCAATTGGTTACGATTCATTCGGAATTCACTCGGAAAATTTTGCGCTAAAAATTAACGATCATCCTGCAAAGATGATCGCACGCACAACGAAACATTACGAGCAACAGATGCGCAGTTTGGGACACGCTTATGATTGGAATCGGACAGTGACCACTTCTGATTCGGATTATTATAGATGGACCCAGTGGCTATTTACCCAAATGTTTAAGGCGGGGCTTGCCTATAAAAAGAAAGCGCAAGTCAATTGGTGTCCATCCTGTAAAACAGTTTTGGCTGATGAACAAGTTGTCACTCCCGCACAAGCTGGAAAAGAGCCAAAGAGTTCAGAGGGGGAAACATTGAAAATTGCAGAGGGGATGCAGGTTTGTGAACGCTGCGGGACTTTAGTAGAACGGAAAGATTTGGAGCAATGGTTTTTCAAAATTACTGATTATGCTAATAAGCTTCTGGAAGGACTCGAAAAAATCAACTGGCCTGAAAAGATTAAAACTGCCCAGAGGAATTGGATTGGTAGAAAAGAGTGGATCGACATTAAATATCCGATTGACGGTTTAGACGAAGAAATAGTTGTTTCCACTACAAGACCGGATACAAATTTTGGTGCAACCTTCATCGTTATGTCTCCAGAACACCCGTTCGTTGCACGGATATTAACCAGTGAAATTAAGGTAGGTGATAAGATCAAAGACAATATATCAAAGTATGTAGAAGATACTAAAAGTAAGTCAGATGCAGAGAGAATCTCCGAGGGTAGAGAAAAAACAGGGATATTTACGAATGTGTATGCAATAAATAATTTAAATGGTAATAAAATGCCTATATATATTACTGATTTTGTACTTATATCTGTAGGAACTGGAGTGGTTGTTGGAGTTCCTGGACATGATAAAAGGGATTTCGAATTCGCTAAAAAATTCAACCTTCCGATAAAACGTGTTGTTGTAGGAAAAGATGGGGATGTGTCGGAAATTAAACGAATTGAGCAAGTTCAGGAAGAAGAAGGAACGATTATTAATTCAGAGTTTCTAAATGGGCTGGATGTCCATAAAGCAACGAAGAAAATTATGGACTATCTTGAAGATAAGGGTTGGGGAAAGCGAGTTGTCAGATACCACCTTCGTGATTGGTTGATCAGCCGCCAACGTTATTGGGGTCCTCCTATTCCAATGGTCTACTGTCAAGTTTGTGCCAAAAATGGTCAAAGTTGGTTTACACAAGAGCGAGATAGAAAAACTGAAGTTAAAATGGATCTCAAATCAATGGAAGGATGGCCCGCCAGCAACATATGCGATAGCTTTGCGGGCTGGTATCCGGTTTTAGAGTCCGATCTTCCGGTTTCACTTCCCAACATCAAAGATTTTAAACCTGAAGGAACTGGAAAAGGACCCTTAGCAAAACATCCGGAATTTTACGAGGTCGAATGTCCCGGATGTGGAAAAAAGGCTGTTCGAGAAACTGACGTCTCAGACACCTTTTTGGACTCTGCCTGGTACTTCCTTCGTTATCCGAGTGTGGGTCTAAAGCAAAAGTTTGCTAAGAACCAAGAACTTCCTTGGGATCCTCAAATTACGAATGACTGGCTACCAGTTGACCTGTATTTTGGCGGCGCGGAACACGCCGTGCTTCATCTTATGTACGCGCGGTTTGTCTGGAAAATGCTGGTTGATAACGGATTTGTTGATAAAAGTTTGGGTTATGAACCCTTCCCATGGTTTTATGCTCATGGACTAATGATTAAAGATGGAGCCAAGATGAGTAAGAGTAGGGGAAATGTTGTAAACCCTGATGAATATGTTGAAAAGTACGGAGCTGATACACTTCGACTGTATTTGATGTTTATGGGTCCGATGGATGGTTATCCCGACTTTCGAGATACTGGAATAGAGGGAATGCATAAATTTGTCGAACGTATTTGGGCTATATTTCAGAATTCGCAGCAATTTAGTAAAGATCAACAGATTACGATCAAAATGCATCAAACTATTAAAAAGGTAACCGAGGATATCCAGCTGTTCAAATATAACACCGCAATTTCCGCGATTATGGAATATGTGAATGTGCTAAAAGTACAAACTCAAAATTCAATAATCAAAAGTCAAAATCACAAATTGAAATCCAAAGATGAAGACATTGCGGATTGGGTATCAGTTTCAAGCCAATATCTGAAAACACTAGCTCTGCTTTTAGCACCGTTTACACCACATCTGGCAGAGGAAGTTTGGCAGCAGATGAATCCAGGTTCAGGGTCGATTCATAAACAAAAATGGCCGAGCTACGATCCAAAATTGGTTGTTGAGCAAAAGTTGACAATTCCGGTCCAAATTAATGGAAAATTGCGTGCAACAATTGAGATCGATAGAGAGAAAGAAAATGATAAAGATTACGTGCTTTCTGTGTCAAAAGGTAACAAAAAAATACAAAAGTGGTTGGGACAGCAGAAGCTCAAAAAAGAGATTTATGTACCAGGTAGATTAGTTAATTTCGTTATTTAAACTTGACTTCAACTGTTTACAACTATTGCCTAGTTTCTGGTTTCTAAAGTACAATGAATTATGCCCAGAAATTCGGATGGGGATCTCAATTCTGAAGTTGATGGTGACCTTTCTTCTCAAAGTGGGACTCTTTTGTCAAAGCTAAAATCTTTTGGTTTTGAAGAATTTCTTAATAGAAACAAGATTGCCTTAAGTGTGGCATTTTTTGGTTTGATACTGCTTGGTTTTGGTGTTTTTTTATACAAAAACACTGATGTTTTTAACAAAAGCAGCGTTGAAGTTGTGAACGAACCGGGTAAAACACCTGATGTTGCTTCAAATGTTGTGGTTGAAATTGCAGGTTCGGTTCAGAAGCCCGGGGTTTACAAATTGCCTTCAGGAAGTAGGGTAGAAGACTTAATGAGTATTTGTGGTGGCCTCTCGCAAGTTGCAGATCGCAGTTGGGTGGAAAAGTATATTAACAGGGCAGCTAAACTAACTGACGGGCTGAAGATTTACATCAAATCGGTTGACGAAACTGTTGATTCGGATGCTGTCAAGCAAACAATGCCAACAAGTGCTAATGCTAGTGAGCAGTATCAAAGTGTATCACCAGTGTTAGGGGTGGATAGTTCGTCTTTGGTAAACATCAATACTGCACCCTTTAGCGAACTTGACAACTTGCCCGGAATAGGCCAAGTTTACGGGCAAAAGATCATTGATCAAAGACCTTACTCAAGTTCGGAGGAGCTTGTTAATCGCAACATTCTCCCTAAATCAACGTACGAAAAAATAAAAGATAAAATCACGGTCTACTAGTTGGCTTTTGTCATTTAAAGTTTCCAGTTTGTTAATCTGCGGCGTATGAAGATAAGGTTTGGCAGAAATGGTTTGCTTGTTACGATACTATTTTTAGCTTTCTTTTTAAGGATATTTTTTTACTTTTCCAACTTGCCAAAGTATGTAAATGGGACAAAGCTTCGGATTACAACCCGCGTTTTGTCTGAAGCGATTATCTATTCAACATCGCAATATTTGAAGTTAATGGGTTATAAACTCTACCTGCCGCTCTACCCTCGAATCTACTACGGAGATAAGGTAATTATAGAAGGAATTGTTGAAGATCAAATAATTAAAAGTGCAAAACTGATATCAATTGATGAAAAAAGAGGTATTTTGTATCAATATCGACAGAAAATAATTTCTTTTTTTGAAAGGTCGCTGCCAAAGAGCCATGCTGCTTTAGTTGCTGGAATTACTATTGGTTCGAAAAGTGGGATCGGTGAGGAGCTTTGGAATAAGTTAAAAAACAGTGGGACAGCACACGTTGTTGTTGCGTCGGGAATGAATGTTTCGTTGGTGGCGTCATTTCTGATCTCGATTTTAATCTTGTTTCTTCCGAGAAGAAAAGCCTCAATCTTTGCCCTGATCGGCATTTGGATTTACGCAGTTGTTTCAGGTTTTGATGCCCCGATTGTAAGAGCAACTATTATGGGATCGACTTCGTTATTGGCGGTTGAGACGGGAAGAATATATAAATCTTTAAGGGTTCTTGTGATAACCGGCCTTTTTCTTCTTTTTGTCAAGCCTGAATGGATTGGTGACCTTGGTTTTTGGTTAACGACGTTTGCAACCGGCTCGATCATTGTCTTTTATCGTAGAGTAAAGAAGCTCTTTAAATTTGTACCGAAGATTATCAACGAAGATTGGTCGACAACTGTTTCGGCACAAATCGGAGTTGTACCGCTTCTGTATTATTTCTTCGGGCAATTTAATTTGTTATCTCCTGTTATTAATGTCGCCGTTTTGTGGACCGTTGTACCGATAACTATTATCGGAATGGTGGGCGGTATTGTCGGTACAATTTTTGAACCGTTGGGAAGGATTATTTTATATCTTTGTTATCCGCTAACTTCTTGGTTTTTGGCGGTTGTCAATTTTGTTGGTTGATGAAAACATCTAGCTATGTCAAAACGTTGGAAAATATTTTTCGTACTATTAGTTCTTGCAACCGTAACTGTTTGGTTGTCAGTTTTTTCCACATCGTCCGGAGGGTTAAAAGTAATATCCTGTAATATTGGACAAGGAGATGCTTCACTAATTATTTATAAAAACTTTGAGATTTTAATTGACGGTGGTCCGAACAATAAAGTTTTGGATTGTTTATCAACCTATATGCCTTTTTGGGATCGGGAGATTGAGGTTGTGATGATCACACACCCGCAGGCTGATCACTACACAGGAATTATTTCTGTCTTAGATAATTACAAAGTTGATAAAATCTTAGCAAATGCCTTAAATTCCAGCAATCAGTCGTATCAACTGCTAAAAAATAAGACACTTTTAATGGGTATTGATGTGATTAATCCAGTGAGGGGTACATCCATCAGGTCGAATTTGATACAGTTAGATATACTATATCCAACGGAAAGTTTCCTTGCGGAAAATTATCGGCAATTAACAGCAGGAAATGATAGCGGGGAAGTAAGTAGCGCATCATCTGGAAGCTTGGGTGCATTTGAGAGTAAACTGGACCCGAACGAGTTTTCGATTATTTCGCTTCTACGGTTTGGTAGCTTCAAGTTTCTGTTCACAGGCGACGCTTCGGTGAAAATTTTGGATGATCTAGCCACAACGATGTCAGAAAGCGGTGATAACTCCATTAACTATATCAAAATACCTCATCACGGTTCGAAAAGTGCTTTGTCGGAGAGATTTTATGGTGCGATCAAGATTGGTGTGGCTTCAATCTCGGTTGGAAAAAACTCTTATGGACACCCCAGGCCGGAAATTTTGGATTTGTTAAAAAAGCACAATATCCAAGTTTTTAGGACAGATGAATTGGGAGACATCGTGTTTGAAACAGACGGAAATAGTATTTGGACAGATAATTAGTCCTGTGAAACCTTGTAGTTAGGTCCTATATTAAAGTTAATGGATGTAGCGAATGGATGTTAAAAGGTAAAAAAAACGAGTGAAGAATTAACGAAAGATATTATTTTTCCGACATTAATCTATCGTAGTCAAGACATTGTTGTGCGAAACTCGGGAGATCGTCAGCTTTGATTTTACCAAGTGCTGCAATCTCATTATCGGTAAGAGGTACACGAATTAATCTTTTATTACCAAGTCGCAGATCTTTAAGAGCTTCCCTTCTTTGTGCAGGATCAAGTAGACGAGCTTTAAACCCTTCATTAAACGAAGCGGTTTGAATTACTAACCCAATTTCTTTAGCCGGTGACATAAGGTTGTCATTATACCATAACGGTGAATGAGATGCTAAAATATATGAAAAGTGTACGAAGAACCTCCTCCGTGAGTCGAATGGATGAGCAGTGGTTTTCGATATCACAGATGGTGGAACCCTTATAGCTCAATGGACCCCATTAGAAAGTCTTTGACTTCTAACGGGGCATGCAAAGTGCAAGTTTCCGACGTAGGAGATGGTGAGAATTCGCCTCTATAGCTCAACGGATAGAGCTTCAGTTTCCGGAACTGAAGATGAAGGTTCAATTCCTTCTAGAGGCACAGACGAAATTTGAATAAACCGCTGATGCCAGTTCAATTCTGGCCAGGAGCACATGATTGACTTTAAATAAATTATAAAAATTTTGTTACCACCGGTACTTCTTAAAATGAAGATATGGAAAGAAAAACTAACACTCTAAAAAATATAGTCGAGAAAACGTTGCTAGTGGAAGAATGTCTGGGTGTTGAAACCTATGAGCAACAGATAGCTTATCGACAAACTCTGGCGAGGCCTACGATTGAGCGGTACGTTGAAATTAGAAAAATCATTATGTTAAGTGTACCACCGCATCTGCAACGTTTTTGCAAAAGCTATCTAGATGGCCAAAGACAACAGGGTTTGATGGAAATAGAAAATCGTCAACAGTAAGTATTATTCTACAACTGGTTATTCGGTTCATATATTGACTATAAGATGCGTTTTGTGGTATAAATTCGTACCTAAATAAAAATATGTCACCAACAGGTAAGGAGTTATTAAATAATTTATTTGACAGATTTACCAGACAGGCGGTTTCCCAGGAGGAGCTTGATAGGTTGGAAGCTGAAGCGAAAGGCCTCGAAACCTCTGATCCTACGAGAGCGGCTGAATTGGTCGAACAACGGGGTGCATTACTCAGAAGGAGGGGCGGATTATTTAAAGCTAGAGACACTGTGACTGCATTGACCGAAGTGGCGTTTAAAACTTCCGGGATATCTCCTGAGCATAATTTCAATATCTATGTGGGTGATATACCGCTGCAACAATTTGATCAGGAACATCCTACAGAAGTGGTTGTACTTGAAAAGAAGAGAAAGACTGAGAAAGCAGGACGGAACCCTGCTCGATATGTAGACGATGCCCCAGTTGTAGTTATGCAAGAGTTGATCAAGAAAAGTCCAAGTAAAAAGGATCAATTTGTTCATAACGATCTAGGAAGCATTGCAACAAAGATACTTCAACCAGAATTGCAGGAGGATCCAAAACAAGCAGCAATTGCATCAAAATATATAACTGAAATAAAAGCGACTTTTAAAAATAAGATGAGAGATGCTGCGAGGAAAGGTAATTACACAAGTGTATCAGAACTTTTTAATGAGCACTTAAAGAACCTGGTGGATCAAGGTTGGAGACCGTTTTATGAACAGGCAATTAAGGAATATGGTGGAATGAAGTGGCAAGATTTCGTAGACGACGTTGTCGGACGGAGTTTCCGTAAACAATCTGAAAAGTTCGAACTTGGAAGTGAAACACAAAAACTTACAAGTTACTTGGACCAACCTGGAAAAGCTGAACTAACAGAAATGATTCTTTCAGCCAAATTAAGGAATCCCGAGAAGATAGAGGAAATAAAAAAAGAAATATTTGAAGGTAAAGATCCTGTTGGTTTAGCGAAGAGAAACGGTTGGAAATCAAATTCTCCTTCTTTTGACGAAGATCTAAGAGAATCATGTATTAGAGCTTCAAAATCAAAATCAGCGGTAGGGAAAGAATTAACAAATGAAGTTGTCAAAGCATACAAAAACGACATTCAGAAGTTGATATCGGGAATGGCAAGTTCAAAAACAAGAGAACAGATAGGATCAAAAATAAAGAGGGATTTAGGAGAGTTTTCAGCGATAAGATTTCTCTATGCTCTTACTGGGGGAATTGAAGACAGGCCAGGTTTATCGCATAACTTATCCTTAATACTTTTTAGTGATAAAAGCTTACCAATAGACCATCAAGATTATCTAGAGGTGTAATTACACAAAAGCTATGACTTCTGAAAGAGATCGAGAGGAATTTACTGTAGTTCAGCGTTTCAACAATCCAAGGATAGTTGAATCTGATGTTAGTAGTTTAAACGCACCAATTGCTCTCGGTGAATTTGTTGATAACTTTTTAGATGAGAGAATTCCAGGTAAGCGAACTAATATTGTTATTACGTTTGATAGGGGCGGTAAACGGATTTCTTTTGACTGTTCAGGTACAAACGGTATGGGTCGGGAAAAGATTGAACAATATCCAATATGGGGGGAATCCTATGATGATCCTAATAAGATTAAAGAACACGGGCAGGGTGGAAAATTAGCAGCATTGTATTTTTTAGATAAAAATAAAGGTGGGGTGAGGGTTTATTCTCAACCTCCTGGAGCAAGAGAAAGTTGCGAGATGGAAATTGAGAACTGGTGGTCAAATTTAAGAGAGGGTAGAAGTTTTAATGCGGCTGTTTTGCGGAATGATGTTCAGACTCTTCCGGAAGGATTTACCAGATTTGAGCTAAATTCGGTAAGACTAGACAGGTTTCCAAATAGCATGAACCAGCTGGCCGATAATTTGGGACTTACTTACGGTAAGTTGATTGAAGAGGGCGTACTTTCAATTAAGCTGAGAAGATTAAATGGTAAAAGCATGCAAAATCTTGATGTTTTGGCAGTTACTGTGCCATTTTCTGATAGTTTTGTCAGGGAACAAGAAAAAGTGCCAACTGGAGATCGACAAAGGGGACCAAAAATTGATGTTAAGTGGGGTCTTATTGATCAAGACGAAAAAATGAACAGCGCAAGGGAGAGGGAAAATAATTATAAACGTAATTTAGGAGTTGGGGAGAAAGCGGACCCAATACACGGAGATAGTATTTATTATTACTACCACGGTAGGCTTTTAGAAGCTGTTAGTTTACAGAGGATGAAAATTCCCGGTTATACGCGAAGAAATATTATGGACTCTTTTGCTGTAACAGTTGATGTCACTGAGGGTTGGGCACCAAAAACGGTATTAAAGACTGGGTTAAGCCTTTCGTCAACGGAGTTAATTGACATTAATAGTAAAGTGACATCTCTCATTCAGGGTGATGTAGCATCTCTGGTTAAGGGAAGTGAAGATTCTGTACTAGAAAAGAATAGATCTAAAACTAAGGAGGTTACACAAGATTTAGCTGCTGTTTTGAACAAGATGTTCGACAATAATCCTGTACAGATAGCCGAGACTTTCAGTTTACCCATGAGTGGTAATATTTATGGTAAGGATAGGTCCTCTAATAATACTGTTCGTTCAAGCGAACCTCTTCCCGGTACACGAGCCAGTCGAAGGGAAACTACAGGAGAAGTTCTGCCAACAAGAAAATCGAGCGAAAGAACAGGCTGGAGGAATCCTATTCCCGATGTGACTATCGCAAATTTTACCAATCCTGAAGCTGAAGCTGAACTAGGAGTCGATGTCTTTGGTAAAAATGTAATTGAACTGAATAATAAAAATCCTTATGTGCGTTTTATATTAAGACAGAAGGGCGAAGTGTTTAGGGGTATGTCTTTACGGGTTTGTGCGCAGGTGTTGTTTGAAGAACGGTGGAAAAGAGTGTATTTGAATAACGCCGAAAAATTTCGGGAAATGGTTGATAGAGATGTGGAACAATTTATGAGCACTGCTGAAAAGTTGAAAAAAATATGAAGAGAAGAAAACCTGTTGATCAAAGAATCACGATTGAAGTTGACGGCCAGCCAAGAAGGCTTGACTGGATCGCTGAAAATAAACCTCAAGTATTGGCAAAGTTGGTTTTGGGTGGAGGATTAAAAGACGAGCGTGATCCTGAAGGCAATACAACACTAAATCCGAGCGTAGCATGGTCGGCACTATACAAACGAGGTTGGACCCGCCAAACAGTATTTGATAAATGTAAAGAATGGGGATTGGATGCGGGCATTTTGGGTCACATTGAAAGAGAGTGATTCTTCAAGAACTGAAATTATAGTAATAACTCTAATTTTTTAGAACTGATATAATTATTTAATGGCCTCAAATATCTATTTAGAACAAATCCTTAAGTCGTTAAAAAAAGTTACGGGTATTGAAACCATCATGCTTGATATTCCCGAGCGGGAAGAGTTTGGTGATTACAGCTCAAACATAGCACTAAAACTCAAAAGTCAAAACTCAAAAGTCAAAAATAAAACTCAAAATTTAAAATTTGAAGAAACTGATAATCCGCATCAAATCGCCCAGAACGTTGTTGAGAAGTTGAAAAAAGATAAGGATCTGATGCATGTTGTTGAAAAAATCGAAATTGCTGGACCTGGTTTTATCAATTTCTTCTTAAATACTGATGTACTACTTAGTAATTTGATACATATAGTATCAGAACCTGAGAACTTCGGAAAAAGTGATTTTTATAAAAATAAAAAAGTCTGCGTTGAATACACCGATCCAAATCCCTTCAAAGAATTTCATATCGGGCATCTTATTTCAAACATAACCGGTGAATCAATATGCCGAATTTTTGAAGCGAACGGAGCGAAAGTCTGGCGGGCTGACTACTACGGTGATGTCGGAGTTCATGTTGCGAAATCTATCTGGGGGATTAAAAAGAATTTTCAAGAAGATAACATAACGCTATCTGATCTTGAGAAAAAGGATCTTTTAGAAAAAGTTGCCTATATGGGAACAGGATATGCGATGGGGAGTAGGGCATATGAAAGCGACGAAAAAGCCAAAGAAGAGATAGAAAAATTAAATACGGTTTTATACATTTGCTCTCAAAAAACGGGAGAGAGTCAGGGACGGAAATCGACGGTTAATTATGATCCTGAAAAGAAGGTTTCAGACGAAGAAATCAACGCAGTTTTCGAACTGTATGTTAAAGGCAGAAGCTGGAGTTTGGAATATCTTGAAACTATTTATCATAGATTGGGAACAAAGTTCGACGGATATTATCCGGAAAGCGTTGTCGGTGAGGTTGGATTTGAATTAGTAAAGGAAAATATAGGGAGAGTGTTTGAGGAGAGTGAGGGAGCTGTTGTTTTTAAAGGAGAAAGATTTGGATTGCATACAAGGGTTTTTATTAACAAACATAATCTTCCGACATATGAAGCGAAAGAGTTGGGACTTGCCCCGAGTAAGTACAAAGATTTTCAATACGACAAATCTGTGATTGTGGTTGGCAAGGAGATAAAAGAATATTTTGAAGTACTGGTACAAGCCTTGAAACTGGTCGAACCAAAACTGGGTAACGTGACAGAACCGATATGTACCGGTATGGTGTCTGTACCGGGTGGAAAAATGGGAAGTAGATTTGGAAACGTTATAACAGTAACCGGACTGTTAAACCAACTTAAAGACATTATTAACGAAAGATATTTAAATACCGGTTATACAGAAGAGGAGAAGGAAGAGATTTCAGAGGAAGTTGCCCAAGGGGCTTTGAAATATGCTTTCCTGAAAAACAGCATCGGATCGGATTTCATTTTTGACATCAACGCTTCGGTTTCTTTAGAAGGCAACTCCGGTCCGTACCTTCAGTACACATATGCTCGGACACAGAGTGTACTCACAAAGTCAAAAGTCAAAACGCAAAAGTCAAAACCAGGTGACTTTTCAAATTTAGAACTAAATAGTGAAGAACTGGCGGTACTAAGACATTTATCCCATTATACCGACATAATTGCTATGTCAGTAAAAAATTACTCACCCAATTTGATTTGCAATTATTTGTATGAATTGGCACAGAAGTTTAATACGTTTTACAATAAACACAAAATAATTCAAAACTCAAAATTCAAAACTCAAAACTACAACTCAAAATTCAAAAATGAAAAAAATAGTCGCCCAGATAATCTTATTGGAGTTGGGGATATAGCTACTAATAACACAGAACAATTTAGATTGGCCCTGACCTCTGCCACCGGTACGGTACTT
>LBWP01000011.1 GCA_000993685.1 Candidatus Woesebacteria bacterium GW2011_GWA1_39_21
GGAAACTGTAACCCCGCCGGCATTACATAAAACATCCGGCAAGACGTCGACTTTCTTATTCAAAATAATTTCTTCCGCCTCCGGTGTCATCGGGCCGTTCGCCAGTTCTAGAATTGCTTTTGCTTTAGTCTCCATAGCGTTACTTTCCAAAATGACATTTTCGAGCGCCGCCGGAACCAAAACATCAACATCAAGCGTAAGTAACTGGTCGTTTGAGATGAACTTCTGATTTTTAGAAAGTGGAATTTTACTAAACGACCCGTATTCAGACTTTTGTTTCGCAAGTTCCACAACATTCACACCTCTGGCACCATAAATGCCACCACTTGAGTCGGAGATGGCAACGATTTTGTATCCCGCCTTTGATGCAAATCTTGCAAACCAGTATCCAACATTTCCGAAACCCTGAATTGCAAGCCGCGTTGCTTTAACCAGCTTACCAATCAGCTCTTGATAGTCCTGCAAAATATAAAAACCGCCCAGACCCGTCGCCTCCTCACGACCCTGCGACCCACCCAATTCTAATGGCTTTCCTGTAAAGGTTGCCGGCTGCTGATGTCCCATTTTCTTCTCATACGCTTCCAACATCCAAGCCATTTCCCTCCCACTGGTATTTACATCAGGAGCCGGTACATCTTTCCAGGGGCCAATATCTTCTACCAAAGCTTCAGAATATTTAGTACACAACTGCTGAAGTTCATTTTCGGATAATTGTTTGGGGTCAACAACAACTCCGCCCTTGCCTCCACCAAAAGGAATACCTACCACGGCGCACTTGATACTCATCCATGTCGAAAGTGCTTTGACCTCGTCTTCGGAAACTCCGGGGTGAAACCTGATACCACCTTTAAATGGGCCACGGGCATCATTGTGTTGACTGCGAAAAGCTTTAAAACGTGCACTTTTCCCATTATCCATCTTCAGTCTTAAATTCAATCTGATAACATTTTGTGGTTTTTTCAGAAGTTCGACAGCTTTCTTAAATCGTTTTTTATCGTCATATTCCGACTCAAGGAGTATTGCCGCACTGTCAATCTGTTTTTTCGCGTTTGCAAATGCGGACGTCATGATGCAACAATACTATATATCATGTTATCTAAATTAAAAATAGTAAAACTTTTCAAACCAAACATAACTCTGGGTACACCGGTATCTAAAATCAAAAAGAAATTATTAAACCCAAAAATGATACTGATAATTTATACCGCTGCATTTTCTGTCCTTGGTTATTACACATATCAAGTATACCGGCAAAACTTGAGCTCAAGCTTAGAAATTGGATCGATAACCGATACAAAAAAGGGGTTGGAAACACAACTTGCCGAAACACAAAAAAATTATGAAGATCTGAAAAACGAAGATCAGTATGTCAGAAACAATACACTTGAGGAAGAAATCTCAAACATCCAAAACACCTACAAAAAAGCGATAAGTGTCTATGAAAAACTGTTGGACCTCAAAGACAAAACCCTGCCTGCGCAGGCGGGGAAAGATACTCAAGCATTTGATGAGGCACTGGCGGAAGTTTTTACACTTCTTTCACAAAGAAACTACGAAGATGCAGCCAATAAATTAAACACACTATCATCCGATATCGATAAAAAATCACAGCAAATTGCCGCGTCTTTCAAAATTCCCGACAATCTCACGACGAGCAGCACTCCACCCACATCTGGTTATCAGAGACAAAAAGTGCAAACCGAATCGGGGACGTTTATGGTTGATATCATTTCGGGAGACACCGGCTCAACGAAAGTTGTCGTCGACACTGCTTCCGATTCCGATTGCGGAAACGACTGTCCGGTTTTATCACTTGCGGATTATATAAGCAGAAACAACGCCTATGCAGGTGTCAATGGAAGCTACTTCTGCCCTGCCACGTATCCCTCTTGTGCTGGAAAAACAAATTCTTTTGATCTACTGGTGATGAACTATAAAAAAACTTATTTCAACTCAGGAAACAATATTTATAGCAACAACCCCGCGGTAATCTTTGGTGATGGCTACACCCGTTTTGTATCTCATGCATCAGAGTGGGGACGCGACACTTCGCCAAATGGAGTTTTATCCAATTATCCGCTTCTTTTACTAAATTCAAACATCACTTTTTCGGGAGATAGTGATACCAAACAATCCAGTAAAGGTGGAAGAAGCTTTGTTGCAAATAAAGGCAGCGGTGTTTACATCGGCATAGTTTTTTCAGCAACGGTCGCCGAATCTGCTATCGTTATGAAAGCACTTGGATTTGAAAATGCCATGAACCTCGATGACGGTGGTTCAACGGCGCTCTGGTATGGTGGCTACAAAGCAGGACCTGGAAGAAACATTCCCAATGCGATTCTTTTTTTGAGAAAATAACTACGAGTACTTCACAAAAAACTTCTCCCAATCGGAATCAAGTTTTTTAATTTGTTTCTCAACATTTGTTAACGCTATTGCCAAATGCGGTTTTAAATGAAAGTTAGGAGTATTATTAATTTCCGCCCATTGAAGCCAAAGCTGTCTTCTTCTGTTGTCCAACCCTTGTTTTATGAACTGAAATTGAACATGCCTGCTTAGTGTGAACCATTCAGGAAAAGTTGCCAAATATTCCGGATCATACTCGCCCATATCAACAGCTTTCTGAAGTGTCATAAACTGCTTACTTTTTGGACTTCCACCTTTAACCTGTTCACCTTTTTCTCCACCTTCAAATGCCATTAGTAGGTATATTATAACTTTATATAAATATTTTTTGAAGCGTTCCGGGGTATTCAACTTCTTCTCCTCCAAAACTTTTTTTAAACCTCGTAAACCCTCTCCAAGATTCCAAGGGGAAACGCTCGTCATAAATTCCCTCAAAGTCAAAAATCTTTTTGCCTTCCTGTTTGGAAGATTTGACCGCCTCCCACGCAAGCGCTGTTGGAGCAAACAGTTTTTTACCCTCTTCTGTTGCTGCAGCATACATGTAGTAGGAAATATCAACTGTCGAAACTCGCAAAATCGCCGCTACCCAGTTTTGGCGAGAAATTGCAATGTGTATTTGTGCGTCCTTTGCAAAAGACTCATATAAAGAACTGATAATTTTTTTTTCATTCAAAAACATCCCTCGCCCCAACGCGCAACTTTGCCAAAAACCGGCAAATTTTTTAATATCTTCAGAGACTGAAATTTCAAATTTTGAGTTTTGACCTTTGGATTTCATGTTGTGAATAATGTTATACCTTGTTTTATAATGCATCTTCCCTAATAGCATCTCTTCACTTTTTTTAAGGTTAATCTGAACTGTTCTGCTTGGTAAAAAGGGGGAATTGTATTTTCCGAAACCGGTTTTAAGAAGTTGTTTGTACTGGAAATTATCATTTGGTTCAACGTAAACTGTTGAAAGGTGGTAATTACTTCTTAGATGATTTTCCAATGAGCGAACTTTCAAAACTTGCTGCCTTTGAATTTTTACAAATTTCCAAAACAGGATTTTTTTTGTATAGATAAAACTCTCTTCAAAACGGTCAACTTCCCAACCAATTTTTTTTAGATACCGCGCGTATCCTTCCGTCTGTCTTAAATCTCTCATCTTATTACTACTTATTACTACGCAACCAAATCGTACTCCTTTAATGCGGCTTCACGCTCTTCTGAAGTTGCTGACATCAACTTCTTTTGCAATTTTACCATCCGCGAATAAAGCCCTCTTTCATCTTTTAAGAGGTTCATCGGCGATCCAAACTGAACAACTTTTCCACCTTCAATCACGGCGACTTTATCAGCATCGGCAATCGTTGAAAGCCGATGTGCAATAATGATTGAAGTCCTACCTTTCAAAAGCCTTTTAATCCCCTCCTGCACCAGCACTTCCGACCGACTATCCAACGAGGAAGTCGCCTCGTCAAGAATGACAATTGGGGAGTCTTTAAGAATAGCTCTTGCGATTGCAATTCGTTGTTTCTGACCACCGGAAAGTTTTATTCCCCGCTCTCCAATTAAAGAGCTGTATTTCTTTTGAAATTTGATGACGAAGTCGTGTGCATTCGCAGCTCTCGCGGCCGTAATCACTTCCGCTTTTGCTACACCAGCTCTCCCATAAGCAATATTTTCGTAAATCGTCCCCGAAAAAAGAAGCGACTCCTGAAAAACCACAGTCACATTTTTCATCAGAGATTTTTTCGTGACTGCAGAAATGTCTTTTCCGAAAACTTTGATTACACCACTTTGCGGTTTATAGTAGCGCAGAAGTAAATTCACCAAAGTTGATTTCCCTTGTCCAGACTCTCCCACCAATGCAAGTTTCTCTCCCTGAGCAACCGAAAAAGTGATACCGCTTAAAACCTTTTTCTTTCCTTCATAACGAAAACCGACGTTATCAAATTCGATTTCCTTATTCTTTAGATATATGTTTTCAGTAAGCTCTGTTGCACTTTTTTTATCAGTGATCTTTACAGGAGTTTCCAGAATCTCAAAAAAATCTTTTGAGCCAGTATCGGCCCTTTGAATTTGGCCTAAGATAAATGACATTGCAAACAGCGGAAAGCGCGCCTGCTGGACAAGCTGCAAAAGAAGTGTCATATCACCAAGCGTGTACCTACCCTGAAATGTCAAGATTACGATGTAAGCCAAAATTCCAAAAAGTATGATATTCAAAAGCAGTCTTCTCCAAAAATCATAGACATGCCAAACTTTACTTTGCACCGCCGTGATACCCTCGATATCCAACCTTGAGTCAGCAAAGTGATCCTTTTCAAATTTCTCTCCCAAAAATGCCCGTACTATTCTAATTCCTGAAATTGCCTCAAGCATCCTCCCTTGTGCAGGGTCAATGATCGCGTTCTTTTTTGTTTCAAACTTAATATGTGCCACAGTTGATTTATGTGAGATTAAAACGTACACAGGAAAAAGAACGGCAAGAAGTACACTAATAAAAAGCGAGTATTTTGCCAAAATAATAATCGTAATAAATGCCGTTAAAAAAAACGGAAGGAAGTTATTTAACATAGCCTGGATAAAATCAGTAATACTTTCAGTGCCGCGGTTTAACTTACTCACAATCGCTCCAGATTGCTCTTTGTCGTAATAAGAAACATCCAAGACGAGTAATTTCTCATAAAATTTGTTCGAAAGGTACGACTGGAGCCTTACTGTTAAAATATCTCCAATATATTGACCAATAGAGGTTAGGGTAGTTACACCAACATCTGTTGCAATAATCAGAAGAAGAGTAAGCCAAACACTTTTAATGTCCACCTGACCACCAGACAAACCCGAAACAATTAAGTCGACAACATGTTTTAGTAAAAATGGCGTGACTAAAGACAAGACCGCAACGGCAACGATAAAAACGGAGGAAGCGGCATATAATTTCCAAAATTTTATTGTATATTTGACAATTCTCGTGATATTTTTCATACACAGTCAGTTTGTTGTAAACCCTTATTCAATATCAGATATTTTACTCTTAATTTGAACTAATTTCTGCTGTTTCGTCTGACAAAAACTTGAACTCCAAAAAGCACTGGTTTCAACATTTTAGAAGTGTGACTTGTGTTAAGATTAATCAAAGCGTTAGCGCAACAAACATGCCTGCCAATAATTTATTCTTATTTCATCTTCCAACTTACATTTTTATTTCCATAGGTACGTTGATTAATGTTTTCCTTCTGATACTTCTTATTATCAAACGTCCACACAAGACAAGCACCTGGTTTTTATGTGGATGGCTTTTTTTCTTAGGTATTTCCAACCAAATAGTTAGTATTATTATTATCTCTCAGACAGATGCAGAAAGGGCACTCAATTTATACCATTTGGGTTCTTTATCTTTAGTTTTTGTCCCGCTTTTCTACTTCTTCACAATTTCTTTTTTTAATCTCAAAAAAAACGTACTTCTAACAATCTTAGCTTTCGCTTATACAATTGGAATACCGCTTCTTGAATACCTTAACCCCGGTTTTTTAATCAAGGACGTAATCTGGGACCCCAATGTTAAATTTTTTATTCCAGTTTTTGATCCAACATTCGAGGCGCTTTCCTACACCGCGTTTATCCTTTGGTTCTATTCTCTATTCAAAATTCTTCAGCTTTACAAAAACTCTCGCTCATCTCACTACCGCAACAAACTCAAATACATCCTGCTTGGATCAATTATCCCAATTATCGGTTTTATGGCAATCTCGGTTCCAATCAGGGAAATCAGAAGGTACCCGCTCGATAATTTTGGCATCACGGTCGGTTCAATTTTAATGGTCTACGGAGTTATAAAATATAAAGCCCTAAACATTACTTTGATTGTTCGCAAGGGATTAATTTATTCAATTCTGACATTTCTGATCACTTCGGCATATTTGGTTATCTCTTTTGTCTTTCAAAGAATTTTCTTCTCGCAAAACATACCGACAACCACGATGTTTGTGATTGTTCCATCTTCGATCATCATTGCTTTATTTTTCCAACCTTTAAATTCCATCAGCATCCGATTAATTGATCGTCTGTTTTATCGAAAATCGTATATCCCCCAAGAACTTTTGAGTAAGATTTCCTACGAGATAAACACCGCACTTGTATTGGAAGACCTCGGGGTAACAATTATCAAACTGTTAAAATCCGCCTTTTTCTCGAAAAAGATTGTTATCCTTTTGAAAACCAAAAGTGAGAATTATAAATTAATAAGTAAGAATGGAGTTTATAATGATAAAAAATACCATAAGGCCATCTCCTTAATTCCTGTAAAATTATTACACGAACAAGACACGCTTGGCATTTATGATATCGAGGACACAAATCTCGCCAAACAAATTGAGAAGCTAAATATCGAGATTGTTACCACACTTTTTATAAAAAACCGGCTGATCGGATTTATCTGTTTTGGACCGAAAAAATCAGATGAACTATATTCCCTGGAAGACATTGACGTTATCAATACCGTCGGAAATCAGGCAGCAGCGGCTTTGGAAAATGCACTTTTATATGACGAGCTGAAAGTCGAAAAGAGACGAATTGAAAAACTCTTTAAACACGAAATTGAGGTAAACGAAATGAAATCTGAATTTATCATGATGAGCTCTCATAGCCTAAGAACTCCCATCACAATTATCCGTGGTTACATTAATTCTCTTTACGAAAAGAGAGAAGCTTTTCCTGCCCAAGACAAACAATCAATCGAAAGTATTTTTGATTCTACTAACAATCTCTCACTTCTTGTCGAAGATTTGCTGATTCTTTCAAACATTCACAACAAAAAGATTCAAACAGTTAAAGAAAAACTTGACCTTGTACCAATTCTCAACCGAACCGTGCAAACATTTCTTCCCAGCGCAGCCGCGAAAGGATTAGTCTTCGAATACGTCAGAAACGGAATAACCGAGGCCTTTATCAAAGGCGACAAATACCAAATTACGATTGCGGTTAATAACCTTGTCGATAATGCAATTAAATTCACTGAGAAGGGAAAAGTGCAGTTAATTTTGGTTAAGACAGAAGACAAATATCAAATCCAAGTGAAAGACACAGGCATCGGGATACCGGAATCTGAAATTGGGAAACTTTTTAACCAATTTCACCAAGTCCGCTCATCAAAATACGAAGCAGTCCCAGGAAATGGTTTAGGGTTGTATATTGTCAAGTCAATTGTCACCGCACACGATGGAGAATGTTCCGTCAGTTCAGCTCCGGATAAAGGCAGTACATTTTCAATCACAATACCGGAATTTATTTGAGCCCACTTCAATAACGGTAGTATTCAAGAAATTGTAGTCTTGTTGGAGATTACCCGTTCCGCAGGTCAATTTAATTTATCAACCGGCTTGGGGATAATGACACTTCTTCCACTTCTTCCCGCTTCCGCACCAGCAAGGGTCATTACGGCCAAGTTTTCCTTTGCCTTTTTCAGACTGATTATCGCTATTCGACACCTTGGTTAATACCGATTCGTTGGCAGTTTTTGCAAAAGCCAGCTCACCTTTTTTCGCGGTCATGTTTTCTCCATAAGGCGCCAAACCTGTCGCATCAAGTTGATCGACATTGGTTCTTGCTTGTGCAAGCGGGACAGTCGGAGCCTGCATCACACCAATTCTAAACAACCTTCGTGTAACTTCTGTGTCAATCTTAGATAACAATCCTTCGAACATCGAAAACGCTTCATTCTTAAATTCCGACAATGGATCCTTCTGCGCATACCCGCGAAGCTTCACAGCATCTTCAAAAGCATCAGTCGCATCAAGGTGCTCAATCCACATATGATCAATAGAAGAAAGGTATGCAAATTTTTCAATTTGGGTAAACACTTGTTCACCTAATTCTTTTTTCCGATTATCAAAAACATCCATCACAACCTTTCTCAAAAAATCGACAATCTCGTCATCACTCTTACCTTTCTGAATCTGACCTTTTAAAGCCGAACGGTTACCTTCGTCGAAGGGAACAATTTCTAAAAGACCAACAACCGCTTTTTCCACATCAAGTTTCCCGTCATCGGCAGATTTAGAGAAAAACACGATATTGTTCAGCTCTTTTTCCAGTTTGTCTTTAACTTTTTCCTCCAAATTTTTACTTTCCAACACCTCCCTACGAAGTTTGTAGACTATCTCTCTTTGCTGGTTTTTAACGTCATCATACTCAACCAAATGTTTTCTGGCATCAAAATGAAAACCCTCAACTTTACTCTGTGCTCCCTCAATCGCTTTGGAAATAAACGAGTTTTCAATCGGCTGGTCTTCCGGTAACTTAAACCTGTCCATCAGAGAAATTATTTGGTCACCTCCAAAAATCCGCATCAGGTCGTCCTCAAGAGAAAGATAAAACCTGGAAGATCCAGGATCCCCCTGACGCCCCGAGCGGCCTCTAAGCTGGTTGTCAATTCTTCTGCTTTCATGCCTCTCTGTCCCGACAACATGAAGCCCACCCGCTTTAATTACTTCATCATGAAGCTCCTGCCATCTTTTTATCTCTTTTGCTTTTGACCATTTCTCGTTGGTAATATCCGCCGGTTTATCAGGTTGTGCTCCTCCTAAAACAATATCAACCCCTCGTCCTGCCATATTGGTTGCAACCGTTACGGCACCCGGCTTGCCCGCATCCGCAATAATCGACGCTTCCCTTTCGTGATTTTTTGCATTAAGAACATTGTGGGGAATCTTTTTACGTTTCAAGTATTCGTCGATGATCTCATTTTTTTCAATCGAAGTTGTACCAACAAGAACAGGCTGGCCTTTTTTATGTCTTTGTTCAATCTCGGAGACAATTGCGCCATACTTTCCACGGAGTGTCTTGTATATCACATCCGAGGCATCAATTCTGATCATTTTCTTATTGGTTGGAATCACAACAACATCAGTCTTATAAATTTTTCTAAACTCTTCAGCCTCTGTTGCTGCCGTTCCCGTCATTCCAGAAAGATGTTCATACATGCGGAAATAGTTCTGGAAAGAAATTGTTGCCAGAGTTTTGCTTTCCTGTTGAATGGTTACACCTTCCTTAGCTTCAACTGCCTGGTGCAAACCATCACTCCAACGACGTCCAAACATTAGTCTTCCAGTGAATTCGTCAACAATTGTTACGGCATCGTCTTTAACAACATACTCACGATCTTTCAGATAAAGTGTCCTTGCCCGAAGCGCATTTTCAATGTGGTGGATAGAATCAAAATCTTTCTCGTACAAATTATCAACTCCCATAGTTTTTTCCACTCTGGAAATCCCATGTTCTGTTAACGTTGCGCTCTTCATTTTTTCGTCAATTGTATAATCTGTATCGGGATTAAGTTGCTCTACCAAACGTGCAAATTCGTAATATTTTTTTGTCGGTTCAGTGTCCGGCGCTGAGATGATAAGTGGAGTTCTTGCTTCATCAATTAGTATCGAATCAACCTCATCAACAATTGCAAAATAGTGTCCGCGCTGCGACATTTCATTTAGACTTTGCACCATGTTGTCACGCAAATAATCAAATCCAAACTCGTTATTCGTTCCATAAGTGATATCACACGCATAACTTTCTTTTCTCGAAGAAGGCTTAAGGTGCGCCAGCCTCTCGTCACCATGGCTTGAATCCGAAAACTCCGGATCGTAGACATATGACTTCATCTCCTGGGCAATTGCTCCGACACTAAGTCCCAAAAGCCTGAAAATCGGTGCATTCCAACCTGCATCACGCCGGGCAAGATAATCATTCACAGTGACAAGATGGGCGCCTTTCCCGGATAGTGCGCGAAGATACAATGCTGGAACGGCAGAAAGAGTTTTCCCCTCTCCTGTTTTTTGCTCTGCGATCTTACCTTCAAATAGGGCAATCGCCGCCATTAGCTGAACATCAAAAAGCCTTTTCCCTAAAGTTCGCACACCTGCCTCGCGAGCCATGGCAAAACTCTCCGGCAATATTTCTTCAAGAACACTTCCTGCCTCGATCTTTTTTTTGAAATCTTCCGTTTTTTTGGAAAAATCACTTTCTTTAAGCGTTTTTAGCTTAACCTCATGTTCGTTGATTTTTTCTACGGTTTTCGACAGCCGGTCAACTTCCCTCTGATTAACGTCTAAAAGTTTTGAAAAGATATTAAACATAACTTATTATTCTACCTCACGTTTTTCTGGCTAACTCGGGTATTATTTTTTAATTCTAAGCTAAGGTCAGAACAACTTGAAGCACATTTAAAGAATGATTTTACTACATTCAGTTTAGCAGATGAAGCCCAAAATTGCTAACAAAATTCGATCGATCAATTCCCATTACCACTAATTTTTCTGGAAACAACCATTCTTTTTACCGTCTCGTACGGTTATATAAAAAGCGAAAAGTTACCTCATGAACCCTTCTACCCAAAACCGATCTGTAACAGATTCAATTTGTCTTTAATCAACAGCAAATAGATTATAGTAAATCATGTAACATATCCTATATTACGTACTTATGTTGTTTTGTTGATTTCAAATTGGAAATTTGATATACTACCTATAGTTATAGACTATATCATAAAAATATCTTGTCAAAATTTACAAAGAAGAATATGGGTGAACGAATTTTAACAATTTTTTCCATACTTGACAGGCAAGTTGGAGATACTCTTACACTTGCAGCACGAGACGGATCTGGTGAAACTATTTACGGCGTAGTTGTCGGCGATCTGTCGGAAGATTCCAAGTACATTGGAAATGTTCATAATGTAAGAGGTGAAGGAAACGTTCGTGAAGAAAATTTAGGAGCGAACTACTATCGTGTTCAAATAGGAAAGTAGAATCTTCCCCCTATCATAATGTCTATCTGGTACCCACCTCAGCTAAGCATAAACTATTGATTTCAAACTAAAGATAAAATAAAATGGTCGGGATGGCAACTAAATCTAACACGAAAGTAAACTCGCCCGTGAGCAAACTTTACCGCCTAAGCGATGACAGATTTATTGCAGGCGTATGTTCTGGTTTGGGAAAGTTTTTTCAAATCGACGCAACCATCATCAGACTGATTTTTGTCGTCATTGCTATTTTTGGCGGTGGAGGAATCTTGCTTTATTTAATTCTCTGGTTGATTATTCCATCCGATAAATCGGACTCCGAACTTACAAAAGAAAATATTGACAAAAACGTTAAAGAAATTAAAGACCGCGCACGTGAGTTTGGCAAGAATCTAAAGATCAACACCACAAACGCAAACTCGCGACAACTACTCGGAATTGTGATTTTGATATTCGGGATACTTCTTCTACTGGGAAACCTTCACATCTTTAATTTTAATTTCCTCTGGAGATATTTTCCCGCAACCGTCATCATCATCCTCGGAATTTTGATACTTAAAAAACGTGAGTGAAAAAAGCCTACGAACACAGAAAAAAGATCAGAAAACTCTGAAGGAGATTTTATTTCTAAAACTAGGCCAGAGCGCCGGAATAAATTTCCCGACATCCTCGGTGGGATAACTTTCATCTGCGCTGGACTAATCCTTCTTTTAAACAATTTCGGAGTTATTTCTTGGTCAATTTGGAGTTACCTGATTAATTTCTGGCCGATTGTTTTTATACTCATCGGACTCGATCTTGTTGTTGGAAATTCGCTAATCATCAAACTAATCACAACATTAATCGGAGTTGCTATTATTTTTTTTGTTATCGTTTACAGTTTAACTACAGCTGATTACAACTTTAGAAGCTACATCTTTAACAATTATCCAACTTGGAAAAAGATTTACCAGTCCATCCCCAGTAGTCCAAACAACAGTAGGGGTTTGGTACCAAATAATTTCCACTTCCCCTTGGACAGTGGATACTATTATTCAAATTAGCAGTTTAACGCCCCCACGAAGAATTCTCAAAGGACTACTTTGTACAAATAAGCATTACGTTAGCTTCAGGGAAGAAATATTCAACTTTTGTAAAATACCCTTCAAGCTTCTTGCCAAAAGCCATCGACGCCGGCCTCTTTTCACCTGAATACAATCTGTTAAATACGGCGACGCCTCCAGTCGGGAGAGATTTGCCAACGTTTTCGATAAATTTATCTGTCTCAAAAGCCACTGGAAATTCCTGACCAACATACAAATCTACCAATATCAGATTGTATTCCTTTCTGTCGTTAGCGGATTTTTCAATAAATTCATTAGCATCATCAACAACAATCTCTGCGTCTGTTTTTCCAAGATTTAAATATTTATTCCCCAGATCAACAATCGTCTTATCAAAGTCAACACCTGTAATAATTGCGTATGGCCACTGTTTCCGCGAGATCACTGCACAACTTCCTCCACCCAAACCAAGAATCAAAACGCTTTGGGGGTCATTTGTCATCTGTTTAATCTTTTTGAGGGTCGTTTTCCAAATGTCATACATTACACCCCCAGATTGAGTCAAGTTACCCACCTGAAAATAGGTGCCATACCCAATACTTTTCATTACAGAAATTTTTCCGTTAACAGGAGAGCTAGCTTCTTCTAAAGCGACAACACCGGAAAGCAAATTCTTTAAATTCATATCTAATTGTAGCACGACGTAAAATCGGCGTGACCAACACTTTACAAAGTTTATGTCTTTACTTCGGTTTTTCTTTGCCCGCCTGCCAACGCTTTGCGTAGCACTGCGGGAAGGGAATTTATCCCTCTATCCTTTCGGTGTTTATTTGGTATATTATTCAACTAATGGACAATACCCCACTTCCGGAAAAAATCAGGCCGAAAAATCTGAAAAGTTTCGTCGGGCAGGAAAATATCAGCGGCGTCAACGGCATCATCAACGTTCTTTTGAAAAATTCTAAAAAAACTGGCTTCTTTCCGTCGCTTATTTTTTGGGGACCACCCGGAATTGGGAAAACAACACTCGCACGAATTATCTCTACTGAACTTAAAAGAAATTATTACGAGTTTTCTGCCGTCAACACATCAATAAAGGATATTGAAAAAGTTACCAAAGAGTTAACTGATAAAAATGTTAGCAGTGTGAATAGTCAACTGACTTTTAACAAAACTCCAAAACGGTTTGAAAAAAACTTGGCACCCGTAATTTTTATCGACGAAATCCACCGTTTCAATAAAGCACAACAGGATAAACTTCTACCCTATGTTGAACGAGGCGACATTATATTAATCGGCGCAACAACAGAAAATCCGTCATTCGAAGTCATTGGGCCACTTCTTTCCAGATCTCGCGTCGTTGTTTTGAACAGGTTAACTCCAAAAAACTTGGAGAGAATTATCCAGAGGGGTTTGAACGAATTGGGTGTTAAAATCCAAAACAAGGCCAAAGATTTTTTAATTGAATCTGCAAACGGAGATGCTAGAGTTCTGCTAAATGTCCTGGAAATTGCTGCCAATCTACATAATACAAACACCGAAGAATATTCCAAACATCAAAAACTTCCACTTTCCCGCTTCTCCACTCTTATACTTTCTGATATTGAGTCTGCGCTTCAACAAAGACAATTGACGTTCGATAAACACGGCGACGAGTTTTACAATGTCATTTCGGCTTTTATTAAATCAATGCGTGCTTCGAATGTCGACGCCGCCCTCTATTATTTAGCCCGAATGGTTGCGGTAGGACAAGACCCACTTTATATTGCAAGGAGAATGGTCGTATTCGCTTCAGAAGATATCGGTATGGCTGCCCCTACTGCGCTTGTCATTGCCAACGAGGTCTTCCGAGCCTGCGAGACAATCGGATATCCCGAATGTCAGGAAAATTTAGCCGCAGGGGTTGTTTACCTTGCAGCCGCCAAAAAGGACCGCTCAGCATATGATGCTTACATGTCAGCACTTAAAGATGTCCAAACCTTTGGTAATTTGCCAATCCCGATGAATATTTTAAATGCCCCGACAAAACTGATGAAGGACTTAGGATACGGTGAAGGATATGATAAATACACCAAGGAATCACTATTACCTGAAAAACTGAAGGGTAAAAAATATTTTTTCAATAAAAATGAAAAGGAAAATACTTGAATTAACGCTACCGATGAAATTACATAAAGTAAATACGATTAAATTAATACCCACCTCTCCTTTCAATTTTGATGCAACTTTTCATAAACCCGACCACTTTACCAGTGGTGATAATTTCTGGGAAAAGGGAATAAGGTGGCAAACTTGGTTGTGGCAAGGTAAACTTCTCGGACTTAAATTTATTAGTACTGGAACAGTAAATAAACCAAGGCTAATTGTAGAAATTTACTCCCAAGAACAATTAAACAGCCAAATTATTGACTCTTTAACTCGCGAAATAAAGTACAGATACAACTTGGACTTAGATTTATCCGATTTTTACAAACAATTTAAGGAGGATAAGGTTCTGAAATCAATTATCAAAAAGTTATACGGAATGAGACCAGGACACCCCAGCTCTCTATACGAATACTTAATAATCGGGATTGTTCTCCAAAACGCAACGGTTAAACGGTCGGTGCAAATGTTTAAGGCACTTCTTGAAAATTATGGAACGCCTCTTGAGTACGACGGAAAAAGGCTGTGGTGTTTTTGGCAGGAGGGTGGCTTGATAAATGTAGCGGAGCAGGAATTAAGAGAATTGAAAGTAGGTTACAGAGCCAAATCAATTAAGAAAGTTGATAATTATTTTGCAGATGGAGTACTTAAAGAAATGAACTTAAGAAAAAAAGACAGACAAACACAAATGGATGAACTTTTAAAATTATACGGAGTTGGTCCGGCAACCGTCTGGTATCTTCTGTTTGATGTGTTTCATCATTGGGATTTTTTCAACCACATCTCTCCTTGGGAGCAAAAAATCTATTCAAAAGTTTTCTTTGATCAGGACCCTGAGAATCCGGTCCCTGTTGAAAAACTACTAAAACATTTTGAAAAATACGGTAAATATAAACAGTTAGCGGTTCATTATATATGGGAGGACCTATGGTGGAAAAGAAAAAACGAAAACATGCTTTGGCTGGAAAAACTTATACGCACTTGAGTTTATAGTAAAGAAGATTTATATCTTAAGAAGCCAAATTATTCAGCCTTCTTTCGCTGCTTTTTTCAACTTATTTTTCTTTTCCCTTGAACTCATTCTTCTCCGAAATTTAATTTCCTGTAAATCTTCTGTAGATATAGGATCCACATTTGTTCCACCGCCTATTGAAATATAATTTCCATGTACATCCCACCCCTGAACCTGTCGGTTTCCTTCTTGTGCCAAACCAATGTTATACTTGACCTTCATTACAAACTCACTTATTACACCATGACTTCTTGATTTAACATTCACAATATCGCCTCTTTTCAAATCCCTAGCTAAAAATTCCGTCATACGGGAAGTATTATATTACCCTTTGTGCAACTTCTCAATTTATCAGCTTCTAAAACTCAAGACAATTGCGTATTGTATGGAAACATTAAAGTAATTACTATCAAAAATCACTATATAATATTACTATCTAGTAACAATGAAAAAGAAAACACTTGAGCAGTTATCAAAAAGGATAATTGACTTCAACAAGGCTCGCGGGTGGACACCAAAAACACCAGATTTGGCAAAATCAGTTGTTATTGAAGCAGCAGAGCTTTTGGAAAAATTCCAATGGGATGAATCTGACAAAAACATCAAGGGAATCGAGCCAAAAAATTGGGAAGAGGTTGGTGAAGAAGTTGCCGACGTTTTTTGGTATCTGGTAAGTTTTTGTAACTCCGCAAATTTAGACTTAGCGTCGGTAGTCGGCGACAAATTAGAAAAAAATGAGAAAAAGTACCCCGCAGATAAGTTTAGGGGCAAACATAACGATAAATTTTATAAAACGCAAAAGCGAAAATACCGCGAAGCAAGAAAAAATCAGAAATGAGTCAGATTTATCTTTGTCCTATTTCTGAAGGTTCAATTGGCACAGGTGGAAGCCCAACGACGCTGCCTTCCATCTTTTTTCCATGAGTAGCTATCTCTGACGGTTCGATGTGAACCAAAGTCTTTCGAGCATGGTATCTGTGATCGGGAACACGATCTTCCGACCCCGTTTCAGACGACACCGCAAATCCCGGTTTGCTTATCCTGTCTATATTCATAATTTCTTCGTTTCTTGAATTTAGACGTATTATACCTTAATTTTTTTCAACCTCAAAGAATTTGTCACCACGGAAAAAGAGCTTGCTGCCATGGCAAACGCAGCAATTTCCGGGCTTAGTAGTTTTCCAAAAAACGGATAGAGTACTCCCATCGCCACGGGAATTAAAATAACGTTGTATCCAAATGCCCAAATCAAATTCTGTCTGATAATTCGGATTGTACTTTTGCTTAAAGATATCGCTTTGTAGACAGTCTTCAAATCCGTATTCAGAAGAGTCATGTGAGCCGATTCCCGTGCAACATCTGTTCCACTGCCCATCGCAATACCAACATCTGCAGAAGCCAAAGCCGGCGCATCATTTATTCCATCTCCAACAAAAGCCGTAACTCCCTTCTTCTTTAGATCATTAACTTTCTCGGCTTTTTCGGAAGGTAATATTTGTGCATACACAGTATCTATCCCTAATTTATTGGCAACAGCATTGGCAGTTCGTGCGTTGTCACCTGTGATCATTACTGATTCTATTTTTTGCCTTTTTAAAAGTGTAATGGTATCAGCCGCACTATTTTTGACTGTGTCTGAAACTGCAATAAGTCCGTTTACTCTTGCAGTTTGACCGTCACTTTCACCTAAAATCATTACTGTTTTACCTTGGTTTTCCAACTCCACAATCCGCTCTTCCAAATCTTTCAAAATTCCGTGTTCAAATAACATCCTGTTCCCCAATATAACCATTTCTCCTGCTACTTTCCCCTCCACTCCTTTTCCGGGAATCGCTTTAAAATCGGTAACTTTCTGCAACGGCAGTTTTTCCTCTTTTGCTTTCCCAACAATCGCTTCCGCTAACGGATGCTCCGATACTTGTTCTACCGATGCGGCAAATCCCAAGACACCTTTCTCTGTTAATTGCCCAATGGCGATAATATCAGTGACTTCCGGCTTGCCATGAGTCAGCGTTCCTGTTTTATCAAACATCACATACTTTGTTTTAAACGCTGTTTCCAAAACCGAAGCATCTTTTATAAGAATTCCTTGCTCCGCCGCTTTACCGATACCAACCATAACTGCCGTCGGTGTTGCCAACCCCAAGGCACAAGGACAAGCAATAACCAAAACTGCAATCAAATTTGAAAACGCCGGTCCGAAACCACTAATCAAATACCACAAAACAAATGTGAATACTGAAACCATAAGAACGATGGGTACAAAATATGAAGAAACTGTATCTGCCAACCTTTGAATAGCCGGTTGTGTACTTTGTGCTTCAGAAACCATTTGAATGATGCGGGCAAGCATCGTGTCGCTTCCAATCTTTTGAGCTTTGATGAGAATTGATCCATTCTTGTTAATCGTTGACCCGATAACAGAATCCCCCGATTTTTTTTCAACAGGAATTGCTTCTCCGGTCACCATCGCCTCATCAATACTCGTAGCTCCTTCAGTTACAACCCCGTCAACAGGAATCTTTTCACCCGGTCTCACACGCAGTACATCACCAACCATCACCTCTTCAAGGGGAATGTCTTCTTCTTTTCCGTTCTTTACTAACCGCGCGGTCCTGGCTTGTAAGCCGGCCAATTTTTTAATCGCGTCTGAAGTTTTCGCTTTTGCCTTTGTTTCCAGAAACCTCCCCAAAAGTATGAGCGTTATAATAACCGATCCTGTGTCATAATACATTGCAGACGTTGCCCCAAATTTCGTTATATATTCCCCAAAGAAAGTAATTAAAGCAGAATATCCGTATGCAGCCGAGGTTCCAACAGCAATCAATGTATCCATGCTTGCGGTTCGGTTTTTCAATCCCGACCACATTGCACGATAAAACCCTAATCCAGCCCAAAATTGCACAGGAGTAGCCAAAAGAAGCAACAAATGCTCATTGTTAAGAATTCCCAAATCACCAAACCACTGAGGAAAACTACCGAGTAAAAGAAATATCGAAAGCACGGCTGATACTATAACCTTAACTTTCAAATCTTTAAGTTCTTTGTTCTTTGCTTCTTCTCTCTGGATTTCGAGAGCCTCAGTGGAGCTAGTTTTATTATCTGAAATCAGCGCCTGATAACCAGCCTCTTTTACCACTTGCTTCAATGCACTTACATCAACCCCATCGCCTTCAACAACCGCTTGCTCACTGCCGTAATTAACCATAGCATTTATGACACCGGGCACTTTGGAAAGTCTTTTGGTCAGGAGTTTTGCGCAGGATGCGCAGTGCATTCCGATAATAGGAAATGTTATTTTTGAGTTATTCAACGATGAGTTTTCCATGATACATATTCATGCCGCAGTGAAAATCCCAAATTCCCACCCGATCTACCTTAATAGAAACCTTTATTTCTTTATTCATTGGCAAGTATCTCTTAATTTTCAGATCGGGGATTATAAAATCTTCCAGACACGGATTGGTGTCGGTTCTTTTTAAAATTAGTGTTGTTTTAATACCCTTTTTTAATTTAATAACCTCCGGTTTGTACCCGCCTTCCACAGTTACTTTTATTTCTCCCTGTCCATCCAAAACCTCGGCTGTGGAAGATTTTTTTCCGAAAAAGAACCAATAAATAAAACCGATTAAAATTAATCCGAAAGAAGTGACAATTATTTTACTTAAAATCATGTTTTTTCTAATACCTTCATTATTTCTTTAATAGCTTGCCTGTCATTACCGCTTCTGATTGAATCGGCAACACAAGTTTGCAAATGATTTTCCAAAACAACTCTGTCAGCACTTTTCAAAGCGGCCTGAACAGCGATTGACTGATGAACGATATCCAGACAGTAAACATTATCCTCCATCATCTTAATCACTTTTTCCAGATGGCCTTTGGCGATCTTGTAGCGATGCATTGCTCCGTCTTGAACCGAGCTTTTTCTGGGTATTCCTTTTGACATTTATTAAAGGATTCAAGAAAGCCCCGATTTTACCGGGGATGAATTGAACCCGTATGTAATTCTCCCTTAGGGGTAAAACCGAGGGTTAAATCCTCGGAGAATTTCATTTCACCCCTTGACTTAATCCCCCCCAGGGGGATATATTATGATATTATTAATCTTTAAATTTGTCAAATGAATACTATTTGGCTTGCTTTCTTGACTGGTTTAACTTCTGGAGGATTCTCCTGCATCGCGGTCCAAGGAGGGCTTTTAACTTCCGCTGTCGCAAACATCGAAAACAAAAAAGACAATAGAGTCGCAGTTTCTGTCTTTCTGGTTTCTAAAATACTTTCATACACCCTTTTAGGATTTATTTTAGGTTTAATCGGCTCACAGCTGGTTTTAACTCCTAAAGTCTCCGCAATTTTTCAAATAGTGATAGGTCTTTTTCTGCTAGCCACAGCAGGGAGAATTTTGAACCTCCACCCATTTTTTCGATATTTCGTCATACAACCGCCAAGATTTGTCTATAAATTCATTAAAAACCAAACAAAGGGAAAGACGTTGTTTGCCCCCATTATTTTGGGTGCATTAACAATTCTGATGCCATGCGGTATTACACAAGCCATGATGATTGTTGCACTGGGGACAGCAAGTTCGATTCAGTCAGCTTTGATTATGTTTGCCTTTATACTCGGAACCTCACCTGTCTTTTTTGCCTTAGGCCTGTCAATCACAAAACTTATCAAATACCGTGCCTTTAACTACATTTCAGCTTTGGTAATAACCGTCTTTGCGGTCATCGCCTTAAACGGTGCGGCAGGGCTTTGGGGATCGTCCCACACTCTACAAAACTTCTGGTCTGTAATTTCTGGAGGCACAAATACCCAAATCGTAAGAAGTGCAAATATTGCTGCGGGCTATCAAGAAGCTACTATTTACGTTGATAATAACGGATATCGCTCTGATACAACCACGCTTAAGGCAGGTGTACCTGTCAGACTTAAACTGATAACAAATAATGTTTTCAGTTGTTCCAGATCTTTTGTGATCCCGTCCTTTAATATCAGTAAGATCCTTCCATCTTCAGGGGAAGAAATAGTCGAGTTCACACCTAACAAGCCTGGAAGGTTAGCCTACTCCTGCAGTATGGGAATGTACACAGGTTCATTTGATGTAATCAACTGATCCGAACTCAAAGCTCAAATGTCCCCGTACAATAAATTTACGGGGCAGCAAAATGAATATACAAAAGTACAAAACATACAAAATAAAAGGAATGGACTGTCCAAGCTGTGCAATGTTGATTGAATCGGAATTGGATGATAAAGGGATCAATTGCAAATGCTCTTATGCAAAAGAAACACTTGAAATTAGTGGGGAAGTTGTTGAAGAAGTTGTCAAAATTGTATCAGATTTGGGATATAAAATTGAAGAATAAAATCTCAATTTCAAAATTGCCTTCCGCTCAACCTGGTCACCGCTCCGCTCTTGTCATATCGAGCTTCAAAGTTATCCGTCTTAACAGTTCCGCCCTTTTGACCTTCTTGAAAACGAACTCTAACAGCTTCATCAACCGCCCGAAGTTCACGTCTTAAATCACGATCGGGATCTTCAAACGAAAGCGCTTGTCTGGCTTTTCCTACAAAACCTTTTATCCTCTCTTCTAATGTAACTCTCCCTGGTATCCAGGATTCCTTTACTAAACTCATAATGGCCGTATTATATCAAAATTGAACTTTCACTTTCAAGTCGAAATGAATTAAAAGACTGTAATTTTTTTAATCACTACTCAATTGGTCTTGCTAATTCTACCCACGTCCTAGGTGCTAAACTGATTGTTCGACCCGTTCGAGGATCTCTTCCCAAAGCATTAAATTGATAACCTTCTCTTTGAGGATCCAATTTATGTTTAGTTAGCTCCGCACGAAAATATTTACCACTCTTTGGTTTCACAATTACTTCACGCGGCGTTTCCACTTCCATAGCCCTAACCGTTTTTCCGTGTATTTCCGTAGTCATTTTTAATCACATCCTTTCCTTTTTGATCGTCTATATAATAATACTTGACATTAATTAAAACAAATATAAGATGGCTTCAGATGACATGTGATCATTTTGACAGACAAGGATATAGTTGGTCCAGATAAAAATGATATTTCTCAAAAGGCTGAATCTCTTCGTTTAAAATATGCTTCTCAGATGCTCCAACCCCAAATGCTTTCCAGACATTTTTTAGAGACGGCACTCCTTGATAATTGGAACATTCCCGACGTTGTCGAATGGTCCAAAGACCCGTTCATGAAAACAACTGTTGTCCACTTAAGCGGTTTGAACTCACCTCCTATCGATAGATATTTCAAAACACAAAAAGAGCTTGAGGCAGGGTTTCGGAAGCTGAATAAGGTCTTTAGAAAATTCGATCCAGAAAAGGATAGGTTAATCGCAGATCTTAAACCTGATGAACATTCTAATTTGATGGTATCGATAGATGAAGGAATTGTTGTTGGAAGCAAGATAGGTGAAGACGGTAAGTTTAGTATCTATGTATATCCAGGGAAGAATCTCAAACGAGAAATTTTGGATATTGCTGTAGACGACATTGCTTCCGAACTTGCGAAGTCAAACCAAAAATCGTATGTTCTTCGAGACAAACTGGAACAGCTTGAAAATCAAAAAAAAGCGCTCAATTCCGTTTTGTAGCCACGATCTTATCTTTCCCCATCCACTTTCTCAACACTTCCGGAACTGTAACCGATCCGTCTTCATTTTGATAGTTTTCCAAAATCGCAATCGGGGTTCTTGAGGTTGCAATAGCAGTACCGTTAAGCATGTGTA
>LBWP01000012.1 GCA_000993685.1 Candidatus Woesebacteria bacterium GW2011_GWA1_39_21
TATAACAGCGTTCAAGAAAACCCCACCCTTCAGGGTGGGGATGACCCGCCTGCTTAGCTGCGCAAGCTAGCGGGCAGGATTGAACTCTGAAAATGCGTATGAAGAGTCAAGCTTTGCTTTTGATAAAGTCTTAAGCTTTGCTTATATGTCATCCTCCTTGGGGAAATCCCGCCTTTTAAGGCGGGGAGGATGTCATTGATGGCAAATACATACTCAAACGACCTAGCAATTTCAGCTTTCCTTCAGGTATGATACCTAAACTTGAGCGGATATGAAGAAAATCAAAAGGTTATTTTCTTGGACTTTGAAAAGTAGGGTGCGTGCAATAATTTTTGTTTTACTTATATTTGGTCTTGGTTTCGTGGTTTACAAATCGAGGGTGGATAGTACAGGTTCCCCCCAATATCAAACTGCGATTGTTGAAAAAGCAACTATAGTCTCAACTGTTTCAGCTTCAGGACAAGCAATATTAGCGAACAACATTCCCGTGACCACGCAAACGGCCGGTTTGGTAGAAAAAGTTTATGTTAAGGACGGCGATAAAGTAGTCAAGGGACAAAGGATCGCAACAACTGTGCAAAACTCAGATGCCCAGAGGGCGAGTAGCCAGGCATATGTGAACTACATCTCCGCGAAAAACAGCTTGGCTTCTGCTCAAAATAATCTATACACCCTTGATGCACAGATGTGGTCGGCAAATCAAAAGTTTGAAAATGATGCAGTTGCAAGAGGCCTTGATCCGTCCGACCCATCTTATATTCAGGAGAACGATGCTTGGTTAGCCGCTGAAGCAACGTACAAAAACCAACAAAATGTAATTTCGCAGGCCCAACTGTCTTTAAATAATGCTTGGCTTTCGTATCAATCTACGTCACCGAACATTACTTCTCCAACCTCCGGAGTAATAGCAAGTATATCCGTGGCTGATGGGATGGTTCTTTCGGGTGTTAATAGCTCCACATCAGGGTCGTCGTCAACACAGATTGCAGTGATCCAAACTGAAGGTAACCCGATAATTTCATTAAATGTCTCAGAGATTGACATTCCCAACATTGAGACTGGTCAGAAAGCAACCGTAACTTTTGACAGTATTTCCAATAAAACTTTCACTGGAAAAGTTGTCAGTGTGAACAAAATCGGAAGCGTTTCCTCTGGGGTCACGAACTATCCCGTAATGGTGACGCTTGACACAGCTTCGCCTGAAATATTGCCGAACATGTCTGCTTCCGCAAATATTATCATCGCCACAAAGGATAATGTGCTTTTAGTTCCCTCGTCAGCCATCCAAACACAACAGGGAGAGGATGTTGTCAGAGTTCTTAATAATGGTGTAATCGAGAATGTGATTGTTGTAGCTGGTCTTTCGTCTGATACTCAGATAGAAATTGTAAGAGGTCTTTCTGAAGGTCAAATGGTTGTAACGGGGTCAGTTTCGACAGCGACTGGTCAAAGCAGTAGCAGTTCCATTTTTAGCCGGGGAATTGGTGGTGCTGGTGGAACAAGAACGTTTACTGGTGGGGGAAGGTAATTATGGGAGGAGAGGAAGAAGCATATGAATATTATCGAAGTTTCGCATTTGTCAAAAATCTACAAAAACGATTCGGTTGAAACAGTTGCTCTTTTGGATGTTTCTTTTGGCGTAAAAAAAGGTGAGTTCTTGGCAATTATGGGTGCATCCGGTTCGGGAAAGTCGACTTTGATGCACATTTTGGGTGCATTAGATCTTCCGACCTCAGGCAGTTATATCCTTGACGGAGAAGATGTTAGTAAACTTAGCGAAGATCAACTTGCGGATATTAGAAACAGAAAAATTGGTTTTGTATTTCAGGCGTACAACCTTCTACCGAGAACTTCCGCTTTAAAGAACGTTATGCTTCCAATGGCTTACTCTGGTGTGCAACTAGCCGGTCGTGTCAAAAAAGCTGAGGAACTTCTCAAAATAGTTGGTTTATCTGACAGAATGTATCACACCTCGAATCAGCTGTCTGGCGGTCAACAACAAAGAGTTGCAATTGCCCGTGCACTTTCGATGACGCCATCAATTATTTTGGCTGATGAGCCGACGGGAAATTTGGCAACCACACAAAGAGATGAAATTATCGAAATTTTTCAAAAACTTAATAGAGATGGTCATACGATAGTGATTATAACTCACGAGCCGGATATTGCCGAACATGCCAAACGAATAATCACGCTTAAAGATGGAAAGATTGACAGCGATAGAGTAAACGGAAAGAAACTAAAAAAACTTAAATTATGGAATTGACGGAATTGGTAAAAGAAAGCTTGTCGACATTGGCTTTAAACAAATTGCGAACAGGTCTGGCGACACTTGGAATAATTATCGGAATCGGAAGTGTGATTACGCTGATTTCACTTGGACAGTCTGGTCAAAAATCAGTCCAAAATCAAATTGAATCATTGGGTTCTAATTTGTTAACAGTCGAACCTGGATCGGCAAGTAGCGGCTTTGTCAGAGAAGGTTTTGGTAGTGGAACGACATTAACTCACGCTGACGCCAATGCATTAGCCAATTCTTCTGAAATCACAACAATCTCCACGGTTTCGCCGGAATTGGCAAGACGTGCACAGGTCGTTGCCGGCAGGAATAATGAGAATACTCAAATCATCGGCGTTACTCCGACCTACGCTTCTGTGCATAAGGCAAGCATCGCGTCAGGGGTATTTATTTCGCAAAGGGATGTTGATGCTTCTACAAAAAATGTAGTTGTCGGACCGGATATCGTGACTAATCTTTTTGGTGAGGGTTCAAATCCATTGGGACAAACGTTACGAATTAATGGCATTGCATTCAATATCGTTGGAGTAACTGAAAGCAAGGGCGGCACGGGATTTCAAAACCCTGACACTTATGTTTACGTACCGTTAACAACGGCACAAAGTGTACTCTTTGGGGTCAACTATTTAAGTACGATTTCTGTCGAGGCAAAAAATAGCAATGTTATGACGGAAGCGGAAAACCAGATTGGGTATTTTTTGTTGGCGAGGCATAAGATCAACGATCCAACACAAGCCGACTTTTCCATCTTGTCGCAGAGCGATATTTTAGGCGCCGTTTCGCAAGTGACTTCGACTTTTACCTCGCTTCTTGCCGGTATTGCGGCAATTTCACTGCTTGTCGGCGGTATTGGAATTATGAATATCATGTTGGTAACCGTGACGGAAAGAACGCGTGAGATTGGTTTAAGAAAAGCTTTGGGTGCAAAAAGGAAAACAATTATTACGCAATTTATTGTCGAAGCTATTATTTTAACGGCAATGGGTGGAATTTTGGGGATGTTTTTCGGACTTGGCGCATCATTTATTATCTCAAAAATTATAAATTTGCCGTTTACTGTTTCGTTCTCGTCGATATTGTTGGCGATAGGCGTTTCTGGTGCGACGGGAATAGTTTTTGGTTGGTATCCGGCACAAATTGCGGCCCGGATGCAACCTATTGAAGCGCTTCGTTATGAGTAAATTTATTATTTTACTAAAAAGCATGGTTGAAAGGCGGTGATAAAAATGAAGAACAAAAATTGGATGATTCCAGCGGTTTTGGTCTTAGTTGTTGGAGGTGGCGTATTTTACGCAGGAATGAAGTATCAACAACATCGGGTGGGTAATCAGTTTAGACAATTTGCTGGAACTAGGGTTGGTGTCAATCAAAATGGTGTACGAAACGGTGTTAACAATCAAAATTTCGGCAACCGTCCTATTAGCGGCCAGATTTTGAGTGTGGATGACAAGGCAATTACGTTAAAACTTAACGATGGAAGTACAAAGATTGTAATTCTGTCGGATAGTACGGCAATTAATCAATCAACCCAAGCCCAAAAAAGCGACCTTGTGGAGGGTGGACAAGTGACGGTTATCGGAACGATAAATTCAGACGGAAGTGTGACAGCACAGGATGTTCAAATAGGATCACTTTTTAGAGGAATACAGACTGTGCCTACATCTGGGCAAAATTAATACAACTGTTTTTATTCAAACTTCGCGAAAACCGCGGACTTTTAGTCCACGGATGAGGCGGAGCTGTAAACAAACTTGTTGATCCCGGACAAGAACACGGGGGTTTTAGTCCTCGGTAGTTTATTCCAAATGGTGGTTATGTTAGTCTAAGGTGTGAACTTGTTTTCAATAAAATTGATTGCCGTGGTTGCGATGGCAATTGATCACTTGGGAATATTTGTTTTTAACGATAATTTCTATTTTCGTTTGATCGGTAGACTTGCATTCCCCCTGTTCGCGTGGGCAATAGCAAACGGTGGCGTTTATACTAAGAATATTTATAAATATCTACTACGGATTTTTATTTTAGCAATAATCTCTCAAGTTCCCTACCAGTTGTTGTTTAGTTATTATGGAGTAGATAATCCTGGACTAAACATCTTATTTACATTCTCGCTGGCACTTGTTGGTCTGATCGTTTTTAAGAAAAGTAGAAATATTGTACTACGGATTTGTTCCGCCACTGCTCTTTCTCTAGTTGCCCTTGTAATCAATGCCGATTATGGCCCTTTCGGCGTACTCGCGGTATTTGTCTTCTATCTGTTTTTTGATAGTAAAGTAAAACAAATATTGGTCTACCTTTTACTAGTCTTTGCTTTTTTTGTGACGCCGATATTTGTAAACAAACTTGCGAGTAACTTTTTTGAAGTAAATTATTTAAATTTTATGGAAATTTTATCGGTTATCTCCTTACTTTTCATTGCGAGCTATAACAATCAAATAGGATACAAAATGAAATATGTTCTCTATATTTTTTATCCGCTGCATTTAGCACTTCTTTACGTGATTAAAGTGCTATTGGTAAGTTAATTTTAGACGCTTTTTAAATGGTAACATTTTTACACTTCCGGCTTGGGAGTTTTTAGGGTGTAGGTATCTTGATTGTATTCACTTACTCCAACCCATTTCCCTTCGCCCTTTATAAGGCGCTCATATGGGTAGCAATGTCGACAACCGTTGGTTGGACATTTGAAGTGTCCCAATTTCACAGCTAGTGAAATTCTATCGGCAATTTTTTCTATCTTTCCGATGGCATCCTTTTCATCGGGTAATTTTTTTTCAACAATACCTTTACTGTTGTCTAAGTACCAGTAGCTTGCCTTTGTAATACTTCTGCTTTGAAGATTTTTTGCCAAAAGGTAATAAATTGGGAGTTGCAACGATTCGCTACCCTCCTCGAATTTACCGGTTTTAAAGTCGACAATGTGAACTGTATCTGATTTTGGAAGATATTCGATCCAATCGATCTTTCCACAGAGAATAACGTTATTTTCTTGCGAGAACCAATAGTTTGGAAGACCAATTGAAGATTTTAATTTGATGGCTTTTTTTGAAAGAAATTTTGGGTCGTCAATGATTGTTTGGATCATCTTGCTTCCACGTTGTTTGAATTCATATTCTTGGTCGGGGTTGTCAAAACCACCGATTTGTCCTGATACTTTTTTCCATTCGTTTTCAAATTTGATTAAGGGAGATCTTGAAAATCTTTCTTCACTTGGAACTTCTGAAAGGGATTCGATAACCAGATGAACAACTTTCCCCAGAGTAAGAGCTGGAGTAATCAGCGAGATTTTGTGATTGGTTTTGATATCTTTATATTTGTTGTGCAAATAATATAAACGCGGGCATTTTAAAAAGTCGGAAATCGAGCTGTGAGAAAGCCATAACGCAGAGAACTTGTCCAGTTGGTTGTTTTCCATACAACATATAATATCACGATAGATGCGTGTTTATCGCGCTTGTATTTTTCCTCTTGCCTAAATTTCAGAAATTAACTATAGTCAAAAAGTACAAATATGGCTGATCAAAAAACACCTGAAAAACTTGAACAGGGGAAAGTACTAGATGCTGAAATTGTTGAGGACAATACCACTTCCGATACAACAATCAGTCAGGTCGATGAGTTGAAAAATATTGAAAATTTGATAAATTCGAATCTTACCAAAATTACCAAACTTCAGGATGATATTAAGCCAGTTAAGGAGATGTTGGAGTCACTTTTGGATGCGGATTTGCAGTATGCCGAGTTGGATCAAAAGGCGATGGAAGCAGCAAAAGTAAAATCGGCAAAAAGAAAGGAACTAATGAATACTTCAAACGGTAGGGAACTGACGGAAAAACTTAAGTCATTAAAAGCTGAGCTTAAAGAGGCTAAAGACGCACTTTCGGATTACCTAAAGGAATATCAGGGTAAAACCGGTTTTAATGAATACGAGGGACCTGACGGTGAACTTCGACAAATTGTCTTTACTGCGAAACTCGTACGGAAAACAAAACTTAATTGGGACTAAAAGCGAGTCGGAACAGTTGGTATTTTGATGTCATGTTGACAACTTAAGATCTTCAACTTTCTCTTGAGGAAACTACTGCGACTTTGCACAGGAGAAAACTGGAACTCTCATTATAATAAATCCAAATCTGGCAGAGACGTAATTAAATTTGCAGCTTACTCCTAAGAACGGCATGTAATATTCCTTGGTTATCGGTGGTTGCGGTGTTTCCGTTGGCGTGGGTGTTGAGGTAATCTCATCTGGGGTAGGGGTTGGTGTTTCCGATGGTTGAGGCTCTTCCGTAGGAGTTAGTGTTGAGGTTGGCTCTTGAGTAGGTGTAGGCGTCTCACTTAAATTTGGTGTTGGTGAAACTTCAACTTCGGGGTTTTCCGAGTCCGATATTGTCCCTTGAGGGTTAGGGATGTTTCGGAGTATTAAATCATTGTAGTTGTTGTTTGAGTCATACGAATTACCCCTTGTTGTGTCAGACCCGACCGTCATTGACTCAACACTTGAAGTTTCAAACGCTTTTCTCTCAATACTTTCTCCAACAGCAGGATTTATTGCAGGCTGCGTTTCGTAATCTGATGCGGAATCTCCGTACCCAACTAAGTCGATGGTTGTATCTGAGCTATTTTTCAATATGACGGTATTATTATTTGAGAGACTATACGAACCGGAAGAGTAAATATTGTCGTACTGATAATTTCCGGAAACGTCCGGATGTGTAATTAAGAAAAAGCCGTGTGCTTTGATCATTCCTGACATGCTCGAAATAAGTGGCGATTCTGTTCCTGAGGAAGTTTTTTTACGTAATTTCCATCCAGTTAAATCAACGTCTGTACTTGTGGCGTTGTAAAGTTCGACAAATTCGTCGTTAGCGGTTGCTCCGCCGATTTGGATTTCAGAGATTACAACATAATCCGTTGCAGATTTTACGTAAGATTGCTTGTAAGAAAAAAATAGTATTGCGGCGAGAAAAACAACTGCCAAAGGAGCAAGTGTTTTTTTACTTAACATGCGGGGCATTAATTTATAATGGCTGAAGAATCTTTATTAGTCAAGTATTTAGTTACGACTTTTCCTAAATAGGGCAAGTTGATGGCTTTTGCTTTTAATTTTCAATAGAGCGGTTCTTTCAATCTGCCTAATTCTGCCTTCCGTTACACCGTAATTTTTCCCAATTGATGTGAGTGTCTTTTTCCTTAATCTTTTTAACAATACTTCTCGTTCTTTTCCTGATAAAGCTGGTATTTTTTTGACAAAAAATGAAAAATACTTTAGAGTCCTGTTCGACCTCATCTTATCCATAGTATATCCGAAAATTGGTAAATGTTTAGCTTTTAACGTAACAATTGTGTCAATGCAACTTCATAACAGTTAAAATCTAGTAATTTAAATTACAGCTAATTATCAGAATTTACCGTTATATTTTTAGATTCTTATGTGGAAAATTTTCTCGCTTTGTCTTATAGTTTTTTTATTTTGGCTGTTGGGAGTAGTGTTACAAAAGAAGAATTCTGTGATGGATTCAAGGCAAACACCAATAAATTTTGCTTCGCAAAAAAATCTTTCAACAAATTCGCTACAGATAACACAAATGCGGAAAAGAAGTTATCCTGGAAGTATTCCCGTTATTGAAAAAGATCTTGGAGAAAAAAATGACTACCATCAGTATATTGCATCATATTTATCAGATAATCTGAAAATATATGGACTTCTAACGGTCCCTATAGGTAAAAAGCCTGACGCTGGTTGGCCAGTAATAATCTTTAATCATGGATATATTTCACCCGAACAATATAAAACAACTGAAAGATATGTCGCCTATGTTGATGCTTTCGCGAAAAACGGATATATCGTTTTCAAATCCGACTATCGTGGAAACGGTAGTTCTGAAGGACAACCTGAAGGGGCATATTATTCTCCGGCATATACAGTTGATGTTTTGAATGCAGTTGGCTCGATCAAGAAACTCCAGGATCCTAAAAGTGGCGATAATGAAAAGTTTGTAAATACAGACAAAATCGGAATGTGGGGGCATTCGATGGGCGGAAATATTACCTTGCGAAATTTAGTGGTCGATGGAGCGGATATTAGAGCCGCAGTTATTTGGGGTGGGGTAGTTGGTTCGTATTATGACCTTGCAAATAACTGGCATCGGAAAACTCCATTTCGACCTTCTGAAAGAGAACGCTTTAGGTCGAATTATCGACAAAATTTAATTGGCACCTATGGTTCTCCAGATTCTGCCTCGGAATTTTGGCAATCAGTTGACCCAACGTTTTATTTGTCCGATATCACTACTCCGATTCAACTGCACACAGGTGGGGACGATGAAGTAGTTCCGGTTGGTTTTTCAATTGCTCTGCGAGACAAACTTGAAACATTGGGGAAAGTTGCTGAGTATTATAATTATCCTGGTGGTGATCACAATATTTCCTCACCTAATTTCAATTTAGCGATGGGGAGATCTCTGAAATTTTTTGATAGACATCTAAAGTAGGCAACAATATATTTTGGTTGCAAATACTTGTTGTGTAAAGAAATGAATTGTCATTTTGTTTCCAAACCAACAGACTGGATTTCAGTATGAATATACAAATACATTATTAATTATGACTTATAACAACTTAAACGAAGATGAAAAAAAGATTATAGAAGACGGGGGAACAGAAGCGCCATTTGGCGGAGTGTACGACAATTTTTATGAGGAAGGGACATTTATTTGCCGACGTTGTAATTCTCCACTTTTCTCCTCGAAAAATAAATTTGATGCCGGCTGTGGTTGGCCGGCCTTTGATGAAAATCTTCCAAAAGCAGTAAAACGTATTCCCGATGCTGATGGAACTAGAACGGAGATACAGTGTGTCAATTGTGGTGCACATTTAGGTCATGTTTTTGAAGGAGAACACTTTACTAAAAGTGATATCAGGCACTGTGTAAACTCACTTTCAATCCGCTTTATACCAAAGGAAGATAAACGACCAATAATTAAACATGAATAAAAACGAGGAGACAGCAACCCTTGCCGGGGGTTGTTTTTGGTGTACTGAAGCTGTTTTTCAAAGACTTAAGGGAGTTCTGTCAGTAACTTCTGGATATTCGGGAGATGGAAAGATAAACCCGACATACGATGAAGTTTCGACTGGAAAAAGCGGATATATCGAGTCAGTACAAATTGAGTTTGATCCGGAAATAATTTCTTTTTCGCAAATTCTTGATGTTTTTTGGAATACTCATGACCCGACAACCGTCGACAGGCAGGGAAACGACGTTGGTCCGCAATATAAATCGGCAATCTTTTATCGAAACCGAAAACAAAAAGACGCGGCTGAAAAATCAAAAAAAGAATTGGGAAAAGAAGGTGTCTATAAAAACCCCGCTGTAACAAAAATTTTACCTTTTGCAAAGTTTTATCCGGCGGAAAAATACCACGTCAGATTTTATGAGAATAATCCAAGCAGTATGTACTGCAATTTGGTAATTACTCCGAAAGTTGATAAACTTTATGGAAATTTCGGCGACAAAATTAAAAAAGAATATTTGAGGTAGGATTTAAGGGTAACAATTTGGCCAGAGATAAAATTTGCCAATCGATATTAAATATGCTGCAGTTTGTGTCGCCTCCTCGGCATTTAAACGTAAATCAGGATTGGGATCTTCCCCCATTGGAAGACGATTGTTTTTCCATGTCGATGTGTTGAATTGAAAAAGCCCGGCGTATGGTCCGTTGATTGCACTTGGATTAAAACCAGATTCGCAGACAGCAACATATCGCAGAACATTAACATCAATTCCGTACTGTCCGGAAAATCTTTCCATAAATCCCTGAATTTCTTCTGAACTTACTTTGGGTTGGGGAATTGGTGTAGTTGTAGGAATTTTGGTTGGAATTGCCGTTGGGGATGGGGGTGGTGTGGTTGTCGGAGATTCAATTGGAGATGGTTTGGGAGCTTCTGTGGAAGTTGGTGAGGTACCTAAATTTTGTATCGATAAGGAGAGAACATTATCATCTTTGTTTTGATGAAAAATTCTCTCAGCGGCCCTGTATCCTGCGTAAAAACAAAGAAGTGGAGTTATAATCAAAATTGCGATTTTCTTCATAACAAGTTTCTGACGAAATTGATATTTAAACTTTGTATTTCTATGGTGACTTCACATTATACTATGACATCCTCCCCGCCTTAAAAGGCGGGGTTTCCCCTAGGAGGATGACATATAAGCAAAGCTTAAGATTTTATCAAAAGCAAAGCTTGACTCTGCATACGCATTTTCAGAGTTCAATCCTGCCCGCTAGCTTGCGCAAGCTAAGCAGGCTGGTCATCCCCACCCTGAAGGGTGGGGTTTTCTTGAACGCTGTTATAAAATCAACCCCCGCGGGGGGGCGAGGGTTGATATGAAAGGGGTAAAAAAACTCAATTATTTTGTATCCGTTTGAATTTAACTTTCCCTATAGTTATCCGTACTTCGAGAGGTTTACCCTCCCCTATTTTCGGTAATATATACCAACATTCTGAAAGAAAGCTTAAAAATACTTTGTGATTATGACAAAACAAAATTAGATATTTGCTATACTTAAAATATGAAAAAGTGGGTTAGTATTGGCGTTGGAGGAATTATCTTTATCGCATTTTTGCTTTACATCATCACTAGTCTTTGGATTGGTAGCGATGTGCGTCGCTATTGTAAATCCGCGATCAGAATATATGGTGACGGATGCGTTTTTGCCCTATCAGAAATGCTCGACGACAAAAGTATGCCATTTCGAGACAGAAATCATGCAATTTGGGCACTCGGGCAATTGGCGGATCCCAAAGCTTTACCCTATCTAACAAAATACTATACCGGAGTTATTCCCGAAAAAGAAAGCTTAGATGGGGCATTGAGTCAACGCGAAATTTCTAAAGCAATCAGACTTGCGCAGGGCAGTTTAAATATCACAGCAATCGTCTGGAGGCACGAAATAAAGTGAAACTGACTATTCAGCTGGCAACTTCACGGTAAATATCGAGCCTTTGCCAACCGTACTTTCTACGCCAATTGAACCATTGTGAATGTTAACAATACTTTTTGCGATTGATAATCCCAACCCAAATCCAAGTGTATTAATTTTCGATCTGGAAGCGTCGGAACGATAAAATCTTTCAAACAAATAAGGTAGATCCTCCTTTGGAATTCCAATTCCATTGTCTGAAACTGCAATAATTATGTACTTGCCTTTACAGTTGTATTTTATATTGACCATCTTTTTTTTCTGTGAATACTTAACCGCATTATCCAGCAAAATTGTAATCAGTTTTTCCAAACTCTCTTTATTTCCGCTCAAAAAAACATCGTCTTTGTTAAATTCAATTTGTATACCTTTACTTTTTCCGAGGGGTCTGATCTTATTAACTGAAGTTTCAACAATATCTTTTAGATTCACTCTCGCAAACGATTCTTTCAAATTATTTTGCTGGTAGCGGGTTAAACTTAGTAAATCGTTGGTCAAGCTTGTCATACTTTTTACATCGTTTAAACTATCCTTAAGTGTAAAAAGTGCAGATTTCAAATCAATTTTCTTATCCCTTAATGCAACTTCAATCGAAGTTTGGAGTGCCGTAAGTGGAGTTTTTAATTCATGGCTCGCGTCTGCAATAAAACGTTTTTGCTCCTCCATCGCATTTTCAATTGGATGGAGAGTCAACCCAGCCAAAAAATATCCTGCCAGGGAAGAAAAAATTAAAATAACAACGTTTGTATAAATTAAAATAATTAATACCCGATCCTCAACTTCCCTAAGATCCTCAATAAACATCATGTTCTGCGTCGTAGGAGGCAGATAGATCCGCTGAGGCGGGTTTAGGCGTCTTTCAATCAAGGATAATCTTTGTTGTATTTCCACAGAAACCATCCTGTATATAAAAAGGCTAAAAGCGATACTAATCGCCACAATGATCCCAGAGTAAACAACAGTTAATTTGATACGGGCCTTCTTAAACATGCGCGAATTAATTCACCGCCAATTTATAACCAAAACCTCTGACTGTTTGGATTAACCGTGGTTGGTCTTTAAACGGTTCGTCAATTTTCTTTCTTAGGTAACCGATGTAGACCTCTACCGTATTAGGTAAAATATCGGCTTCATATTCCCAAACACTTTCCATTAACGTATCTTTGCTTATAATTTTACCCGAATTTCTCATTAAATATTCCAAGAGGGTGAATTCTTTCCTAGACAATTTAATTTGTTTGTTTCCGCGCGTTACTTCAAAAGTTGTTTTATCAAGCGTTAAACCACCAACCTTAAGTACAGAATCTTTCGCGACTTCCCACGGACGCCTCCCTAAGGCGGTAACTCTTGCAAGAAGTTCCTCAAAAGAAAATGGTTTCGGCAGGTAATCGTCCGCACCGATATTTAACCCCTTAACCCTGTCTTCAACACTACTTCTTGCCGTCAACATCAAAATTGGTGAGGGAACATCATCGTCCTGTCTAAGTTTTTTACAAATTGTCATTCCATCAATTTTTGGCAGCATCAAGTCAAGGATAATTAAGTCATAGTTTTCACCTGACGCAAGATCGTAACCCACCTCACCGTCGTAGGCAACATCAACAACATGACTCTCCTGTTCAAGGCCTCTTTTTAGTGAATTGGCAATTTTTTCCTCGTCTTCAACAATTAATATTTTCATATCTTGATTATATAATGAAATCTGAATCCAAGCTGAAAGCGGTTTCTAATATATTGAATTACCTCTAACTATTACTGTAAAATGAATTTATAGAAGTATTTATGATGCACAACAAGAGAAAATTTGTTCTTTTATCGATAATTGTGTTAATACTCTCCGCAGTCGTAGTTTTTATATTACTTTCAATGCATCAGCCGCCAAACACCGGCAAGCAATCAGTTGAGGATAATACAAGTCACATTATCGCTCAAAGCGACAAACCCTTTTATATCGAAATTCCCTCGACTCCAGCAACGGGGTACCAGTGGCAAGCAGATTTTGATTCTAAAGCACTAAAACTTGTCAATGTCGAGTTTAAACAAACCCAAAACCAAGGAATAGTCGGGGCTACCGAAATCCAAGTATTTGAATTTCAGCCGCTTGCAAAACAAGATTCAGTTGTAACGCTTCAATATGTTAGACCGTGGGAAAAGGACGTCCCTGCCGCAGACACTAAAATCTACAAAATCTTTGTGAAATAAAATTTGACTAAATAAGATTGATTCAAAGACAGAAACTACTTCTTTTGCTTTTTCATCAGACTTTGTTTCAAATGCGATTCGTGCGATTCAATTCCGAAGATATCATTCAACTCCTGAACAATATTCACCATTCTCACGCCAATTAAATCTTGAACCGGCGTTTCCAATCTCTCGTTCAAATAATCAATAATCACCAAATCATAAGGTCTCTCTAAAAACATCGAGATAAATTCTTCGTGGACTTCTTCATTTAATTCAGAAAGAATTGCACCAATAATTTTGTTATTAATATATTCATCAACTAAATTCCACAAATCTACTTTTTCCTCGTTGTCGTTCACAATATTTTCAATGTGAACTTTTAAACTATCGATCTCGATCAAATGGTCAAAAAATACTTTACTCATGTTAAACCTAATAATGTATTATCTAAAGCTGGAATCTTTCCGTATTCAACTGGTCCCAATGGAATTTTGTTTTCTGGATCGTCAACAAAAAACACCAACACTTTTCCTTTTTTATACTTCATTCCACCAAGAGAATCCATAACCTCAGGACTCCCTCCAAATTGTTTGCCGGTCCATGCTGCCGGCCCGGAATCCGCGATTGCACAAACTACGGCGTTCCCATTTTCAACATTAACAATTATAACCTTCCTATATTTATACCAATTTTTTAGATACGGCTGTCGCGTATTCCAATCGGGTAGATACAACGTTTGAACAACCGCATACCACTTTTCCGTCTCCTCTAAACTTGGTGTGAGTGCCTCCCTCGACAATGCAAAATAACCCCATGCCCCGAGTCCGGGCGCCATTCCAGAGGCAGCATATTTATCGTCTCCATGCCCGATCATACCATCTCCCGGATAGCGTTTCAGGTGCTGTTCGGCGCCAATATAACCAAATGTCGTATTCAAATGTTCACCCTCAAGCGTTGCCTTTGCAGGAATTCCTGTTGTGTCTTTGACAATATATTCCACAACTTTTTCTTCGTTCACCGATAAGGGTCTAGCAACATCCGGAAGTATTGGTCTCAACGCATCGGTTAAAACCTGGTTCTTAACTTTCAAATTCGAAAAAGCCTTATCTAACTCTGGATAACTATAGATCTCGTGTGGTTGAGGAAGCGACAGTGTTGAAGAAGGAGTGCTTAACAGAAAACTTCCACCAATTAACCCTGCACCGATTAGTTTCGCCGAATGCTGCCTGATCTGTTTTAGGCTAAGATTTTTTTCCTCCAAAGCTTTTTTTACCTTGGGAAAACTTACAAATAAATTATTCTCTTCTTCATTATTTTTTAGCTTTAATTTATTTCTAAGACTCTCAAAATCTATCTTTTCCTTAAACAATTTTTGAGCAGGTGATTTGCGCATATACTAAAGTAAAAGAGTGAAAGGGTAAAAGGGTGAAAGTTTATGCATTATTTTATTTATTATGTGATGCAGGTCTTCTGAATTATCTAATTACTAATGTCCAGCGCCTTTCTTAATCTTACAAGGGTTTCTTCTTTTCCTAAAATTTCAATCGAATCATTTATTGGCGGAGTAAATTTTTTCCCTGTCAATGCAATTCTTAAATCCATAAAAAAATCACCTGTTTTGAATCCTTTACTTTTTACTTCATTAAGAAGATTTGTATTAATGCTTTCCAGTTTCCATTCAGAAATACTAGAAATTATTTTCAGAGCACTTCCCAAATGTTGATTTGCATCATCGCCAAACAAATTTTTATCGACACTTGGTTTTTCGTAAAAAAAGCCGGCAAGGTCGAAATAATCAGATAATTTAACTATTCTCTCCTTGACAATGGGAATTGATTTATCAAGTATATCTTTATTTAATTTATCCTTATACAGATCACCTATCAAACGGGATAGTTGGTGATTGTCTGTATTTCGGATGTAATAGCCATTAAACCAATCAAGTTTTTTTCTGTCAAAAATTGGGTTTGAAACTTGAAAACCATCAGGATTAAAAACTTTTACAAACCCTTCCAAAGAAAAGGTCTCGCTATTATCTTTCGGTGCCCATCCGGTAAGCATAATGAAATTTAGAATAGCATCAGGAAGATACCCTTCATCTAATAAACCTTCACAAGATGTACTTCCCTTTCTTTTTGATAGTTTACCTCCTTCTGGGTCAAGAATATCTGTCAAATGTCCAATCTCCGGAACATCAAATTTTAAATACTTATACACAAGAAGGTGGATTGGTGTTGATGACATCCAGTCGTGGCCACGCAAAACATGTGTCACGTTCATATCTGTGTCATCAACAACCACAGCCAGATGGTAGGTCGGATAGCCATCAGTTTTTAACAATGTAGCGTCACCCACAACCGAAGTGTCCCACTCGACAAATTTCTTCGATACAAAATCGGTAAATGAAATTTTTTCGTTATCCGGAACTTTAAGTTTAACTGCCCCACTCGCTAGTTTTTTACTTCGGCAAGGGTCTCTCAAATCTTTTGAAAAACCATCCTCTTTCGCGTTTTTTGCAACACATTGGCAGTAGAAAGCCTTACCCATCGCAACCAGCTTTTCCGCTGCTTTTTTGTAAATATCACTCTTCACTCTTTCTGATTGTATGTAATATTCATCCCACTGAATATTAAATCTTTTCAAAAGGCTTTTTATTTCTTCAACTCCACCGGTTTTCTCTCTTTTTTTATCTGTATCTTCAATTCTGAGAATGAAATCACCATCGTTATGTTTCGCCAACGCATATGCATACAAAGCAGTCCGTAAATTTCCGATGTGCATCGAGCCAGTGGGGCTTGGGGCAAAACGAGTTCTGACAGAATTAGCTTTACTCATAAAAATCTAATTGAATTGTAACACCCACGAAGGGTATACTCAAAGTCAGAGTAAAAGGGTAAAAGAGTAAAAGTGTGAGAGACAAACTTAATTCTTACGTTTTACCTTCTTGCCTTTTTACCTTATAACATGACTTCCTTAACCCAAGTATCAATTCTGTCAAGGAAAATAATCCGTTACTCGATTTACACCGCTATTTTTATCGTAATTGTCCGATACTCATATTTAATCGGGACAAAAATATACCGAAAGTATTTTCCTGAACCACCACCGCCACCCACCTTATCGTTTGGCAAGTTGGCAAAAATCCCGTTTCCGGAAAAAGAAGTTCCAAAGGATCTTGTATTTACTTTGGAAACTGTAGACGGCAAACTCCCAAAATTCCCAAAGCAACTTTCTGTTTATTTTATGCCAAAGGCAATCTCCACAATTAACTCGCTGGATTCAGCAAAACAAAAAGCTACCAGCTTGGGCTTTGATCCCAACGGCGTTGAGTTAGTTGAAACCGTATATTTGTTTAAACACAGTAAATCGCCAGCATCATTAAATCTGAATATTGTAACGGGAATTTTCTCAATCAGTTATGACTTAAATTCCAAACCATCCGTCTTAGAACAACCACCTCCGGATCCCAAAACTGCAACTGCTTTAGCAAAAACTTATCTCACACGTGCGAGGTCTCTACCAGGTGATCTTACGGGACCAGTGGCAAATGAGTATCTAAAAATACAAGACGGAAAAATCGTACCCGCAAGTTCGCTGTCCAACGCAAACGTCACAAAAATTAATCTTTACAGAAAAGATTACAACGACTTGTCCAATGTTACTGGAACTGCAAATCAGGCTAACATTTGGTTTATGTTTACAGGGTCAAGAGACCCAGGAGATCAAGTTATTGCAGCAGAATACAAATATTTCTCCGTTGATGAAAACAAAAGCGGAACTTATCCGATCAAAACTTCCGACGAAGCTTGGGAAGAACTAAAATCGGGAAATGCATATTTTGCTAACGTCGATGATTCCTCAAACGGAAATATCACAATCCGAAAGGTCTACCCGGCTTATTATGACCCAAACCAATATACAGAATTTTACCAACCAGTTATTGTTTTTGAGGGGGATAATAATTTCGCAGCCTACGTTTCCGCAGTAGCAAATGACTACGTTCAATGACATCCTCCCCGCCTTAAAAGGCGGGGTTTCCCCAAGGAGGATGACATATAAGCAAAGCTTAAGATTTTATCAAAAGCAAAGCTTAAGATTTTATCAAAAGCAAAGCTTAAGATTTTATCAAAAGCAAAGCTTAACTCTGTTTGCACATAGGACACCAAATTTAGTTTAAAAATTTTATTTCTTCCTACCCTTCCAAATTCCATCAATATTATCCAAACTTAATTCAGCAGGTAATTGACTTTCATCTTCCAACCTCATTTTAATCATAAAAGAATATGCCGCAACAATCCTTGTAACGTTATCCAAAAACTCCCGATCTCTATCTTTAAATGTAATATTACCAGTAGCTGCCATTCCCATATCCAGATTATGGTGAACTTTTCCATTAGAAAATTCCAGATATGTGTATGGAGCATCTAATCCACGATCCCAATCTTCCATTGTTCTCTGTATATCAATTAATCCGATCGATTGTTTTGTTCTTTTATCTTTTATATCCAGTTCCGTCAATATATATTTTTTTCCGTAGTAATCAGTCTGCCACCCTCCATCATTTAAATAATCTCCATACCCCAAAGATGTACCTTTAGAAAAATATGTACTAGACCCCAAATTATCGATTAAATTCCAATCTGTAACTTCGCCGCTGCCGTCAAAAATTTTGCTATTGGCCTCGCTTAAGATAAGCGGAATCTCTGACTTAGTCCGTTGGAATCGATCTTCGCTTGAATATGCTTGCCTGCTCAATTCTTGTTTTCTCTCCTGATCTTTTTGCTTCTGAGTAATTTCTCCCTGTCTTTTAGCTTCCAAAGCCGCCTGTTTAGAATTAAACTCTGCAGCTTCCTCAGCTTCTCTTTGTTTTATAATATCAGCGTTTTCATTTAGTAGTTTCTTTGCCATCTCAATATCAGGTGAGCTAGAAGAACCAATATCAATATAATTAATCGGTAATGTGCTCGGACGACTATTACTATCAGAATTTGAACTTATATGATGGTAGATAGGTTTAGCATCTGTTACAGAAGTACGAGCTTTGGGGTCGTTAACACTACTATCAGTATTTAAACCCCTATAGCCGTAAGGATTCGTGTGTCATCAGTCATCGAAGCGACAGGGAGTAATCCGACAACTTCTTTAATATCCGGTAAGGGGGCGCCATGTGCCCGTGCGTACTCCCAACAAACAATAGCCCCTAACCCGACCGAGCTCATCCCTATCATGTGAGGAATTTTAGCGTCAGAGTTGATATTTACGACTAAACTATTGAAACGATTTTGATATCCCTTTATTTTCCCCAAAGCATCACTAAAAGACCCGCCTTCCCGAAAGGTTTTTTGTGTTTTTTCTATAAACGGGTGAACACAGCTTCTTTCAATCATTTTTCCCTATCTCCTGAATAATTGTGACTATATTAACATCTTTTATTTCGATTATCCAATATTTATGAGAAAATGTTACTCATTATCAGCAAATAAATTCTGTCAAATCGTACCCAATAGTTCGAAACCTAGCTGGCCTGCCTAGTTGGTTTTTACCATGTTCGTACTCCTCATTTAGATTGTAACTCTTACATTTCTCTCGTGATCTATCAAGTAACGAGGTTTAAGAAACTGCCCTCCGTCCAAATATTCATCACACGTACTCATATAAGTATAAATACCATATTTATAATTCAAAGCAACAACATCGTTATTGTATAAGCCATAAGGGAATACAAACTCATCACATTTTATTTTAAATTCTGTTTCTATAGATTTTTTTGACTCTATTAATTGGTATAAAACTTCAGCATCAGACAACACCTCACCTTGACCAAAAGGCGAATTTCTGTATACCCCACCTTTTGCAGTTAGTTGCAACTCGCTATCTTTATAGACGGCTAAGGCAGAATGAGAAACTCCATGTGACACAATTAATATATTTTGTTTTACTAATCTGCGAATAGAAGTTTTATTCAAATACCCCTTTTGACCTAATTTTTGTGTAATAACAGAAAGTTTTATTGGGTAGGGTTTGTTGAATACATATGGTAAAACTAAACTCTCAAAAGATTCGTAACCATCATCAAAATACAAATTCAGGTTCTTAAAGACGGTTTGTTGATTGTTTATACTTAATTCAATCCGCTCAATTATTTCTTTCAAAAATTCTAAAGTGACTGTATATTTATTATTCAGTTCTCTCTCACTTTCAACAACGTTATGAAAAATAAGATTAAGCTGCATACTTTCGTAAAATACTTACTAGAGATGAAGTACCGGTAATTTGATTAATTTTAAAACCCACTCTATTCATAGTTCCTGTTTGGTCAATACAATCATCTAAAAGGATAACCTCGTTATATTTCAAGTTATTTGCATGCATATATTTTTCAAAAAACTTCAATTGTCCGTTATTACCAAAATCTCCCTTAAGGTATCCAATCTCGCAAGATATTAAATAATCATCAAATATATTATCCAGGCAGGCACCTTTAATGGTAAATCTTCTGAATGTATCCATATTGTCAGTAGCAACTACAACTTTTGAACCCTTTCTTTTTATAGTTTTAACAAGGTCAGGGATCTCATCAGAAACCAACTTCATGTTTATACAACTTGTAGCGAGCTCTTCGAGAATCATTTTCGGTTCGACTCTTATTCCTTCACCTATCATTCTGGTTATATCTTCTGATTTATACTCACCCTTCATCCAAGGATTTATTAAGTGTTTATTATCTATAAATAGCCACTTTGTAATATTTTTATAGTAAGCGTTGTTAATATTACCTGTTCGAGACATATGTTCCCAAAACAAAGAATTGGATAATGTCTTATTCCAATCTATAAATATAACTTTGGGCTTAATCATGATAATGAATAATAACACTAGTTAAATGCTATTAGAAATGGAAAACATATCAAAGATAAAGTAAGTGGATTTGTTCGCAAAACTACTGAAATTGGAAGGTCACTATAAAAATATAACACTTAAGTTTGAGCGTAATAAGTTCGAATACTTTCCATCCAGGGCTGCATTAGTCTTCAGCCTCGATCTCTAATTTGGAGCTAGCCTCAAACCTTGCCTGCGTCTGGAAGGAATCGAACACTTGATATAATAAGTTGATGCAAAAACTAATAATAGTTTGCGGATTGCCTGGATCCGGAAAAACAACGTTAGCGAAAGAATTATCGAGAAAGCTAAAAATTACCTGTATACATAAAGACTCTATAAAAGAAAACCTGTATGAGATACTGGAATTATCTACGTTAGAAGATAGTAAAAGGATCGGCGGACAATCTATTCAGCTACTTTACAAGCTCACAGAAGAACAACTTGAAAACGGGTTAGATTTAATTATCGAAGCTCCATTTTACTTTGAAGAAGATTATGAAATTTTTAGAAATTGGAAATTAAAATTTAAACTAAAAATTTATTCGATAATATGCAAAATCAACAACAAAGAACGCTCCAAAAGATTTCAATCGCGTGAACGACATCAAGGCCATCATGATACAGAACGACTATCAGATACTGCAATGTCAAATGAAGTTTACAAAAAACTTCCTGGCAAAATTATTAAAATTAGTACAGACAAGCCGCCTAAAAAGTTGGTTGAAGAGTTAAGTAAATTTCTGAAATAAATTGTATTAATTCAAATTTTTATAAATCTCCACCAAATTCCTAGCTAGAAGTTCCATTTTTGATATGCTAAACCTGAAGGGTGGGGTTTTCTTGAACGCTGCTATAATTAGTTGCCCCAAACGTAGCTTGTGAACAGCCAATTAATTAACCTTTTTGTCTCTCTAAATCTATCATCGCTACCCAAAACTGCAATTAATACCTTCGCATTCCCACGTTCAATGTACGTAATCAAATTCTCCATAGCCCCGTCTGTTTTCCCTGTTTTAACACCCTTGACACCATCGACTTCGCCCAGAAGCTGGTTAGTATTCGTGAAGCGGTATCTGACGTTGTTATTTTCATCCCTAATTACATAGTTTTTTGTCTCGACTATTTTTTCAAATACAGGGTTCTGCATGGCATAAAATGAAGCTTTAACCAAATCCTGCGCCGTAGTTGACTGGCCAATTTGATCAAGTCCCGTTGGGTTTAAAAAAATGCTGCTTGTCAAACCTAAATTACGGGCTTTAAGATTCATCTCGGCAACAAAAATGTCCCTACCTCCAGGATAGTTTCTTGCTAAAGCTTCGGCGGCATCGTTTGCGCTATCCACCAAAAGCGCATAAAGTAGATCGTTTACGCTAATCACTTCACCACTTTTGAGTCCAACAACCTGGCCCTCGATAGTAAAACTAGGAACAACAACCTTCTTCTTAAGATCGTACACATCCAATGAAACTAGCGCAGTAATTATTTTTGAAGTTGACGCTGGCATAACAGACACCTGTGGCTGTTTTTCATAAAGAACAGCGCCCGTGTCAACATCAATTGCCAGTGAAGATTTTGCTGAAATGTCAAAAATTTCACCGCCCACATACTTCGGGTATTGAACCTCGGAAGCTTGCACAATCTCAGTACTTACACCTAAAGTGCTGCTTTGCTCGATTGCCGATCTTTTTAAATACCCCAACCTTTGTGAAGATATAGTTAGCGCAAACAATGATGTAGACAAAAAACTTGAGACTAATAATGTAAAGAGGCGAAGTCTACAATTTTTGAGTAGATTATCAAACATCCCCATATCAGAAACATTAGCTTATTGAGTTTCTTTTTTCAATGACAAATTGAGAAAGACTACCTTTTATTCTTCTTTGTTCTTTGGAGGTAAACGAAAATCCACTCGCTCCATATCTCTCGGGAAAAGGGAAGCCTCACGGATATTAGAAAGATCTAAAAGAAGCATCGTTAACCGCTCAAGGCCAAACGAAAAGCCTCCCTCGGGTGGCATCCCGTATTTGAAAGTTTGCAAATACATTTTAAAATTTTCCGGATTCATACCTTTCGCCTTTATGATTTTGACTAATTCGCCATAATCATTAATTCGTTGCGATCCGCTTAGAATTTCAACTCCCTTAAAAAGAAGGTCGTAACTTAAAGAATACTCCGGGTCCTTAGGGTCCGGCATGGTGTAAAAAGATCTTTTTCTTGTTGGGAAATGTGTGATTGTGACAAAATCACAATTTTTCTCCTCGTGCGCCCATTTACAAATTTCCCGTTCATCCTCCGGCATCATATCAAGTTCTTTTGTGTGGTCAATCCCCGTTCTATCCATTAAGATTTTTTGTGCTTCGCGGAGTGTTAACCTAGGAACATTCTTATTTACTTTTATTTCAGCTACTTTGTATTCATTTAATACATCTTTGCACTTTTCAACCGCGTAGGAAATTGTTTCCCTACCAGTAAATTCCATTGCATCAAGAAGATCAGTAAAATCAACAAAGCCTAATTCGCAATCCATTTGAATCGACTCTGAAAGATGTCTTGTTGTAACAGAAGGTTCTGCTCGATATGCACGTGAGACAAGACAAACTCTCTCAAATGTCGGAACCAGCATCTGTTTGTAAAGTTGGGGACTCTGTACCAAAAACGCCCCGTGGCCGTAGTAGTCAACTTTAAATACTTCACTTCCACCTTCAGTTGAAGAGGCAGAAATTGTCGGTGTAAAAATCTCAGTACACCCCAGTTCTTTCGAAGCTTTTCTAAACCCCTCCATCAAACTCTCTTGAACTTTAAATATTTTTGCAACTTTTGTGTGGCGAAGAGTCAGTGTTCGGAAATCAAGCAACGTCGGCAGTTGTAACCCCAGTTCATCTTTCCCCATATCAAAAGGAAGTTCTTCGGCTTTTGATAGAATTTCCAAACGGGTGATCCAAACCTCAATTGTTCCAGTTTTAATATTTTTATTTACCATTTTCGACGGACGCTTGTTGACAACACCACTAACTTCCACCGCACTTTGCGGAGTAACCTTTGGCAAATTTTCTCCGACACATTGGATCAACCCTGACATATCACGAATATCCAAAAAAGTAATCTTACCGTGGTCTCTGATTTTTTCAATAAAACCCTGAAGTTTAATCGTTTTTCCAATTTTGTCTACAGCGTCTGTTGCCAAAGTTCTCAACATAAGCGTATTTTAAACTAAGCTCCCACTTTTCTCAAACTCTTTTCGATCTCCCTTTTAGCCTGCGTCGTTTTTACAAAATCAAGCCAATCTCTTGGAGGAGATTTGTAATTTTTATTTTTAATAATTTCAATAACATCACCACTTGAAAGTTGTTGATTCAACGATGCAATTTTTCCGTTGACCTTCACACTTTTAACAAAACCAGATAAATTGGTATGGACCGAGTAGGCAAAATCGATCGGCGTCGCACCTATCGGAAGATCATAAACATCCCCCATCGGTGAAAAAACAAAAATTCTAGAACTCAATGCGTCAAACCTAACAGCTTCCATATATTCACTACTATCTTTTATTTCTTTCTGCCAATCTGCCAACTGTTTAACCCAAGACAATTTAGTGAACGATTTATCGAATGGCCTTTTATCAAGAAGGTCGTTTGTTATACCTTTCTTCAATTTCATCCCCGCATACGCCCAATGTGCGGCAATTCCATTTTCAGCCTGTTCATGCATTGTCCAAGTTCGAATTTGAATTTCAATAATCCTTGCCCCAACTCCAAAAACCTTGGTGTGAATTGAACGATATCCATTTGGCTTAGGTTGAGCAATAAAATCAGAAATTCCAATATACGGCACTGGTTTATATAGCCCGTGGATAATCCCCAAAACTTTATAGCAATCTTGCGCTGTTTCAACAAGCACACGAAGCGCGATGATGTCATGAATTCTCTCAAAATCCCAGGCAATATCCGGTCTTTCCAATTTTTTCCAAAGTGAATATAAATGTTTTTTCCTACCACTAACTTTTGATTTCAATCCACTCGCCGCCAACACTTTCAACAGCTTTCTTTTCATTGTGTCAACATCTTTTTCCGTGTTCTTGTAATACGGTTTCGACAAACTCACAACTTTTTCGTGCTCCTCAGGATAAACATACGGAAAGGCTAGATCATCCAATTCCGCTTTCACTTGACCCATACCCAATCTTTCAGCTAATGGAGCATAGATTTCCAAGGTTTCTTCCGCAATTCTCTTTCTCTTTCCTTCTTCGACTCCGTGAAGCGTTTTCATATTATGAAGTCGATCTGCAAGTTTAACCAAAACAACTCGTAAATCTTTAGCCATTGCCAAAAACATCTTACGCAGATTTTCGATAAACTCTTCATTCTTACTGCCCCTGAGTTTGATATTTGAAATCTTTGTTACCCCATCGACCAAAACCGCGACAGGGTCGCCAAATCCTTCCGCGAGATCCTGCCGCAGCGCCCCTCCGTCTTCTACGGTGTCGTGCAAAATTCCGGCCACAATTGTTTGCGTATCAAGATTCCACTCAAATAGTTTTTTACCAACCTCCAGGGCATGCATCACAAAGGGTTCACCTGTCTTTCGTCTTTGGCCGTGATGAGCCAGAACTGCAAAATCCCAAGCTTTATTAATCATTACAACATCAACACCGTTTTGCATCAACTGCAAACGGAATTTTACGTATTCGCCCTTTATTAATTCATTATCGCCTCTCATTGATAGTTATTGGTTTAATAATTAAGTCAACAGTTTACTTAATTAAAGTCTTCCTTTTGATTACATGCACATTCGCAAAAAATGCTTTACACCTAAAACATGTTTCCGGCATTAGATTTAATATCTTTAACTTTAAGTTGCAACGATACTTGCCCGTTCCAATAATTTTCTTCCAGGTTATAGACGATGTCCAATTTAACACCCGGCACGAAGTCGGTTACTTGGTTTTGGCTATTAAAAAAAATTGCCTCGTATTCATACGCATCGTGTTCCAAAATAAACTTAAGGTGATTACCGCTTCTTCCCACCTTTCGCACATCTTTTATCGCACAGGCATATGTACTAAATGTCGGAGCTGGATTCCCAATACCGAACGGTCCCATCTTCTCAATTTTCTCTGCCAATTTGTTAGTTAACCCATCAAATCCTAAATTTATATCAACCCTTAAACGCTTTTCCAGTAAGTCGTTTTTCAAGTTCTTTGCACAATAATTTTGCAAAAGCTTCTTAAATTTGGAAATATTCTCACTTTTTAGAACAAACCCGGCGGCCATTTGGTGACCCCCAGCGCCAATTAACAACCCCTCAACACTTCGGATTGCATCAATGATACTAAACTCTGGAATCGATCTTGCAGAACCCTTCGACAATCCCTCACCACGCGAAACAACAACTGAAGGTCGCCAAAATTCTTCAACAAGTTTTGCTGCAATCAAACCAACAACACCTTCGTGGTAAGATTCATCGTCGATAATAATAATTTTATCCGATTTGTTCTTTTTCAGTAACGATTTTGCTTGTGCAACGGATTCCTCAACAATTTTTTGCCTCCTCGCATTTGTTCTATTTAGCAGTTGTGCAAGTTCACCAGCTCTCTTTCCGTTTTTAGTACACAAAAGCCTTAGCGATTCAATTGCGTGTTCCAACCTACCCATCGCATTCAGTCTTGGTGCGATCACGTAATTAATCTCATAAATACCGATATTCCCTTTATTGATGCCCGAAGCTAAAAAGAGCGCGTTCAAACCTGTCCGGTTTGTTGTATTTAATTTTTCCAAACCATACTTCACAATTGAACGGTTAACATCTAAAAGCGGCATTTGGTCGGCAACCGTTCCCAAAGCGGCCAGTTCTAAACCATCTTCAATCTTAACTTTACCACCCACATTTTTTCTGAGAAAAGCACCTATAGGCACTGCTGGTGCAATTTTTCTATCAATTTCCCGAGTAAGTACCCAGGAAATTCCAGCACCACAAAGTTTTTTTGTGTGAACAACAGAATAAGCATCAGGGTATTTCTCACCTTTTTCATGATGGTCAACAACGATCGTATCGATACCCAACTGCCTTGCCTTGTTAACGGCTTCAAAAGCAACAATACCGTTATCGACCGTTATAATTAGTGAAAGTTTTGGATATTGTTTCTTAAGTCTCACAATACTTTCAGGCTTTACACCGTACCCCTCCGAAAATCTTTCTGGAATATAAGGTGTAACATCCAAACCTATTCCATATAGATATTCCCACAAAATTGCAGTCGAACAGATTCCGTCAACATCGTAGTCACCAAAAATAATTACCTTTTCTTTACCTGCTTTTGCCAAACGGATTCTTCTAATTGCAGAGCTTACTGACTTTTGGTCAATACCCAAACTTCTTAACCCAGCCTTTTGCGGATCGGTTGGATTAAAAAACTCCTTTTTTTGCTTTTCCGTAACAATTCCACGATTTTTTAATAGTTGATCAATAATATCTTCCACCTTATTCTTTAAATTCTGATGTTCAAATCGCGAAATCAAACGCCACTCGCCAAATCCTGTTATAATTTTTGTCTTTTTCATTTCTTGTAATTCTATTACTTTTTATTTAGCTATGTTTCTCTTTGTTTAACAAACAAGCCAAAGATACAACGAATAATTAAATTGAAGTATAATTGCATTTATATGAACATCCAAATACCAAAAAAACTCGGTGGCCTTATTAAAACTTTCCAAAAGCACGGTTTTGAAATTTATATTGTCGGCGGCGCTGTCAGAGATGTTTTAATGGGTAAATCCACCTATGACTGGGATTTGACAACAAACGCAACTCCGCAAGAGACGTTAAAAATACTACCAGATGCCTACTACGACAACCAGTTTGGTACGGTAGGTCTTCCTAGTGAAGTCGAAAATGAAAGACCGTACGAAATTACCACTTTCAGAACAGAGTCCGGTTATTCGGACACCCGACACCCAGATAAAATATCCTGGGGGAAAACACTCATGAAAGATCTTGCAAGAAGAGAGGCAACAATCAGTGCAATGGCTTTCAAGATTGTTGGACTAGGTAAATCCGTCGCAAAAAAAACGATAAGGAAAAGGACTTCATCGACCAAAGACGAACATCCGGATTTTATTCCTGCATTGGTAGAGCTGGTCGATCCCTACAATGGACAACAAGACCTTAAAGATAAAATTTTTAGAGCTGTCGGAGACCCTGATGAAAGATATCGTGAAGACGCTCTTCGGATGATGCGAGCTATTAGAATTTCGGCACAGTTAGGTTTTACTATCGAAGAGAAAACCTTCGAGGGAATTAAAAAAAACGCGTCGCTCATCAACAAAATTGCAAAGGAAAGAGTCAGAGATGAGCTACTAAAAATTTTTGCTTCACCTTATCCATATGAAGGTGTACTTCTTTTCCGGAACACAGGGTTACTGAAAGAAATTATACCGGAAATGGAAGCGGCCTTTGGCGTTCAACAAAAATCCCCCGGCAGACACCATATCTACGACGTTGGTATTCACAGCTTGATGTCTTTAAAGCATTGTCCATCAAAAGACCCAATTGTTCGCTTTGCCACTTTTATCCATGACAGCGGAAAAGTACAAACTTACAAAATAGACAAAAGTGGAACAATTACCTTTTATAACCATGAACTGGTAAGCACAAACAACGCCTATGAGATTGCAAAACGTCTGCGTTTTTCAAATAAAGATACGGGTAAATTGATTAAACTCGTCCGATGGCATCAATTCACAGTCGATGAGCGACAAACCGATTCAGCCGTGAGGCGGTTTTTACGCAATGTCGGGCAGGAAAACGTCAACGATATGTTAAACCTGCGCATTGGCGACCGTCTTGGAGGCGGGGCAACTGAGACCTCTTGGAGATTGGAAGAATTCAAACAAAGACTCATTGATGTTCAAAAGCAACCATTTACAGTTCTTGATTTAAAAGTTGACGGAAATGATGTGATGAAGATATTAAACATTAAACCAGGCCCGGAGGTTGGGAAAATTCTAACCCGCCTTTTTGAAAAAGTCGTTAAAAAAGAAATTGAAAATACAAAGGAAGATCTCCATAAGGAGTTGCGAAGTATGACAATTTGAATAGATAGGTTAAAATTAATCAATGCCCCAAAAATTTGTTGATTACTTTCTTGTAATTGACAGTAAAGTTACCGTTTTGATATCTTCGTTTCTTAAACCGTACGGGTTGAACACTGTTCAAAAAGATCTTGTCTACACAATTCCAGTCTTCATTAAAATAGCCGTCTACCTGTTAATACTACTGACCTTACTAGTTATATTGAAAATGTTTCACCGCCACAACAGAATAATTCACTTTCTCTTAATGTTTACAATTTTTTTGATCGCAATGTCTATCTTCGGAGTATTTTTAGGGTTCTTCCAGTTGTTGTATTCATAACTAACGCCAGAGAAAGATTTTTCCGTTGCGTCGGATAATAATTGGTTTGGTTAATTTCTTATAATAGTGAATTTTAAAGGTTGAAGTTTATTTACTTATGACTATCTTTGGCTTTTTGAATTTATCAAACGTCAGTAAAAGTGGAATGGCAACAAAAGGAGATGAATACGTCCCAGAAACCGTTCCGATCAAAAGTGCAACCGCAAACCATCTGATAGACTGTCCCCCTAAAAGCACCAAAGCTACCAACATGAAGATAATCGTGAAAGAATTGTTCAAAGATCTGGTCATAGTCTGTGTAACTGCACCGTCGGCAATTTCACTAAGATTCCTGTAATCTCTTTTAGAAACTTCACGGATCCGATCAAACACAACAATAGTATCGTGAACTGAGAAAGAGAGGATTGTTAACATTGCTGTCACGAACAGAAAGTCAATTTCCACGCTCAAAAAATGGCCCAAAAGTGAAAAGGATCCCAAAAGTACGAGACTGTCATGCAACATTGCCAAAACCGCAGCAAGACCGTACTTAATATTTTTAAATTGGTATGCAACCCAAAGTAAAATGATGCTGGTAGAAAAAATCACTGCATATATCGTTTTTTGAATTAGCTCAGGACCAATTGCAGGTCCCACCACTTCGTAACTTAACTCTTGATAATTTGTATCTACATTCTTCAAATCCGCACCCACTTGTACTTTCTGTCGCTGTGAAAGCGCTTCGGTTTTTATCGTAAATTGATGGTTGGCTGATGAATTAATCGAAACGTCTGAAACACCTGCATTTTTGAAAACACCGGTTAGAGCATCTTTCCCAACGTCTTTGGAAAAACTATAGTTGACGACCGATCCACCCGTAAAATCAATCCCAAGTTTTAATCTCCAAAAAACAAGAGACAGTATCGAAGTCAAAAGGAAAAATCCGGAAATACTAAAATAAATAGACTTATATTTCATCCAGTGCATACCTTTTATAAAAACAGATCGTTATAAAACAAACCGAAAAAAATGTATATTTAAGACTTTCTTTCTTTAAGTAAAACTCTCAATAAATTTCGTGAAACAAATATTCCTGTAAAAAGACTCACAAATACCCCCAACGCCAAGGTGATTGCAAAACCCCGAACCGGTCCTGAAACATGTAAAAACTTCCAGTCCAGTGGATTAGCAAGAACAAAAGATGTTGCTAAAGTTGCGATATTTGCATCCCGAATCGAATCCCACGCTCTTCCGAAGGAAACCTCCAAAGCGTCAGCCAGTGGCCTGACACGGATTTCTTCTTTGAATCTTTCGAATATCAAAATGTTAGAATCAACTGCCATCCCAACCGATAATAAAAATCCTGCAATTCCCGGTAGTGTTAAAGTTACCGGAATTAGTTTGTAAATTGCCAATGTTATCAGACTAAATATCACAAGTGCAAAGTCGGCAATCAAACCCAGTTTTCCATACATTAAGATCATAAAAAATAAAACCATTAGAAGACCAATTAGTCCTGCTTGCACAGATTTAGCAACAGAGTCTGTCCCTAAAGATGCTTGGATAGTCTGTTGTTCAACTAAATGGATAGGCACAGGAAGTGCTCCGGCATTTAACTGAATTGCCAAATTTTTCGCCTCTTCTGTTGAAAAGCTTCCACTAATAACAGCAGAACCCCCAGAAATTCGATCTTGCACAACTGGTGCTGAAACCACTGAATTATCCAGAATGATCGGCAATGGCTTACCGATATTTTTCGCTGTCAGTTCTTCAAATTTTCTTGCGCCATCGTCGGTAAAAGTCAAGGCAACGATAGGTTTGGATGTTTGGCCGTCAAATTCCACCCTTGCTCCACGCAAATCAGCCCCCGTCAAATCAGTGGGCTCTAAATTTTGTTCACTCCCTTCGCTCACTTGAGCAAATTCCAGCTGTGCGGTTTTACCAATTAAATCAATTGCAGAATTTGTATCTTTTATTCCCGGAAGCTCAATAATTACCCGAAGCTTATCTTTAAACGACGAAGTGCGTACAGTTGGCTCTGATACGCCAAAAAGATTAACACGCCGCTCAATAATATCCCGAACCCCCTCCACCGATGTCATTTTCATATCGCTGGCTACTTTTGAGGTATCTGCCTCAAACACTAGATAACTTCCACCTGCCAAATCAAGACCTAAAGACATATCTAAATCCCTTTTCAAATCCTTACCAAAAATCCGTATATCCAAATCCGGCCTAATGATCTGGCCATCAACGTGGATAAATTTATAGGTGATTTTGACTGGAATTCGTTTCGGAACGGAAATCACTAAACAAACGACTGTCAGAAGTATGACAATGATAATATTTCGTAAAGCTTTTTCAATTCGCATAATTGTAAATTTATCTCCAGTTGCAAAGATTTTACAACAAACAGTCAGAAACAATATCACAAAATATTTTTTGGCAGGAGCTGAAAACCAACATTAAACTCTAGTATCTACCTCAAAACAATTTTTTGAATGAAAACGAAATTTAGTTTTGAAGTAAACCTACGATACCAAACTTTCTTCGTCCCCAATTATCATAACACGACTACCCGAGAGGATATCCTGCAAAAACGGGTCTCTTCTTTTTTTGCGAAATTCCAATTCTTCCCTACTCATCACGGTATAATTTATCTCTTTACCTCTTTTGGACTCCTCTTTTCTGATAATTGCAGCCAACTCCGGTAAAACAACTTCCCCAATAATTAATATATCCACAGAATCTTCTCGTTTACGACTCTTTTTCCGCGCGAACTTCCCAGAAAACATTACCAACGAAATTCTACCAATTCTACTTTTATTTGCGATTATTTCATTCCCTAACCCGGTAGTTTTACCAACTATCGAAAGTAAATCCTCATAAAAGGCATATTCATCGTTAAGATAGTAATATACACGGTTACCTCTGTTTTCTTTTTTCAAAAGACCTGAACTTTCCATTCTTTTTAATTCGCGCCTGACAGCATTAATTTCTTCCTTAATTGCACGGACAATACCCCTAACATGATACATTTCAGATATATCCGAAAAGAATAAGTCCAATATTTTTACTCTAACTTTTGAGGTTATAATATCCGAAAGAGTGGCCATAATAATTAGTAATCGTTAACAATAATATATCACTGAAGTTCAAAAAATCAAACCACAAAATTACTCAATATTTTATCTTACTTCCTGAAGGGACGGCCTCTACCCAAATCATACCCCTAACAAATGAGATTTCCTTGCCTTTATCATCAAAAAACAATGTTCTTGACGTGATACCCTCTTTTTTCCACGCACCATTTGTTACTGTACCATTGTTGAATAGCACGAATTCACCTTTACCGACAACATCATAGTTCATATGAAACTCTTTATCGACGGGGCCCCTTTCCTTGACAAATTGAATAAGCACATTTTTTACCTGGATTTGTTTATTGTCGTATTCCAAGTCAACAAATGGTTTTCCGCCGCTTGTCCGCTTGTAGGAGTTACTGGCACCGTCATATTGCCAAGCTACATCATAGTCACCCTTATTCTCCCAAAAACCGAATGATATATCACTGATTTTACTATCACTTACCGGGGAGTCATCCTTAAATTGCCATTCGCGAAAATTTTGGCTCCAGCTGTCACCATTTTCGTCTTTGTATACAAAACCACGTTTTTCAGCTTCTTTATACACTTCATTGATATAAGCTGTGGGTTGGTGTTCAATTGCAGCGTCTTTCTCATTACTGATACGGTTGGGGAGTCGTTTCAATGCAGGAAAACCAAGATTGGATTGACCATCCATATCATTCCCATACGTGCCATTTCTCCAACCAATCTTATCCAAAAGTTTGAAGGCATCAACTTCAGAAGCAATCTTTCCCGCCTCCTTCACGCCACCCCAACAGTTATTGCAGATATTATTGGCTCCTCCCCAATGGAGGAATATTGGTTTCTCACCATATTCAGCAGCCCAATTAATAAAGTAGACACGCGCGCTTCGGATTACCGCCAATTGGAAATCTGACACTGCAGCATTGCAATAAAATACTCCCAAAAATCTGGTAATTCCTCCTTCAGCCACAGCTTCATAAACAACGTCTGCTCTCGAAATACCGGAAAGCGGACGGGCATCAACATGATTTTCTACCATCGCAGTAAGCGGTCTTCTTGTTTCCCAAACTTCTCTAACTGGTTTTGAATACATCGCACCGTTTATAGGACATTGTTCTGTTTTTGGAAGAGAATCGTCTATTGTCAAATTCCCATTAGAAGATCCTACCATGCTACTCGTTTGAGGTTTTCCTTTTAAGTATGAAAATGCCGCCCAAGATACTCCGCTTGAAATAAGATACAATCCCAGCAAGCTTACAACTAACGCTAAAGGGAATCTTTTCATACAAATTTCATGATAGTAACAAAAAAGATTATTTTCAATAGACAACAACAATCACTATGCTGAAGCCTTAGCTAAAGCTTCCTTCTCCTCTTTTGACAAATCCTGCTTACAGTGACCCTTATCGACCCTCTTGACATAAACGCGCGTCCTTTCTCTTGTATGCAAACCGGTAATAATAAAACCTGTTAGATGTTCATCCAAAAGCACCAAAGAAAAGCTGTGGTTACCTCCCAACTCCGAAAATGGATTAAATTGAACAAAAGCAACTTTTTGTAAGTGATGCGAAACATTTTTCTTCAATGCTTCCAGCTCCTTGTTTATACTTCCGATTCCTTCAGTGTTGGCCTTCTCAATAGACGAAAGATGTGTCAGAATTTTAATTAAGTCAGCTCTACCAACACCCTGCGACAACTTCCTGAAAAATAAAAAAATGTAAATCGATAGCGATAACGAAAGGATGTTTAAAATAAAAAGAAAAACTAAAAGAGCTGTCAAATAGTTGGCCATAATTTAATCATACACAAAAACTGTTGTTTGTTCGACAGCCTTCTTATTAAAGTGGTATACAGTTTGTGATACCCAGGTTAATTGTTTTTCATCCAGTTTTGTGCTATTAAAAAAGCAGTGTCAAAAAGAAGAACTCGCTTACAAAAAATTAAGGCGCAGAAAAAAATTAAATTGGCTCCAGAGTTGTTGCAAAATTCAAATAAAACGTCCGAAGCTGAATCTGTCAAGAGTGATTTTCCAAACAGTGAAAAAATCAAATTGGAAACAAAAACAATTTCAAATAATCCCGTAGATACGGAACAATCCCTAAATTTGAAGCTGATCAGAGAGGATATAACCAAAAGCCTCATCACTTCCAGCCTCATGTTGTGCCTGATAGTAGTGATATACTTACTTTGGTACAAATATTGATTTGTACATTAAACCGTTAGGAATCAGGTCAGCTGCCCTTCGGGAGGAGGTGAAGAATTAATGTATTGTGTAAAATGTCGTGCCAAGAGAGAAGGCAAAGACGTTCAAGAAGTAACAATGAAGAACGGCAAGAAAGCCAAGAAAGCAAAATGCGAAGTCTGTGGCACAACAATGTTCAGAATCGGAGGCTAAACTCACGGTTTTGAATACTTAACCAAAAGGGTAGTTCCTGCGACGCGGGAGCCCTTTTGTTTGTGAATAGTCAATGACTAAAGACAATTTCAAAAAAATATTCAGCACTTTCGATCGTAACTACGTACCAATTCCACTCGAGGTCTTTGGGGAAAACCCTTACAAAACTCTGGTTTCTACGTTACTCTCTTCCAGAACTAAAGACGAGGTTACACTCAAGTCATCAAAAAGATTGTTTGAAGAGGCGCCAAATATTAACAGATTGGGTAAGCTAAGTCAGACAAAAATCCAAAAGTTAATTTACCCAGTTGGCTTTTATAAAAGTAAAGCGCGGCACCTGGCAAAACTTGCCGATATGGTTATACAGAATCACCGTGGAAAAATTCCTAACACGAAAGAGGAACTGATGAAACTTCCTGGCGTTGGAAGAAAGACCGCCAATCTGGTCTTAAACAGAGCTTTCAGAATCCCTGCAATTGCCGTTGATACCCATGTACATAAAATCAGTAACTTGTTGAGCTGGGTAAAAACCAAAACTCCTGAAAAAACAGAAGTTGAGCTGATTAAGATACTTCCCAAAAAATATTGGAGTGATACCAACCGTCTTTTTGTCTCTATCGGAAGACAGTTTAATACCCAAAAGAAGTTACTATCATTTCTCAAGAGGAAAAAGTTAATTAATACGCCGTGATCGCGACAGCGAAGGTATTTTGGGCATAAATACATCCCCAAACGAATTCCCCACCGTTGAGAAGTTTCTTATGACCCAAGGTGTTATCCCAAAGTCCAACCGTTTCTTCAGGTGTTAAACCTCCATATGCTAAAAATTCGGCGATCGTTGAGTATTTTTCAAATATCCACTTAAGGTCCGGGCGCCTTTCCGTCATGTTTCCAAAACCTTCGTGTCCATCTAATTTCCCAAGCTCCAGAAGTTCATTTAACCTAATTGATGCAATTGTACAAAGCTCATCTGCTTGTTTTAAGGGATTAACGCCATACTCAACGCGTTTCCCATTTACAGCTTCCCATAATTGAGGTCCTCCCCAAATAACTCCTTGTGAAACTTTCTTGACACTCGGCGAGGGAACTTTGGTGGGAGCAGGCGTACCCTGCTCAATGACATAACTCGTCGCATCAGGTTGGGTAAAAATTTGCGTTAAATACTCATCCATACTTTTTTGGCCTTCAAGATAACCACGAAAATATGTATAACGAAGAGCTGTGCATAAAAGCAAAACAAGAGCCGTGGCCATCCCGCTAAAAAGCAGAGTTTTAACAATGATTAGTACAACTTTTTCAGCAAACTTCCAACGATTTTGACTAGGCATAATCAGCTTATTTATAATCGGAAGAATCCAAAAGTATTGTTACCGGTCCGTCAAGTTCAAGCGAGATTTTCATATATTCTCCAAAAACACCTTTCTGAACATCGATTCCCTTTTGTTCGAGAAGCTCCAAAAAGAGTTCATACAAAGTTCGCGCCTCTTGCGGGTTTTTTGCTTTAATAAATGAGGGTCGATTACCATCTTTAGTATCAGCATAAAGAGTAAATTGTGACACAACCAATATCGAAGAATTTGTGTCGGAAACAGATAAATTCATCTTATCGTTATCATCAGACATGATTCTTAATTTAGATACTTTTTCCGCCAATACTTTTGCATCAGCCTCAAAATCACTCTCACCGACTCCAAAAAGAACAAATAGCCCTTTGCCAATTTTCCCCGACACTTTCCCGGACACACTCACTTCAGCTCTGTTTACCCTTTGAATAATCAAACGCATACGCTTATTTTAGCAAAAACTTGCGAATCTTGTCGCCCTACAAAATCAAAGCTCACTTTCCTTCGGTCTGTATTGAAGGGCTTCCGCTATGTGATTAGTCGTGATATCCTTTACTCCCTCCAAATCTGCAATCATCCGAGCGATTTTTATTACTTTAAAGAAATATTTTATTCATTGTTATTTATAAGTCAGACTTCCTTTTTAAACTATTAATCCTATTTTTTCCGTCTTCGAGTAAATATACCCTCATTTCAGCTGGTATCCTTTCCCACCGACTTAGGCACCTGAAAGGTGCCGCTACTTCGACAGGAGTTTCCGCCGAATATTCTTTTAAAAACCGATGTGTAATATTGTCCTTCAACCTTTCTAAAAGCTCTTCGCCATTGTTTTTATTATCTACCAAAATTTTGGTTCCACAAACATACCTATCTACGAGAGGACCTGGTACAAAACTACCATTGGGTGTTAACAAAAACGCTGGGAAAAACGTTACTTCTCTCCCGGAAAACAACCAATATGTTTTTGAAAATTTAACCAATCTACCATCAAAAGTTCGTTGAGAATAGTCCTGGTTAGGGTTGAAGTTACCTGAATTTCGAATTGCTAATAAGTACACATCTTTGTCCAGATTAACTAAATCCGTATTAACCACGTCTACAAACGATCGTGAAACTGTTATATCAATTCCGACTGGAACATCTTTTAAAAAACTTTTTATTTGTAACATATCTATCCCCTGGCTTTCTTTTGAAATTGTTAGGCAATCATGCAATCCTGAAATTAAAGGTTGTAATAGATTGTCGCCTTTCACTTTTTCCAGTCCATTTATTTCTGGAGTAACTACCTCGATATCAATATCTGAAGTTGGTTTGGGTAAACCATATGCCCTTGAGCCTTCAAGTAATATGTAATCAGATAGCGGGGAAAAAATTTCAACCACCCTCTCAATTATTTCGTTAGAAAAGCGTTCATGTGATGACATAGTAAGTGAAGTATATAACACATAACCTATTATGGGATATATTTCTGTTTTTGTATTTTGATTTAAGGATATTAATTAATATACAATACGATCATAGACATCCAATGAAAATATTAGTTACAGGGGGTTCAGGTTATATCGGTAGTCACACTTGTTTAGAACTACTTAAAATGAATTACGAAGTTGCAGTAATTGACAACTTGAGCAACAGCAAGAAGACAAGTCTGAAAAGAGTCGAAAAAATAACAAAAAACAAAATAGACTTTTTTAAAGTTGATTTGCTCGATTTAAAAAAATTAAATCATGTTTTTGACAAATTCACTCCCGATGCAGTAATACACTTTGCTGGGAAAAAAGCAGTAGGGGAATCGGTAATAAAACCTATAGAATATTATAAAAACAACCTAGGTGGAACAATAAATTTAATTGAGGTAATGAAAAACCATAATATTAAAAAATTAATCTTCAGCTCCTCCTGTACTGTATACGGCTTGCCCAATAAAGTCCCTATAAAAGAAGATTTTCCTGTGTCGGCGGTAAATCCCTACGGCAGGACAAAACTTTTTATTGAATTTCTTTTACAGGACGTCTCTCAGTCGGATCCCAATTGGAATATTATTGTTTTAAGATATTTCAATCCCGTCGGAGCCGATCAAAGCGGTATTATTGGGGAAGATCCAAACGGAATTCCTAATAATCTATTTCCGTACATAACTCAGGTGGCTGTCGGAAAATTGCCTATACTTTCAATCTACGGTAATGATTACCCTACTCCTGACGGAACCTGTATCAGAGATTATATCCATGTAAGTGATTTAGCTTTCGGTCATGTAAAAGCTATCGATAAACTACGCAAATCTTCAGGTACTAATACATATAACTTAGGAACGGGCAAAGGTTACAGCGTTCTAGAAGTGCTCTCTACATTCGAAAAAGTGACGGGTAAAAATATTCCTCACCGATTCGTTAAAAGAAGAGAAGGTGATGTATCAGCTTCATATTCGGATACAACCAAGGCTCGCCGGGAGTTGGGGTGGAAAGCTAATAAAAATCTCGAAGACATGTGCAAAGATGCGTGGCATTTCCAATCTTTGAATCCCCGAGGGTACAACTGATCAACTTTATGGTTAAATAAATTATTCTATTTCCCCAATATACTCCCCCTCTTTTGAAAATCCTTCATTAAAATCTTCAAGTAGTTTAGCGGATAAAGTTTTTGGCAAGAGATTATCAGGTAAATTATCAATATCAAGCCATGTTAACCAAACATCTCCGTCAGGATGTTGGGGATCTTTCATACCTTCAAGTTTCTCTGTTTTGTCAATATTTCCTAATATAAACAGCTCTATACTATGTTCATCCTCATCAAGTTTGATAAAATCACGAACGTAGAGAATTTTTTGAAAATCAAACTTCACATCTTCCCCACATTCCTCTCTGGTTTCCCTTATACACGCATCCTTTATTGTTTCCCCATACTCCAAGTGACCGCCAATATAATGATAGAAATCACTTTTTTTTCGATACTGAACTAAAACTTTCTTGTCATGAATTACTACAAGCCTTACTCGTACATTAATCCTCTTATTTAATTTTTATAACTTTAAAATAACTTCTTGCTGATAAATTCATACTGGAGGTTTCCGCAATCATTATTTTCTAACGCAAAACTATATAACAAATTTGACAATGTGTTGTCATTTTTTATATAATACCTAACATATTCGTGTAAAGGCGTTTGCACTGGAGTCGCGATCCAGGAGCTCCCGGTCAAAATACCGGGCGGAGTGGCCGTAATATCACTAGAGCATGTCACAAGGAAACTGAGTGCTTGAAAAATAAGGGTTATTTATCATTTGTGAATTGTAAATAACTGAAAAAGGGTGGTACAGCCTTAGAAGGGCCCCTTTGAATACCAACCAAATTTGGCATTCGAAGGGGCTTTTTTAGTTGTTATATATGAAAAAACTTTGGCAAAAAAATGCAGTTAGATTAAATCCGGTTATTGAAGTCTTTGAAACAAAGGGCGATCTTATTTTGGATCAAAAACTGGTCAAGTACGATGTCTGGGGTTCAGTTGCTCAGGCAAAGATGCTTAATAAAATAGGTATTATCACACCGAATGAATTATCCAGTGTGATCGCCGGGCTTCAGGATATATTAAAGTTAAATGAGCAAAACAAATTTATTCTGGAGGCGGGAGATGAAGATGTTCATACCAAGATTGAAAATTACTTGACGGAGAAATGCGGTGAGGTTGGTAAAAAAATTCACACAGGGAGGTCCAGAAATGACCAGGTCTTAACGGTAATAAGATTATTTAGTAAGGAGCAATTAATTCTTATCTGGCAGGAATTAATCACTCTTGAAAATAGTTTTTTGAAATTTGCAAAAAAATTTCAGTCTGTGGCGATGCCCGGATATACCCATCTACAAAAAGCCATGCCTTCGACAGTGGGTTTATGGGCTTTGGCTTTTTTAGAGTCTCTTTTAGATGACTCTAAATCTATTAGTCATGCATATGAGTTAAATAATCAATCTCCTTTGGGTTCTGCAGCCGGTTTCGGTGTGCCGCTGGGATTAGATAGAGCGTATTCTGCTAAACTCCTGGGTTTTGCCAAAGTCCAGATTAATCCTGTTTATTGTCAAAACAGCAGAGGTAAAATAGAGGCAGAAATTGTAGCTTCACTTATTCAGATACTGGCCACAATTAATAAGTTTGCCTCCGATGTGTTATTGTTTACAACAGCAGAATTTAACTACTTTACAATTTCCGAATCTTTATGTTCGGGAAGCAGTATCATGCCGCAGAAGAAAAATGTTGATGTAGCGGAGCTGTTAAAAAGTAAAGTGCACCTTGTTTTGGGTTATTATATCCAGCTTATAAGCTTATCGAATAATTTGTTTTCTGGTTATAACCGGGACCTGCAAGATAGTAAAAAACCATTAATGGAGAGTTTTGAGATAGTTCTGGATAGCCTAAAAGTCGCTGATATTCTGATTAATAATCTGACTCCGAATAAAGAGAAATTATTAAGTAGTCTGACGCCAGAGATATTTGCCACGCATAGAGCATTTGAGTTAGTTAAAAAAGACATACCATTTAGAGAGGCATATCAAATGGTAGGAAGTAGTAATCAGGATATTCGTATTAAAGACATCGATAAATTACTTAAGTTATCGACCCATATTGGCGGGACAGGAAACTTAGGTTTGAAATTATTTGAAAAGGAAGTTGGTTTAAGCAAAGTGGGTTTTGCTGAAGAGGAAAATCATTTCTATTTGTCAATAAAAAAATTACTTGAGAATTGAGGTGGTATTAAATGAATATTAAATCTGATTATATAAAAACTGCTTCTTACGAAGGTAAAGTGGGTAAGGTTAAGAAAGTTCTCTTGCTTTATTCCGGAGGGTTGGACACTTCGGTAATCTTGAAATGGATTCAGGACCATTATAAGGCGGAAGTCGTAACTTTAACAGCCGATTTGGGACAACAACACGATGGCTTGGAAGCAATTAAAAACAAAGCTCTAAAGTTTGGAGCCGTGGATGCAATTGTAGCCGGTTTCAAAGATGAGTTTGCGGATGATTACATAGCCACGGGTATCAAAGCCAATGCTGAATACCAAGGAGAATATCATCTTTCAACACCAATAGGCAGAGCAATACTGGCAAAAAAGGCTGTTGAGATAGCTAAGAAAGTTGGTGCCGATGCAATTGCTCATGGATGTACGGGGAAAGGTAACGATCAAGTGAGGATTGAGGGTTATGCCCTGACTTTTAATCCAGATATAAAAGTAATCGCTCCGGTAAGAGAATGGGCAATGGATAGAAATGAAGAAATTAAATATGCCCAGGAGTATGGAATTCCAATTCCTGCTTCAGTGGAATTTCCGTATAGTGATGATGACAATATGTGGGGTATTACCTGGGAAGGCGGAGAAATAACCGACCCGGGTCTGATAGCTCCGGAGGAAAAATTTTTAACCACTTATACATTGCCTAAGGATGCGCCTGATAAACCGGAATTCGTAAAATTAGGATTTGAACAAGGCATACCAACCTCGCTTAATGGAGAGAAATTAAGTTTGGCTAATTTAATTATTAAATTGAACAAACTTGCCGGTTGTCATGGCGTAGGAACGGTTCAACTTTTGGAAGACAGACTAATCGGTCTGAAAAATAGAGGAGTATATGAACATCCGGCAGCCCATGTAATTATCGAAGCTCACAGAAATTTAGAGAAGTATGTTTCAACAAGAACCTTAAATGAGTTAAAGGAAATAATGGATATTAAATGGGGTTATATGTGTTATGGAGGCTTATGGTATGACCCGGCCATGACAGCAATCAATGCTTTTAATGACAAGGTTAATGAAAAAGCAACAGGGGAAGTAACCATAAAACTATTTAAGGGTAATACCACAGTGGTGGCAGTCACATCCCCCTTTGCTTTGGACTATGTTTCCTTCAATAAAAATGAAGGTTATGATCTGAATGTTAATATCAGCGCCGGGTTCATCGAAGTACACTCTTTACAAATGAAGCTTGCCAAACAGATCGAGCGAAAGATGAAATTAGGAAAACAATCGTAAAAACTCGATTTATCAAAGACAAAATAAAGATTATTTACGAATCGTTTGACAATCCTATAATATGCGAAGTAAAATACGGAATATGTTTGGGATATACTCTTTCACCCTAAGGCTGACATTAACTCCTCGCAGGAGAGTATAGCTTTTAGTGAGAGGAAATTCTTATTCCTTATAATACCTCTCATAAAAGAGAGGTCTTTTTGTTATTAAAAATATGAGTATAGAAAAAATCGATTTGAAAGCTGGATTGTTATCTGATAGAACCGCTAAAGAATTCGGCACCAAGGTTTAATTAAATTCCAACACCAAGTCAGAGGTTTTAAAATTCACTCTCTTTCGGACGATACTGAAGCGCTTCGGCAAGATGTGAAGTCAAAATATCTTTTTCACCGGCCAAATCTGCAATTGTTCTGGCAATTTTTATAACTTTAAAATAACTTCTGGCTGTTAAGTTCATTGCATTTGTTGCCGAGACCATCATTGTACGACAGCCAACGGAGAGTTGACAGAATTCCTTAACGCTTTTGGTTGTCATTTCACTGTGATTCCTGCGCGCGCAGGCGAGTTTGTGTTTTTATATCGTCTAGTTTGAACATCTCTCGCCTTCTGAACTCTTTTTTGGATTTCTTCGGACGATTCCCTTTTGTTGTTTCCCCTTCGATCATCATCTACCAGTTTTTGTGTTTCAACCGACGGAACATCAATGTGCATATCAATCCGATCCAGAATCGGACCCGACACTCTTTTTTGATACCTGGAAACCATTCCGGGAAGGCACTTGCACGGTTTTTTCGGGTCACCAAAATAACCGCACGGACAGGGATTGCTTGCGGCTACCAGTAAAAATTGTGCCGGATAAGTCACAGTACCTTTAGCTCTGGATATAGTTATCTTTGCATCTTCCATTGGCTGTCTTAATGCCTCCAAAACATGTCTGGGAAATTCGGGAAACTCGTCCAAAAACAAAACCCCTCGATGTGCCAGCGATACTTCACCTGGTGACGGATTGGTTCCCCCTCCAATAAGACCGATCCTGCTTGTTGTATGATGCGGACACCTAAATGGTCTTGATGTAATAATTGATTGACCAATCGGCAAATTTCCAGTAATCGAGTAGATTTTTGTTACTTCCAAAGCCTCGTCTTCAGTAAAGCGTGGAAGAATCCCTGGCAACGCTCTGGCAAGCATCGTTTTTCCGCTACCAGGTGAACCCTTCATAAAAATATTGTGTGACCCGGAAGCGGCGATTTCTATCGCCCTTTTTGCCGATTCCTGTCCGACAATTTCAGAAAAATCAAATTCTGCGTCGGCGGTTTTCAAAAGTGCCGATAGTCCAATTGGTTTAAGGCTTGGTACCTTAACAGTTCCTGCAGTAAACCTGACTAATTCTAAAAGAGATTCTATCGGGTAGACTTTAATTCCGCTTACAACTGCAGCCTCATTTTCATTAACTTTGGGAATAAAAACTGCGCGCATCCCTTTTTCTTTCGCCAAATAAACCAGAGGTAAAATTCCGTTAGTATGGCGCAGAGTTCCATCCAAGGACATCTCACCAAAAAACAAAAGGCCGTCGACTTTGGGTGCAATTTGTCCGGAAGCGATTAAAATTCCCAATGCGATCGGCAGGTCGTACGAAGGACCGGCTTTGGGAAGATCGGCGGGGGCTAGATTTACAGTAATTCTCCTGACCGGAAAATCAGCTCCGGAGTTTTTAATTGCCGAGCGAACTCTCTCTTTACTTTCCTCAACTGCTTTATCTGGAAGTCCGACAATCGTAAACGAAGGCAAACCTTCCTGGATGTCAACCTCAACGTCAATCAACGTAGCATTTAACCCAATCGTTGCCCCTGAAGTAATCTTTGCGAGCATTAGTTAAGTATATAGTAGAAGGAATTTCGTAAGTAAGACTCAAATTTTCCTATCACATGCTTTTGACAAAAAATTAAGGGTCAGTCATCTTACCGACCCTTAATGGTATGTTGTTTTGCTTTTATGTCTTTTCATTTTTTCATATGTCCATATAACAAAAATTCACCTTTTTTCAGTAACCGCGGTTACAATTCTCAAAAAGTATTGGCGAAAAACACACAAAAAAATTTAGTTTTAAAAATTGAAATCGAGATGGGATCCATCCTCAAAAGTTTTACAGATCTCGTTTAATTTTTTTTCGTTAAAAAGTTTGAAGTACTTACCTTTTTTCGCAATCAATTTATTATCTTCCAGTTCGTTTATACATAAGGTCGCCGTTTCGCGTGTGATCCCGCTCAAATCGGCAACGTCCTGATGCGTAAGTGGAAGATCAATATGAGTGTAATTTTTAACTTTTCTTCCGAAACGTAGCCCTAAAAGTAGCAACGAAGAAACAACTTTTTGCTCAGCCGATCCACGGATTAAAAACTGACTTCGAACAACGTACCCCTCAAGACCAGTAGACATCCTTTTTAAGAAAAATGATTGTATTTCAGGATTTTTTTCAATAAAGTCTGCAACCTTATCTTTCGCCGCTTTTCGCAAGTCCATGGCCACAAACGCCTCAAATTCACTATTGTTTTCGCGATCCGAAAGGAAGGCGCTCAGTGGAAATATTGAATAAGGTTTTAGAAAGTTCACCGTAAACTCAATCCCATTGTCATCGATAAAGAACGACCTGACAACCCCCTTTTCAATAAAATATAGATTTTCATACGCATCGTAAGCATTAAGGACAATCTCCTTTTTAGAATACGATATTTTGGGAAACCGAGAAAAAAAATTAGCCAAATCTTTTTCTTCCTGCTTCATTTGATAATATGATAACATTAAATAATATCGATAAATATGGCAGACGTCATGAATAATTACAAATTGAACCGTTTTTTGCGAAAATACGCCCCGCATATTATCGCGGCTGTCGTTCTTCTGCTTATTTCTTTTTACGACAAATTCCTTGCAGGAATACTTCTTATTGTCTACATTGCCATAACTGTAATTTTTACGCTAAATTGGTAAATTTAAGCTGAAAAATTAGATAGTAAAAATTTGCAAGGCACCCCAAAAATAATTTACCCTCCAACATGAAGCGAAAAACAGCAGTTACGTACCTGTTACGCTTTGTAGCGTTTTATCTGATTTAATTATGAGAAGCTTTTTAAACAACGAAACTGACAATTCCAATTAAGACAACAAAAAACGCAGTAAAAGAAAAAAACATCACCAGATAAAAAGCTTCTTCACCTCCAATACTATGCATAAAACGTAAAGGGCAGGAAGTAAAAAAGGGAAAACCAATTCATGTGAGGAATTGTAGTTTATATTACAGATTTATCTTCCGCAAGTGGGAAAATGAGTAACGTTATGTACAAATTACCCAATTTGGAATATACCTACGACGCGCTCGAACCTTATATTGATAAGGAAACGATGGTGATTCATCATGACAAACATCATCAAGGCTACCTTAATAATTTAAACGACATTTTGAAGGAAAACCCTAAATTGCAAACAGTTGATCCCGAAAACATATTTTCAAATCTTTCCAAAGTCCCGGAAGATGTCAAACAAAAGTTTATCAATAACGCTGGAGGGTTTGTAAACCACAATCTTTTTTGGAAAACATTTTCCCCCAAAACAACTACGCCCGACGGAAGTTTTAAAAACCTTATTGATGCAACATTTGGGGCGATTGACAACCTCAAACAAAAAATCTCTGATGCTGCGCTTTCACAGTTCGGAAGTGGCTGGGGTTGGCTTGTTGTTGACTCGGGAAAATTGGAGGTTATAAAAACGGCGAATCAGGACTCGCCACTTCTGCAAAATAAAACGCCGCTTTTCGGAATCGACGTTTGGGAACATGCATATTATCTGAAATACCAAAACCGCAGAGCTGATTATATTTCCGCAATTTGGAATGTTGTAAATTGGGAGTATCTTTCCTCATTATTTGAAAAAAGTGTAAAATAAAGCACCTGCCTTTCGATACTTCGTAAGTACTATGAGCAGAGAAAATGATCGTAGAAAATTTCTAACTTGGGCAACTTTCGGTGTTGGTGGATTTGCGCTTGCAGCTTGCACAAAAAATCCTCAACAAATTGAGGAGGGTGTCACCAAAACATTACAGTGGCTTGAAAAAACTGCGGAAGCTCTCGAAAAAGATAAACAACTTCTACAAGCTTCACAAACCTCCCAAGCAAGACCGACACAAAAACCATCACCCTTATCCCCAACAGCAGGAATTCGCACCGCAAGTCAAACTGCTTCTCCAATACCAAAAAACACCGGTATCAACCCTGTTACAAAAGAAACTTTAACTCCAACAGCCAATCTTGATCAGAATATTCTGTCTGAAATTCGTGCAGCAAGAGGTGGCGAAGCACTGAGTTTGGAGCAACCTTTGATATCCTGGGTCATCAAAATACCAAGACCATTTACCTCAGATGCAGTTTATGCTGTAATCGCGGTAAACCAGAATGGGGAGCAAAAAGGCGCAGCCGTTATCGATAATTTTGACTGCGGTTTGGAAAAACTTCAAGACACCGGAAAACTTGGCGAACCGTTCGGTTCCAACAAATCTCCAGCGATCAGCGGGCTTTGGAAACCCGACATTCGTTTCAATAACATTAAAGGAGAAATGTTTGTCGAGGCGTCCATCGGCGTCCCTGCGGTTGTTACAGGAACTTCCTATCAATTTTCAGAAAAAGAACAAGCACTTAACTGTCCCAAAAAATCAGTATTTTCAAACCCCGGCAGCGTACCAGAAAAACTTGGCCAACAAACAGGAAAGCTTATACGCAACTTGGTTAACGGTTTTGAATCGGGTTACTTCCATTAACTTTCTAAGTTTCAGTTCGGGATTTCAATTACCTCATCCCTTTTTTCTTTAACGAAAACGTTCCATTCTTCAAAAATCCTGATCACGTTTTTAAGTGGCGCTTCGAACAAAAAATCCATAATCAAAATAAAAAAATTAAATCTCTGAAGACCTTGTGACAAAAGTGACCCGACGTTGATAAAAGGCATCGTAATCAAAGAAAATAAATGCGAAAGTAAACCTTCCCTTTCACCGGCAACATTTAACTCCGTTGCTGTATAGCGAACCCTGTAAGCAAACAACAAAACCAAAGAGGAAAAGAAAAAAAATATCGTCGCGCTTAAAACGTTAAATCCAAGCTGCACAAGAACAAGTCCGATACTCGAAAAGATCAAAAAGAAGATAAAAATATAAAATGCCAAAAATACACGAGACAAGATGTACCCCACCTTCTGCCTTTCAAGGGAGAAGCTTATCTTTTCAACATCGTCGTCTTTGTAAACAAAACTTTTTACAACTTGGGTAATTCTCTTTGTGTTTTCCTCACCGGGTTTTTTAATTGTCGTACCAATGATAAACATCAACAGTGGCGAAAAGACCAGGTTGATTGTTAACGTCAGGTAGTTTAGCTCTTTGTTGACAAAAACTTCGTATGGAATTTCGATAACCAACGCAAGAAGTGCCTTGGTAAGAAAAATATAGATTATACTGCGGATAACGCCACGTCTGATTCTTGACCCGATTTTCGAATAACGCGCTTGGCAAATTTTTTGCAGCGCGTTTTCAAGTTTCTCCGGATCGGAAACAATTCGTTTGGCTTTCTTGTAATCTTTATCAATCAATTCCTTTAATACCAAAAAAGCCGGCAACTGGCGTTGCACAAAACGAAACATTCTTGGTTGATATGAAGAATTCAACTGACTTTCAATTTTGTCCCTAATTTCAAACAACCGCTCGTTTAAACTATCGACTTTGTCCGACTTCAGACCTTCCCAAGCCGGAAGGTAGGCATTTAGCAATCTAAAACGAATCCACGCTTTATCCGATTTGTTCAAACTCCGATGAATGGCAATAAACATCTGAGTATCCCTGTCCTTTGCAGAAAGGTTGTGACCTTCCCAAATAAATCTATTTCTAAACCAGGAAAATACTTCAAAATTCAAGCTTTCCTTAATGTAGATTCCTGGGTCAATAATCTCTTCTATTTCGCTCGACAATACTCCTAAAAACCAGTTTGAGTTTTCCTCGAAAGCCTTTCCGTCAAATTTTGAGTCAACAAACGCAAACAGGCGCAGGTATTTCTCGATCACAAGGTGTATTTCACTAATTTTGCTTTTCGGTATCGAAGCATTATTGAGATACCTCGCCCAAATAAGTTCTTTAAGAAGATTTTCCGACAGCTTTTGGACGTCACCAGTTTTTTTCTCCCATATTTGTCTCTTTAAGATCCGTTCAATTGCGTTTCTCCGCAACAGGTGGTCACCCTTGTAGTCAAGCGTGTTCCGAATTCTTTCGTACAAAAAGGCGATCGACCCCAAAATTTGACTTACCTTAAAATTCGATTCTATCAACTCCTTTCTTTTTAATTTATCAACGCTTTCATAGGCTGAAAGAAGCCGGATAACTTCACCGCTTAACAACATCGAATCAACCACTGTAACCGAATCCTTCTGAATAGGCTCCTTCATGCCGATATTATACTACCAGTATCGTAAATAAACTTACAGCTTAATCGATCTTGTTTATCAAAACGCTTTATAATGATAAATTTATAGTATGTCTAGTTCTGCCCAAAGTTCTCCGGTTGCATACCTTTGTAACGAATTTGGAATCGATAGCGACCTACCAACATACTCCGGAGGACTTGGTGTTTTAGCTGCAGATCTTATCAGCGAAGCGGCTGATCAAGATTTTCCAATGGTCGGAGTCGGAATTTTGTACAAAGGAAAAGAATTCGTCCAGCACGTAACAAGTGACGGAACAGAAGAACAAAGAGATTCGCAGTTCGACCATGATACATCATTCTTACGACAAACTACAATTAAAGGAAAACCTCTGATAATTAAACTTGCTTTCGACTCAGAGGAAGTTTTAATCAAATCCTACCATATCAGACTCGGCGAACACGTTGTTTTATATTTCCTTTCAACCGACGTTGACGGAAATCCACCCGAGTGGGTTTCCGATATGGACGCCTTATACAGAGGAGACAATAATTCGCAAATTCGACAGCAAATCATTCTCGGCATCGGTGGGGTACGCCTTCTTGAAGCTCTTGGAGTTAGCCCGTCAATTTATCATATTAACGAGGGCAGACCCGGTTTTATCATATGGGAAATCACTAAAAATATAATGCAAAAAGAGGAGCTAACTTTTGAAGATGCTTGGAATAAAGCCAAACATAAAATCGTTTACACCAATCATACGCTAGTAAGGGCAGGCAATCTCGAATACCCTGTCGAATGTGTCAGAAATTGGGCTAAACATTTTTCTGACGACCTCGGCGTCGACGTTGACCGCTTGATCAAAGATGGTTTGATTAATCCACAAACCTTCAGCATCACACTTTTTGCACTCAACGTCTCATCAAAACGAAACGCCGTAAGTAAAGTTCATTTGGAAAACTCCAGAAACGCATGGTCGCAATATGATTGGGAATATGTCACAAACGGCATTTATCTTCCCAGATGGCAAGATAGTGACTACCGAAATACCAACCTCAGTGACAGGGAAATTTGGGACCTTCATATGTCGAAAAAAATTGAACTTTCAAAAACAGTTTTACAAAGAACGGGTGTTGCTTATGATCCAAATAAATTAGTAATTACTTGGTCCAGAAGACTGGCGGACTACAAACAACCAAGGGTGATCTTTTCTGACATCAAACGACTTTACGACATTGTCCAAAAGCCCGGTAGGCAGGTACAAATTCTATTCTCTGGAAATTCACACTCGGCAGACCCTAATGCAAAAAACATCATCGAAGAAATAATCAAAATCATGTCTACCGTTCTTTCAGGGTCAGCAATTTTCATTCCCAACTATAACATCTCACTCGCTAATCATCTCACGTCGGGGTCTGATGTTTGGCTCAACACCCCCAAGGGTAACCTTGAAGCAAGCGGAACTTCTGGAATGAAGGCAATATCAAACGGAGTACTAAATTGTACAGTACTCGACGGTTGGACATACGAAGTTGATTGGAAAGACATCGGCTGGGTACTTGATAAAGACAATATAGCAGAGGATTTCTACACCAAACTGGAAAATGAAATCGCGCCTCTGTATTACGAGAGAAATCAAAATGGAATCCCTGAAAAATGGATCCAAAAGATGAGAAAATCAATACAAATTTCTAACAGCTTCTCATCGGGACGAGTTTTACAGGAATACAAAAATAAAATATACGGATTAACTTAAGTGCTGTTTAACCTTCTTTACAACCTCTTCAGGGGTCTGCATTGCTTTGATCAAATAATCTAAAGCCCCTAAATTCATCACTCGGTCTTTTTCTTCCTGTTCAGCAAGATTGGTTAAAGCGATGACTTTTATCGTTTTACCTTTTGCATCGCTTCGCAGCTGTGTTAGAAGCTCAACACCAGAAAGGCGTGGAAGCATCAGATCTAAAAGAATAATATCTACTTTACTTGATAACGCTAAATGGAGACCGTCTTCCCCATTGACAGCAGTTAAAACATTAAACCCCTCAAATTTAAACTTCTCCGAATACATCTTACTAAGTACCGGATCGTCCTCTATTAGTAAAATTGTCGGAATTTTTCCCAAATCAACCTGATCTTGTTGGACATTTTGTTGTGGCATTGTTACATACCATCATAATGCAAAAAGCAGTATCTTTTCAATTACAAAGAAAGACTTGTGAATATCTGAACTAATAAATATAATACAGTTATGAGGAAGTTTTTCGGAGTTTTCATCTTGTTTTTACTAATTATCTTTTCAGCAAAAACCGCCTCAGGTGCTGAAGGAACCTTCGAATTACGAAGCACCGACAGCAATGGCTATAAATGCTTTGCAGCATCGCTTCAGCAACAAAATCTAAATTATAAGGTTTTGGTCTCATGTAGAAACATTATCTTTCCAGTTGACGATACGATTTACACCTACGTGTTGTGGGCAAATCCTCAAGACGGAGGCTCCGCCATAAAACTTGGTTCAATTGGACTTGGAAGAGCTGAGTTTATCCTCAAACCGGCATTTACAAGCCTCTTTATAACCGCTGAACAAAATCCAAGTGTCAAAACACCGGCGGGAAACGTCGTAATGAAAGGCAGCATCAAACCAATCACCTTCCTTGAAAAGCAAATAACCAGCGCAAATCAGGAGACAACAGATCAGGAGAGCGCTTCCACTGTCGAAACGCCATCGCCAACACCGGCAGGAACCTCGGTTCGGGATAGACTTTTAACGGGGTTGAAAAGAGCTGGTCTGGCATCGGGCCTTGCACTAGTTGCAATTTTAGGACTCGTTTTCGTTCTTACAAGACCAAGGTAATCTATTCTTACGGAAGGTACTTCTTAATCACCTCAACTACTTGACCTGGAGTATAGTTTGACTTAACAAGATAATCCTTCACACCATAACTTCTAATTTTTTCCTCGTCGTCTGAACCACTCAAATTAGTTAAAGCGATCACCGGAACATCTTTTCCCTTTTCGTCCTGCCGAAGCCTCACAAGCAGATCGATTCCAGACAATTTAGGTATTAAAATATCAAGAAGGATAAGGTCAACTTTTTGACTGACAGCATAATTCAACCCCTGAAGTCCGTCTTCTGCAATGAGAACATTATAACCCTCAATTTCAAGCTTCTCCCTATAGATCCCGACTAAAAAGGGATCATCTTCTATCAGAAGAATTACTTTTTTACCAGGTTCTGACACCAGAGGATTTGTCTCTGACGCAGCTTGAATATCATCCGCCATGTCTGAAATTTATTATAGCAAGCGTAAAATAAAATGCCATATTCGTTTTACGCGCAGGTATATAATCTCTTACATATTTTACTAATTTAAGTAAGAGGAGTTTATACCTTTTTTACAACCGGTAGTTCAAACCAAAAATTACTGCCTTTATCAGGCTCGGAGTTCAAACCTTGCGTTCCACCAAACTTTTCAATCAAAAGCTTTGTAATGTAAAGCCCCAGTCCCGTACCAAAAGTTTTTCCCGATGTCGATTCGGCCCTATAAAATTTCTGGAATAATCTACTTTGTTCCTCTTTTGATATTCCGGGTCCTGTATCGACAACTTCCACCTTCACAAAACCAGGTATTGGATTACTCATTACAATGTTAACTTTTCCTTTTTCGGTAAATTTAATGGCATTGCTTACAAAATTACTGATCACTTCCCTAATCCTGTCTGGATCAACTTTAACATTATCTTCCAAGCCGTTTGGAACCACCAATTTAAAGTCTAACTTTTTTCTCTCGGCTTCAACTCGAAATGAATAATATGTTTCCTGAATTGCGCGGATTAAGCTTGTTTCTTCCATTTGATAGACAATCCTGCCTTCTTCAATTCTTGAAACGTTAAGCATGTTGTTTACTAAACGTACCAGCCTATCCGTAACCGCCATGGCATCAGCTAAAAATTGCCGCGCCTTTTCGGGTATGTCTCCGGTATCTCCTTCGATAATCATCGAAACATAACCTTTGATGGCAGTTAATGGCGAACGCAACTCATGCGCAGCCATACTGACAAACTCATCCTTTTGTTTGTCCAAGTCTTCTAACCTCTTGTTCAAAAGTTGCAGCTGTTCACGTTGTCTAACTTCACGTATCACACTTCGAATTAACAATATACCAACTACCAACAGTGCAATAAAAACACCACTTCTAAAGAAGATCTCACCAAACGATGAAGACAATACAACTTCTGCAAACGATAAAATAATCAAAAGTACAGTAACTACTTCTGTTCCGATAATTTTAACGTTTAATAATTCGTGTCTTGAGATTGCATAAAAGGTAAAAAATACAAAAGGAAGCATAAAAATACCACTTAGGGGTACAAAGCTGGAATTGTCAAAAACTGTAGTAAACAAAAAATTAAACACCAAGATAAACCCAAACATCATCAAAACCCCCAATAATAGAAATACAAATTGCAATCGGGCATTACCTTTAGAACTTATCAATCGCTTTATTAAAATAATTAGACCAGCAATCACAGACGAGACCGCTACTATGGCAAAAAGACCCATCCCGGGAGCAGGTATTGGTTGAGGAGTGACTCCCTCCTTTATAATCACTTCTGAGTACATTAATGGAGTCAGTGTAATCACTGAAACTACAAACAATACCGGTACGTAAATGAACTTAACCAATTTAGAAAATTTATATTTCTCTTGTGGGAAAATATATGTTAGTAAAAAGAACAGCCCTGCTTGGTATACCGCAAAAAACATCACAAGTCTTACAGAAAGAGCGCCAAATACAGGGTCGAAAATTTTGTAACTTATATAATTAGCTATTCCCCATAGCGCACTAACAATAGTAAACAGAAGAAACAATCGGTTGGTTACACTCTTGCGGTTACTAAAATAAATAATGAAACCCAATATAGATATTGCTGCAACAGCAATCCCTAAAGCTAATAGGTCAAGATTTAAGACAGGCATTCTATATTATTTATAACACTTCCGAGATACATCCGCTATTACTTCTCGATCGAGGGTTCACTTTTAATCCATTTCTGCTTTCCACCAGATTTAAAAAATTCAGGATATTCATATGGCCACAACAACACCACAGGCTCCTGTCTCTCTCTCAAAGCACGATAATTCGATGTGTATTCAGAATTTTCTTGAAGTAAAGATTTGACTACTTCAATTTTTATTTTTTTAGCCAGACTGTCAGTTTTAGTGATACCTTTTTTTAATTCTACATTAATTTCTAGAAACTGATTTTGATTCTTATTATACTTGATCATTAACGTAAATTTTGACGTTATATACTCTTCAAAATGGCTTTGTTGTAAAGCGTGTCTTATAGTATCTGGGAAAATATTCGCGCCGTAGAGTTTGACGACAAAATCTTTCCTCTCGTAAAGATAGACAAACGGCAATTTCCATACTTGTATATTCATCTCAGTTAATCTCTTATCAAGATAAATACCCTCTTCGTTAAATTTACGAGTCAATTCAACATATCCAATAATGCCCCCATAGTCTTTAAGGTTATATCTTACAAAAGGTATACCACTCCAACCGGTACAAAATAACACATTGTTATTTTCTTCGAAATAGAATAATTCTGGAAAATATTGTGTTAGAGTTGGTAGTCTGTTAGTCTCCGGGAAAATCCTGGGTGTAATTTTTGGATGCTCATTTAGAAGTACTCTAACTAAAATAGTTAATGGCGTTTCATGGGCCATTGTTCCCATGTCTGCAGTACCATAATGATTTAGTGATCGCTTAAAATAATCTTTTATCTTTGCTCTTTCGTAAATATAATTCCTAAACTCTTCAGTGAAACCTTCAGCTGAAAAAATAAATCCCAGATTATATTTTTTCCAGTCAACCCCTAAACTTGCCCCCTCATCTATCACATCTTTTACTAACGGAGGGTAACCCCCGATGATTACCTGATCAAATCTGTTCCCTAATGATATTACAGCTTTTAAGATTTCCTCTTTAAATATTCCGGGCGTATAAATTGTAAGTGGGTATTTTCCCCTTTCTGCAACAATCCTTATTGCCTCGTAAGTAAAAAGTCCACCAATCCACGCACCCATAGCAAAGCAATCCAAATATAAAGTCGTCTTTTTATGAATATCGAAATTATTCCTTAGATATAGCTCTGCCAATAATGCATATTGACCATCTTGTTCTTTTTCTCTCGGAAAATAAAAAGGTTCTCCAGTAGAACCTGAGTTAGTAGAAATCGTCCAACGTCTTTCGACAAAGTTTCCATCCCAACACAGTTCTTGGATTGAATACTTCCGTAAATAATTGTCTTTATCAAGCGGAGGGATTTTTTTGAAGTCTTCAATTTTTTTAATTGTGTCCGGACTAATATTATTTTTTTTCAAAAAGTCCTTGTATGCCGGAACTCTTTGCGACATCAATTTGAAGAGTTTCAAAGCACGATTTTCCCCTCTTCGTACCCAGTATTCTTCAGGTTTCGTTTTCAGCTTACTTTCAAGACTTAAAACATTTTTGAATCCGTAGGGTATTTTTTGGATTTGCATCTTATTTCAATCTCATTATTCTTTCGCCTGCAAGCTCATTTGATATCGCCAAAGTGGACAATTTTCTCCTTCTGCTGAGTTCTAAAATTTTTTTCAGCATCAATTTTGTTCCTGCAACCTTCTTTCTAACATATTGTGTATTCAACCCATGGTTTTCATACTCTGCATAAACACTTATCAAACCTCCGGAATTAACAACATAATCTGGTGCATATAAGATGGACCTCTTGTACAAAACATCTGCAACACCGTCACTTTCTAATTGATTATTAGCACCACCCGCTATAACAGAACAATTTAACAGCTTAATCGTTTTGAAATTTAAGCAATTGCTCAATGCACAAGGACAAAAAGCGTCAACTTTCTGATTAAAAATCTTACCCGAATCAACGACTTTCACATTTGGATATTTCATCATAATCCTTTTTAGAGTTAATTTATCGACATCGGATACATAAATGTTATGCGAATGGTTATATATTAACCTCAAAAGTTCGCCTCCAATTTTTCCAACACCTTGAATCGCAAAGCTTTTTCCTTCCAGACTTTCTTTCCCATAAACTTCTTTTAAACACGCTTGGATCGAGTAAAACAAACCCAAACCAGTATACTTTACTGGGTCGACATTCACTCCAACAAAGTATCTACTAAAGCGTCGCATCATAATTACATCGTCTCTACTAATTCCAACGTCTGCACCTGTTATAAAATGTCCACCTAATAGATTCACTTTTTTTGAGTATGCTTTCAAGAATTCTCTTCTGTTTTTTATTTTTCCTTCTGCTACTATCACCGCTTTTGCTCCACCACACTTTAAACCCGCCAATGCCGCTTTTCGCGACATTGTTTTTGAAAGTCTCAAAGAATCAACCAATGCCTCGTTATAAGACCTGTAATTCCAAATCCTCGTAGCTCCAAATGCTGGAATATCATTATTTCCCCGATGTATAGAGATGAATCCATTTAAATCCGTTTCGCTATCGTGGAAAAAGGTTACCAGTCTGTGGTCGTCAAAATCCTCCAGTTGTTTTACCAAATCCAGATCCATAATTAATCTAACCTCGATATCGGATAAAGATATTCTTTAATAAACCTTTCCCGACTTTCTCCCCGCACAATCCTTTTTATTGCAACCGTTACTGCAATACCCCCCAAAAGAGCAGCGCTTCCCAATTGCGGCCACGAAACTAGTTTTTTTGCTATCACTTTGTTGGCGGAAAGCAACATTCTAGAATCAACTTTATCAGGACCTCCAACTATCTGGTTTATAACAATATCTGCAAAGTCTTTTCTCGGATCATATTGTCTCAATCTCTTTCTCCAATAATCGACGTCTTTCTCAAAAAATTTTTTATACCCTAAATCGTACCGTTCAATGTGCAAAACTGCCCAATCACCATTGTCAGTCACCATTAAGACAGGGGTTTTATACTTTATTGCCAACTTCCTAATCTCAATTTTTAATAACATGTTATCAATTTCTTCGACAATACAATCAATTTTTTTTGATTTTAGAAGATTTTCAAGCTGGGGACTGGAAATGCCCTTGGTTAAGGCGGACACTTTTGCATAAGGATTATCTTCGTAAATTCTTCTTGCAGCAATAACACATTTATTTAAACCAACCTGATAAACACCAGCCCAAATTCTATTTAGGTTCGTTGTATCCAATTCGTCAAAATCTGCAATTGTAATATTTTTAGAAATTCCAGACTGTGTTAAAACAAAAGCAATGTTACTGCCAACACTCATTCCAAACACCGCAACTTTATAATCTCGAAGCCGCTTCTGTTCTTCGGCAGTAATAAGATCCTGATTGCGATTTGTCTTAAGTCTAAAGTAATCTGCTTCTTTAACACACTTCACTAGTGAATAATTCCAGGGATAATAAACGTATAAAAAATCATCTTTTTTCTTGTTCCTGTATTTATTAAATTCAGGGGATTTGCAAACTTCCGTTTTATCTTGACCGATGAATTGAAGGTTATCGATAAAAAAAAGTTCCTTGATTTGCCTTTCAAAAGCATCGTTGACATATATGTCTTGATGCTTATTAATAATTTTTTTTACAGTTGAAGGATCCTCAAATACAATTGGTTTAATATCAATTTTCGTCATAATTTATCTCCTACAATTTTTCCGGTAACAAAAACCGCCTTGGTAGGCGGTTAAATAATAAATGACTGTTAGTCATTAACTAAACTAAAAAGAATCTCCTGCAAATAGAATTTCATAATCTTATCTTCAATTCTAAAGTTATAGGCGTAATAAATCAACGATTTAAAAATAACTACGGGGTATAGCGGAAGGATTGAGCTATTAGGTCAAGATCAGAATATAAATCAACATCTTTTGTCGATAAAGAATACACAATTCCTCTAACATAGATATAATAAAATTTATCCTTCTCTATCATTCCAGTAATTGCAGGGTAAGAAGCAACAATCAAATCTTTTTTGTTTGTTAATGTGAATTTATTTTTCACTTCTAAGTCATTCAGATAATCTGTTAAATCACTGTAATTAGTACCGTTAATATTAATATATATTACCTGATGACGAGGAAATAATAACACTTCCCATTTTTTCTATGACATCATAATTATCTGGTACTAGTATAGTAAAATCCATAGAACTTGAAGATATGAAAGTTTTCATATCATTATTTACAGGTGTCAGGGTAGGAATTATTTTCAATGCAATGTGCGTGTTCGATCTCTTTAAAATAAGACCTAGCAAGATAATTAGTACAATCAAAACCGACGCAAGAAAGATTACTTTTTTCATATTTAATATCCGTATACTAAGTTACCATTATCTGTATTAATAAATAATAGCACCAATCCGTCCAACATTTCTTTAGGATCTCTTATTCCTGTCTCTTTTCTCTTTTGTAAATACCGAAGTTTTGTTTGAATCAGTTCTGTAGTTAAACCAGATAATATCGTTATCTTTTACTGCCCAGATTTGATTTATCGAAAAATAGCTTTTATCTCTTTTCAAAACGTAAAGAGTGGTAAACAAGTTCTTGTCAAAGTTTTGAGTTTCACAATATTTTAAATTGATGAGGATTCGGGAGTGGATAATTTATGGGGTATAACGGAAGGATTGGGCAATCTGGTCAATAACTTGACCAACCACTCAAAATACAAGTACACTAAACTAGATGAAGAGAATTGGTGGTAATGTAATCCCTTTAGTTATAATTATAATTTTGTTATTGGTTTTAGGATTGTATATCGCTTATAAAAGTTTTTTGTCAAAAAACAACCAATCAACTTATAACTCTACACATAATCCACAAGCGTCCCTTGCACCAATCGATTCTGATTTTCCATCCCTTTATTCAAAAGTTGAGTGGTCAGAACCTATCACAGAGGAATATTTATATTCCGATTCTATGAATAACACTTTCTCCCTCAATTCAACCGTAACTAAAACTAAAAATTTGATAAATGGAACCACGATGACTAATACCATTACTTATTATCGTAATGAGCTTAAGCGATTAAGTTGGAAAGAACAGGGTTCTGCCGGTGGTCCAAATGGGGAAAATTATGTTTTTGAAAAGAATGGTGAATACTTCGCAATTGATTTTTTTGTTAAATCAGACTCTCCTTTGATGTATCAGGCAATTGTTTCACACAGTCTCTAATTTATTTCACCTCAACAAAATCGGCCCCTTCTAAATAGATGTTTTTATTACTAAAATCTTTCAAGATACCAATTTGATTTTCTCCATCAATGATGCTTATATCTGTTTTATTAATTCTAAAGAAACAAACAAGGTCACCATAACCATCCTTATTCACATCCTGATGGTTATCAATACATTTATCAAACGATTTTTCGTCGCCTGTTTTACCAAATGTAAGAGTATCTTTAATTATATCATTGGGCGCGTCGAAGATTTTCGAAGATAAAATCGCAATCTCAATTAATCCGTTGCTTTTTGAAACGATCTTGTTATGATCAGTATGGCGTTTCACATTAATATCAATCTTTTGTGTCAGTATATTTCCTCCTGGAGTTGGTCTATATCGGAAAGTGTACATGTTGTTTTCATTTGATTTATTTGAACCCTCATATAATTCAAATAAAGTTGATGCGTCGACATCTGTACCATATACTGCAAAACTATATTCTTCCCCAACAGGTAGCACAATTTCAACCTTATAAATTTCATCAGGTGGTGTTGTAATGAAAGCAGAATTTATACCTGTTCCGTTTGGAGGAAGCGGATCATCTAATCCTGGATTAGAATACGCATCTTCAAAAAAATAAGTAGAATTGGGAATTTCTTTCAGTGTGTTTCCCGTAGCTTTATCAAAACCTGTTCTTCTTCCACTTGAATCAGTAACTAATATCTGTGAAGGCAACTTTGCAGTTACCTCAAAACTACTAAAATCACTGGAGGTCTTATGGAAACGACGCATGGCTAAAGCATTGTTTTGATAAGCTGGATCATTAAGAGCTAATCTTGGGTATGCTGGGTCGTTGATTAAAAAAGAATTGTCATCGATACCCTTCGCTACTACCCAGTGTTGTGTCCCTGGAACCTTAAGAGATACTGGCCGATTGTTATATATCTCGTCGGAGACTTGATTATAATCATAGTAATTATCATAGCCTTGAAAAATTATTTTTTGAGTACCATATTTACTATAGGAATCAGCCGAGTAATTACCAACTGATGCCCACCATAAATTTCCGAAGCGATACCCAAGGCTTACACAGCCTTCAGTGTTACATTTTGTATTTTTCTTAAAATAATTATTAACTGTAGAGGGGTTCGTTGGATTTCCGTCCAGATCTTTGTCTATACCAAAATACTTTAATATCATCGAAACAGAACTTAACGCGCATCCGCAATCACCAATTGTTTGTCCACACCACAAGCTTTGACTGTTTCCACTGTCATATTCATGACCGCTCCAATTTAAATCAGTTTGCTTAAACATTGGAACATTTAGGATTATCGGGGTGGGAGTTGGAGTTGTAGAAATAGTTGGAGTAGGGTTTATTGTAGGAGTCAATGTGGCGGTTGGAATTGGAGTAGGAGTTGGAGTTGGTGGAGGTGTATAAGAATAGCAATTACAATTTGTCCATGTAGATAGTTCTCCCCCGCAAACTACTCCCGTA
>LBWP01000013.1:0-24155 GCA_000993685.1 Candidatus Woesebacteria bacterium GW2011_GWA1_39_21
AAATATACAGCCTCTTTGGGTTTCGACGGCACCAATGATAATGTTAGTGTTACTAGTGACGGTCTGGATGATATTAGTCCGGCAACTTACAGTTTCTGGTTCTACCCAAAAAGCGGTGGAGACGATTACGGCGGTATTATTTCAAAAGGTACTAGCTTCACAATCGACAAACAAGACAGCACAAATTCCCTCGAGTTCTACCATCAATGTTTCGGCAATAGCATGTACGCGTTAACTCCCGATAATAGTATCCAATTAAATACCTGGCAACACGTATCAGCCACTTGGGATGGAACCTGCAACCTATCAGGCGTCAAGATTTACCTTAATGGAGTATCTCAAGCATTAAGCGGTGCTTCTGCCACCAACCCCCCGACGTCAGACGCTGCAGACAATCTGCATATTGGAGTAAACGATGTCGCTTCCAGTTACTTTACCGGCATGATTGACGACGTTAGGATTTACAACTATGCACTTACCCCTACTCAGGTGAAGTTACTGTATAACAATAGTTCGGCAGTACAGTTTGGGCAGTAAACTTAAGATTCTTAAGTCTCTTAAAACTTACAATCATGCAGTCGTATAAAAAACTCTTCACTTTCTGGTTTTCCGTAATTATTTACGATCTAACTGTCGATTTTACCTCACAAAACATAAAAAGTTACAAGCTCAAAGAACAAATTGACGGAGCCGCCCGGTCGGGAAAACAAAATATCGTTGAAGGTTCAATCGACATGCAAACATCTCTCAAAATTGCAATCAAACTAACCAGCATTTCCAAGGGATCAATAGAAGAGCTGATTGGTGACTTGGAGGATTTTTTGAGGCAAAGAGGATTGAAACAATACACAAAAAATGACAAAGGAGTTCTCAAATGGCGGGCAATGAGCGCCTCTCTTGTCAGAAAATTGGCTTCATCTTATCAGGATGAAGCTCTTGTAAGAAACTTAAGTAACCTAAGAAACTTAAAAAAACAGTTCCAACCCAAAAACATTGAAGAAGAAGTCAACCTCCTTCTTACCCTTTGTCATCAGGAAAGTTTCCTTTTAGACCGTCAAATCAAATCTTTGGAAGAAAAACACCTGAAAGAAGGTGGATACACGGAGAAGTTATACCAAAGAAGACGGGATTATCTTCAAAATCTCAAATAACTTAAGTTACTTAATATTAACTTTTTTCTTGTCTCGCATCCAGTTTTTATTTTTTTAAGCCTAAATGTTCCAAAAGTATGCTTTTAATCATACTCAGGTTGAGAAATGTGGTATTTATATATACAAATTAATACATTGATATACCAAAAATTGACTATTGACAGCGGTTTGAAAAATAAAATATAGTGGCTTAAGTAACAGTGTAAAAGAGCAAAACGGTAAAAGGGTAAAAGAAAGATGCAACAACTTTTTACCTCATCACTCTTTCACCCTTTTACTCTATAAATGTATGGATGTCGAAAAAGTTTTTCAGAAAGTTGAAAATTATCTGGTTTATACTTTACTGTTCATTCTTCCTTTTACAGTACTTTCAATTTCGTCAAATCCGTTCACAGTTACCAAGCTGGCAATTTTAACTTTCTTTCTTCTTCTTATCATTATCTTAAAAGCGGTTAGAACAATTCTCACAGGAAAGTTGGCATTCGCATCCAGCGCATACGATCTACCTGTCTTTATAGTTGCTCTTTCCTATATCCTTAGCACAATTTTGCGAACTCCAAACAAAATGGAGGCAATCTTACTGCCGGGAACGACAACCGCGATTGTCGGTGGAGCACTTCTTTTTTATTTTATTAATCAGCTTAAAGACAAAGGTCTAGCATCAAAGATTCTCGCCTATTCAGCTGGCGTTTATGCACTATTTTCCATAATGGCATATACCGGACTTCTTAATTCAATTCCACAATTACCGGCTTTTATCAAAGCGAAATCATTCAATCCCGAAGGCGGATACCTTCCCTCTGCCATCTTTTTACTTACCTGCCTGCCACTGACAATTTCGGCGGTTCTCTCCGACAAAGATTTAAAAATGAAAATTGCTTCTGCTTTTGCCAGTTTTATCGTACTTGCCGGTCTGATCCTTTCGATATACCAAATCTTTCCGGGAAAACCATTTTCACCGCTCTTTCCGAACATAAAGACCTCATGGGAAATTGCAATTGACTCACTAAAAAAGAGTCCCCTTCTTGGTGTTGGTCCCGGAAATTACATGACCGCCTTCAACAGGTATCGCCCGATTTCTTACAACTCAACAAATATTTGGGCAATAAAGTACTCAACTGCCGGAAATTTCTATTTCACCCTGTTTACAGAAACCGGTCTAATCGGACTTACCGCAATTCTTTTGCTCATCTTCAGCTTCTACAAAGACGCAAAAAGACAACTCAAGGAACATAAACTGGTTAACTGGGGTTTCGCTGCAGCTGCACCTATCGTCTCATTCGCCGCATTGGTCGTTATCCTTCTTTTTTTTCCGGCGACCGTATTTATTTCGATGTTGATATTTATTCTCCTTGCCCTTTCCGCAAAATCACACACCGGAAGTATTAATTTAAACATTCCTAAAATTAAGGAAAACGCCGATCAGCCATCTTTTTCCAGAGTCCTGGCAATCGCCGTTTCGGTGCCTGTCATGGGTCTTGCAATTTACGCTGGCTACATGGGATTTAAGATCGTCAAGGGTGAATTTTATTACAAAGCCGCTTTGGAATCTCTAATCACAAATGATGCTTCCGGGACTTATAACAATTTAAGATCGGCAATTACCACCAACCCACGCGTTGACCGCTACCGCGCAACTTCTTCGCGAATTTATCTGATTCTTGCCGATGCGACTGCAAGAAAGAAGGATCTTACTGATGCTGATCGGACAACAATCACGCAACTGATTCAGGCTTCGATCAATGAAGCAAAGGCAAACGTAGCCTTAAATCCCCTGCGTGCCCAAAACTGGGAGGTTCTAGGACGTGCATATCAGAGCATTATTCCCCTGGCTAACGGAGCTGACAATTTTGCACAGCAGGCATATGCGCAAGCGGTCATTCTTGACCCCACCAATCCGCAAACCAGAATCGCACTGGGTGGCATTTATTATGCAGCCAAAAATTACGACACATCCGCACGTATTTTTGAATACGCCGTGGCTTCAAAACCAGATCTGCCAAATTCACATTTCAATTTAGCTTACGCCTACCAGCAACAAGGCAAAATTGATAATGCTATCCAACAGATGTCGCTTGTACTCGGAATAGTCAACCCCGGTTCAAAAGATTATGAAGTCGCCCAAACAGCGTTAACCGATTTTCAATCGAAGAAAAAAATTACGGCAACCGCTTCATCTGAAAACTTGATACCGCCGGCAGCTCCTACACCGGCGATACAACCGAAGGTGGAACTACCTGAAGGCTCCGAACCGCCGGCAGCACCAATCACCGAAACGCCAACACCTACTCCAACTCCAGCGACGTAAGGATAGAATTACCGACGAAGTAAAAATCTCACTCGATTAACAACTCTCACCGAATTTTTTTATTTTGAATAAGTCGAGATTCATAACGCATTAAAAATTGCACATGGATTTTGTAAACGAATACATTTCTTGGTTTCGATAAGTGCGACATCTTGAAAAGTGTTTTTCAAGAGGAGTTAAAGAAACATAGTATGAGTAATATAAAATCCAGTAGAAATTTTTACCTGCGGCTCCTTTCTTTGTTTCATTTTTTTAGAGAAGTAAAGAAATGAATATACATTTAGACAAGTAAAAAATAGTTAACAATATCAGACAAGTAAGAAAGTATGCAAATTCCATCTTCTAACGCGATGTTACCTCTGTACAATCTATGCAAATTAGGGTATATAGTAATATAAGTCAAAAGTTAAAAATTAAAAGTCAAAAGTAAATACCAATTATAAAATCTTCTAAGTTTTAAGTTATAGTTTTGATTTTTGAGTTTTGAACTTTGAATTATACCCATGGATAACCAAGGCAATACCAAAAGAATGTTGTCAATCGGAGAGTCATCGGAATATCTGGGTGTTTCGATTGACACGCTACGGCGTTGGGAAAGAAAAGGAAGAATCAACTCGCTACGCTCTCCCGGCGGACACAGATACTTTTTAAAAGACGACCTCGATATACTCTTTGGAAAAAGATATTCACGCGACGAAGAAACAGTCAGAAGAACGAACGAGCAACTCGGAATTGTTGAACAGAACCCCCTGGGTGAAGTTACAATCCCGAATTTAAACCCGATGGAAGAGAACTTAACTACTGCCGAAACAAACAACAAGCCGCTAACCTCTGAAGAAATTCTCCCACAGGCAAGCCCACCTGCGGTTGTTAACGAACCACCCCAAGAACCAGTGATATCTGAGTTTGCTGCACAAACAGAGGCAACTACCTCCACTCCATCAGTTTTACCTGCCGAAACAAAAGATCAAGCTATGGATTTTCAGACTGCAGAAGCAACAACCCCAATACAAGAGAAAAGCGACATTCATTCGGAAACCTCAATGGAATATCCAATTCCAATCCACGATAAAACAACCACGCTGCAAAGCATCCTCACACCAACCCACAATGAAAGTAACTTACTCAGCCAGGAGGAGATCGAAAGAAGAATTAACACAATTGTCAGAAGCGAAAAGAAAAAAGAAAAATCAAATATACTTCTATCAATCGCAATTATTTTAATCTTGGCAATTGATGCATTCCTTCTCTTCACCTGGGCATCCACTGCCCAAATCCAATCACCAATTCCATAAACTACCGAGGGCTAAAGCCCATGGTATTTTGTCGACAAGATTGGATTCTTGCTTCATCCACGGATTTAAGTCCGTGGTTTTCGCAGATGAATTCAATAAATTAGAGTACAAGAGCACGAGAGTAGAAGAGTTGAAGTATGGAAGTGGAAAATCCCATTAAATCGTAAACTGTTGGAAAACTGACTTTCAATTCGCATTAAAAATTTAAATTCGACAAATTGAGCGAATACCTTTAAAAAGTCCGAATAGTCCGACGCGAGCTTGACGAAACGGAGTTTGAGAGACATTGTACGAGCGAAATGAGGAGTTTTTAAATTTTTGTTGCGGCTCCTTCTTTCCCTACTTTCTTGGAGAAACAAGAAAGTAGAAATAGAATTTTGACAAATTAGGAAGTAATATCAATCTTCGTACGAGAAAAGAATGAAATTTTTTGTGGACCTGGTCGGAATCCCCGTCTGCAACGCTTTGCGTAAGCAATGCGGGCAGGGAACCTTCCAAATAGCTCAAAAAGTGGACCCACTGAGAATTGAACTCAGATTTCACCCATGCGAAGGGTGTGTTTTGCCGTTAAACTATGGGCCCAAGTATCTAATGAACCAAGGGTACGATATACCACTTACCTACAGGCCCAAAACATGTCTTCCACTACTACAATTTTACAACAAATTCCCTTCTGTTCCTAGAAAGTTTATTATTACAATACGCTCAAAGGGTTAAGGTAAACTCCATTTAGAATTACCTCAAAATGAAGATGTATTCCGGTTGACCTTCCTGTTGACCCCATTTTTCCAATAGCATTTCCTCTGGTAACACCCTGACCGGGGAGGACGTAAACTTTCTGTAAATGGCCGTAGAGTGTTCTGTAACCGTTTCCATGGTCGACAATCACACGGTTTCCGTACCCACTATTATCCCATCCGGCGGCAATAACTCTTCCGGAATCGGCGGCAAGAACATCCGGAGCCGCTCGATTGGCGATATCAAGCCCCTTATGATACCAAACAAATCGTTGCGAAATCGTTCCCGAGACCGGCCAGACGAACACTCCTGATCCGGCAATAGTACCGGCATCGGGCGTGGTTTGTCTGATTCTCGCAGGTGCGGGAAGTAAAACATCAGCAGGTTTTACGCCATTCGGAACGACGATTACCTGACCAACTGCAAGCTGAAACGTTTCATCATTTGAAAAAGAATTAAATGGATAGTTAACGATCTCCTGCGGATCGACATCGTATTTTTTTGCAATCGAATAAACCGTATCACCCTTCTTCACAGTATGGGCAACCCCGGTAATTGGTAAAACTTGCAAAGTTTGTCCCTCTTTGATCGCCGCCTTAGTTGTTAAATTATTTTGCCAAAGCAGCGTATCCGCTGACACATCGAACTTTTGTGCGATGGAGCTTACCGTATCGCCTCGCTGGACAAGATAATCAATAATCTCTCCCCTGACGCCATCCGAAAAATTAGTTTGGATACTTGCTTCTTGTGTTGATGCTGAAACGACAGTTACACTCTGCGGGATACTCCAAGGATCGATTGACCTGCCAGGAAACTCCTGGGCAACTGCAGGCGCAATAATAATTGACAATCCCGCCAGCACACTCATTCCCAAGTGGATTAGAGGTCTGGTGTACTTACCCCTCTTGCGGTACAAAACTGAAACAAAAACTTCTTTACCAAAAAAAACCTTTTTACCCCAGTTACCGAAAACGTTCCCCAAATAGATGCGCAGGTCTTTCGAAAATAGCTCTATATCAAAAAACAAATCTATAAACACTTCGCGGAGTTTGTTATATTTGTCTCCAAGCTGAAAAGCTGAACGTTTCATATAAACTTTGTGTAGGTCAACTTATCATTTTAACACATTTGTAAACCACAACATTTAATCATCGGAAATACTCGCAAAAAAAGCTGTACCATTCGCTTTTTAATATTGGGGTGCTATTTTACCTCTAACCAGTGGTCAAATTTTTGAGGAATTCTTCATTTGATTTTGACAACTATTTCTGAAAAGTTATTTCAATGTTATTGTACTTGTTCCTGAACATGTGTTTGTCGTCCCGTTAAGATATACCGATGCTGTAACAGTCACCTCACCTTTATTTTTTGTGATCTTAGCCGTTGCTTTGGTAATATAGGGTGAAGAGTAATCACTCGTTGGTGAAATAGTAAGAGTTGCTTTGCTTGAACTGAAAGTCACCCTATTCACAGTAGCACCACCCGAAGTTGTTACTACTGCAATGAGGTTGACAGACTGTAATGGATTGAGGGAATAAGATGATGGTGTGAGAGTAACACTACAAGATAAAGGAACAGGGGTTGGAGTATTTGTTGGTGTGTTTGTAGGAATCGGAGATGGTATGGGTAAAACCCCCAAGTTTGATGTGTGTTGTGCATCATGCGCCCACATCGGCCAAGTTAATGGCAAGTCATTGCTGGTACCCGAAAGATCAAACATTACAATAATACCTAAACTATTAACACCGACAAATTCTGCAAAGTTATCTCCATCGAAATCTGAAATTATAGGATTTTCATAAATAGGATAGTATATTTGTTTTGGAAATCCTGGAATAACAGTACCATCAAACTTGTAGGCAATTAATGGCGCATCGAAATAATCCATAGCAACTATGTCTCCTTTGTCATCACCATCAACATCCGCAATACTGATTGAAGTAAAACCTGCAGCTTTAGTGCCATACATTTTTAAGCCAGACAGAACTTTTGGCCAACCAGGTATAATTTGACCGTTAGCTTCCCAGGCAAATAATTTGTCTCCTGGTCCTCCTGCAACTATTTCAGGTTGATTATCTCCATCAATATCACCAACTACAATGCTCATATCGCAACAATTATATGAGGAGGGATATGCTGCAGTTTGAGGCCAGCCGGTTACAACTGAACCGTCATGGTGAAAAGCCCAAACTTTTCCGGTATCAGTACCGGTTATCAACTCTAAATTTTGATCTGAATCCAGATTGGCTAATACAGGAGGGATGCGAAATTCACCCGTTGTTGAATCGGCAATTTTTGGCCATCCTGCTAAAGTCTGGGAATTAGCTTTGGCTACAAATATTCTTGTACCTGAACTTGTACCATCACTGTCAAAAAAAACGACTTCCTTCTTGCCATCCCCGTCAAAATCTCCAATAGATGGTGCTGTGGGATATCCGTAAGTTGTTTGCGATCGATGAGCAAAAGAAACTGGCCAACCAGGTATTTGATTCCCATCAAGACCGTAAACATTCACCTTATTATCTGAATTGAGGTATCCTTCCAAAGTGATTATTTCAAGTTTTCCGTCATCATTCATATCTGATAAGGCAAGTATTGCTTGTCCTGCTACTTTCTTGGGAAAACCAGGCAACAAAGTTCCGTTTGATTTCCATATAAAAACGAGATGGTCCGTCAAAATGTCTCCGGAATGAAATAAAACTACGACCTCCAAATTACCGTCATTATCTACATCTCCGACAGACGGTGCGCTTTGCACAAAATCATCTGATTTTAGGGGGTCATCCACATATTGAGGCCATCCGGATAGTTCATGACCTAAGTCATTTAATACATGGACGTAATTGCCATAACCTATAAGTAATTCTTTCTTGCCATCAACATCAAGGTCTGCAACTGTGGTATGGTACCGCGCACTTAATACAGTACATGGTCCAAACATTACAGACATTTTTTTAGGCCAACCTGAATGGATATTGGAATCAATCATAACTGTAATTGGGCCAATTTCCTTCCAAAGATTACCGTTTTGAAGATAACCTGAAACATAAATGTCATACTTATTGGTCGGAATGCCGCTGGTATCCCATGTGCCCAGTAAGCCATCATACACTTTTTGAACACCTCCATTAGCCAAAGTAATATTTGCGTCAACGATTTTAGCGCTCTCTGTTTCTTTTACAGTTACCGAATAATTTTTTAAATCAGGGATTGCTATGGTTCCAATCAAATTAATCTTGTCACCACTTCGATACCAACTGGGTTCAAAATCTGCCAAACAAACTGGCGCTCTGTAACTATATGGCTTGGAGATATAAAAACGATTTAGAGTAATTAGTGATCGATCTTCAAAAGTATTACCAGAAGAATTCACTACTGTTAAACGAATGGTATATAAACCATCCGGAATCTGACTTACATCCCAATTCGCTATTGTGGTTTCTGTACTTATTTGTAAGGTAGATGTTGTTATAAGGTTCCATGTTGTTGGAGAGTTTTCCTGGCTATACTCTAACTTCCAATTCACAAAGTTATTTCCATATACATACCCCTTAATAGGGACTGTGTCCAAATTTGTTTCTATTTCAATTGGTACCGTAAGACGCACATTTAACGGTTCCGTGATATTTGTTGCTTTAAATGCATTAATTCTTCCATAACCGGATTGTGTATCAAAACCGTTATTTAGAATATCATCACTGCCTTTTCTTATTGCTTGTCTTATCTGTTCCGGGCTCCATGAAGGATGAATGGATTTAACTAATGCTGCAACTCCAGCTACATGAGGCGAAGCCATAGAGGTCCCCCGAGCACGCGTGTAAAAAGTCCCAACAGATTCACCCATCGATGTCCCATTAGCTTTTAATGACAATATGTTATTGTAATAACTTACATTAGAGCTATCTCCACCGGGGGCTGATACATCAATCTTGACCCCATAATTAGAAAAATCAGATTTTTGATCAAGATGATCTGAAGATGCAACAGAAATTACATTCCGGAAGGCAGCGGGGAAAAATGTTGAAACATTCATACCTGAATTTCCAGCTGCAGCTACAAATGTTACATTTTTGGTGTCGTGTGCATAGTCAATTGTATCTTTTAATATTTGTGGATAGTCCTCAACAGTCGGATATTCTCCTCCCCAACTAGCGTTAATTACACTTGCTCCATTGTTGGCTGCGTAGATTATTGCTCTTGAAAGGTCCTCATTTGTTCCCATTCCACCATCTGTTAAGCCTTTCAACGCCATTACTTTCGCTCTTGGTGCAACACCAATTATTCCTTTTCCATTGTCACCAACCGCTGCAACTGTTCCTGAAACATGAGTTCCATGACCATGACCATCCATTGGATCGTTATCTTCAGGTGTTCCATCATATGTTACAAAGTCCCAGCCGTCTACATCATCAACATATCCGTTACCATCATCATCAATTCCATTACCCGGAATTTCAGCTTCATTTATCCACATGTTCCCTTGGATATCTTCATGGTTTCTGTCTACTCCGGTGTCAACAACAGCCACCACCACGCCTTCTCCCTGACTTACATTCCAGGCATTTCCGGCATCAATCTTCTTTAATCCCCAAAGGTCATCGTACGATTGCCCCCATGAACCTAAAGATGAAAAGTACGGATCATTCGGGTTAAAAGCACTTGGTGTGGAAGTAGGGGTAATAGGGGGGGTAATCGTAGCTGTTGGTATAAGATTTGAAAAACATGTTTGATTAAACTCCTTCTGAACACACCCCGTATCAGTTTCATTTATCAACCCATCTTTGTTGATATCGGAGGTCAAACACGATTGACCATTTGAATTACTGTCTGAAGGGTTTTTCCCCAAACACGAAACAGATAAAGACCAATCTAATAATGTTACATACCCGTCAAAATTGACATCAGCGCCACAGGCCGAACACCATGTAGGAATTGTAGTGGGTGTTGCTGTGGATATAACTGAAGGAGAACTGTCTTGAAAGGTGTGGGCAATATAATTTGGTTCTACTGTTTCTATATTGGGGTCTTTCTTAAAATCAGCGGCCATTATCCTAATTGATTCTAAAGTGAAATTATTGTTTGATGCCTGACCGAATTCCTCTCCCCCCACTTGCACTACCAACCCTTGTGGGATATTGTTATATCGTAATGATGGATCAGGTTCTTCAAAAGTAATCTTGTACCATTGATCAATATCTGAATTCTTTTCCTTTGTGTCTTTTGTCTTAATGATCTTTTCAAATTTATTTACTTTTTTCTCTTTAAAGAGTGTGTTGAGTGAAGTGATTCCAGTATCGTCATTTGTCCCCTCTTTTACCTTATCTTTAACATCTTTCTTTACTTTAATGAGAAGTTCATTATTTACAAATTTTATCTCCTCGCCTCTTTTTTCTTCTTTTGTTTGTTGGTTTGCTTTGGATTTCCAAAGTCTGAATGTGTAAAGGGCGTAAAGTGAAGATATTAACCCCGAAAACAGAAAGACTGTTCCAAGAAGTTTAACGACATATCTTTTCTTCACTAAATTCAGTGTAGTAACTTATTGCAACCCGTGTCAAGAGTATGTAAATGATTAGATCATTGTTCGATATTTCTTCTACTTATTTACTGAAGTTTAACCAGTGGTCAAATTCTTGAGGAAATCTTCATTGCTTTCGGATTTTTTGAGACGTTCCAATAAAGTTTCCGTTCTTTCGTCTTCGGAAACCATCTCCAGCATTCTCCGTAGTGTGTAAATTTTCTGTAAAGTTTCCTTGCCATACAACAATTCTTCCTGCCGTGTCCCGGAACGCGTCACGTTAATTGCCGGAAAAACCCTCCTGTCGGCCAACTTCCGGTCGAGGTGCAGCTCCATATTACCCGTACCTTTAAACTCTTCGTAAATTAAATCATCCATCCTCGAACCTGTGTCGACAAGGCAGGTACCAATAATCGTTAAAGAACCACCCTTTTCGATCTTTCTTGCCGCGCCGAAGAACTTCTTCGCCGGAAAAAGCGCAACCGGGTCAAAACCGCCCGAGAGCGTTCTTCCGGAAGTTGGCAGTGCCAAATTGTAGGCTCGTGCCATTCTTGTAATTGAATCTAGAAGTATTACAACATTTGCACCAATCTCAACAAGTCTCCTCGCTCGGTCAAGTGCCAACTCGCCCACTCTTGTTTGCGCTTCGGGAGATTCGTCAAAATTCGATGCAGCAACTTCACCAAGGCCGCCGGTTATTTCGTTCATCACTCTTTTGATATCGGTTACTTCCTCCGGACGCTCGCCAATCAAAACACCCATCAAATGAACCCCTCTTTCTTCTAATGTATCATTGGACCCGTTAGGATCATCTTTTTTATCAAATTCTTTCTTGTTCGCTTTAGAAATTTCAGCCTCCGTTAGTACTTTCTCGGGGTAATTTTTACCAATCCCCGCAATCATATCCTTTAGTAACCACGTTTTACCAGCTTTCGGCGGCGAGACAATCAGGCCTCTTTGCCCAAATCCTATCGGGGAAACCAGATCAATCACGCGCGTTGTTAATGGTTCCGCGCCCGTTGTCAGATTAATTCTCTTGTCGGGGTAAATTGCAGTCATACTGTCAAAATCAGGACGATCATTGAGCTCATCAACGGCAATTCCGTTCACTTTTTCAACTTTCAGAAGTCCCCAGTATCTTTCGTTTTCTTTCGGCTGTCTTGCCTGTCCACCGATGAGATCACCCACTCTCAAATTAAATCTGCGAATTTGCGATGAAGAAATATAAATATCATTATTTGATTGGGCATACGTCGGACGCAAAAGCCCTGAGCCTTCGTTGGCAATATCCAAAACCCCTTGAACAAATTCTGTCGGCAAATTTGCATCAGGAATAGTCCGTTCATAAGAATATTGGCTATCGCTCATTGTATAATTTGCAGGATCTAAATCGGGCTTTTCACCAACTAGAGTTTTTATGTCAGGGGGTGCTTTATGGACATCATCTTTTTCTTTGACATCTCCTGTGTCTTTCGTGTTTGCTAACATAATTATTTACTTTTATAAAGCTTCTTTACCGAAGTCAAACAGTCATAGATAACTTACATTAAAGTTAAGACTTATTCTCTTCCCGAACACTCAAACTAAACGAAAAATTAGCATTTTATTCAGATTTAGGAAGTTAACATTATTGAAAAGAAGCAGCCAATTTCAATTCTTCCTGTATTGTATACATAAGCTGATCTTTCTGTCAACGGGAGAATGTTTAAAACAACCTACTCCGCTATTATCGACTTGTAGCTTAATTTTAACTTCGTGGCAAAGTCTGTTAAAAAGTATCGAATAATTTCACAGCTTCAACAGTAGGACTTTTAAGTAATCCACTTTTTTCTTATCACCGATACCGATCATTATCAAAACCCCCAAGAGTATTACTGTGGGCATCAACAACTTCAAATTTTTTTCTTTCCCTGTTATATATCAAAAAACCGTTTGGGAAAGCTCGTTTTAAGACCTCTCTGAATCTCTCCTCCTTATTCTCCACTGGTTTAACAATCTCTAAAATTTTATTCCAATCGTTTGCATCCCTTATATCAAACAACTCTTTGGGATGATCCATTGCCGTTTCACCGTTAAGATGAGTAATTTCATGAATACTATTCCCAGAGTCGATACCGCTTGAACCAAAAGTTTTAAAAGAATAAGAGCTGCCGTCATAATAGTATCCTGTTGTGGAACTAACGGTTGGCCGCTTTATAAAATAACCCAGTTGACCATAAGCAATCGAGCCGCAACCTTCGATCATGGGCCGGTTATAACCAAATTCTAAATTTTCTCTTGCAAGGGGGTTTATAATTAAAGCTCCAGTTTCAAGTATTTGATCACTGCGCCGATAATATATAACTCTTGGGGGTAAATCTTTCGAAAATCCCAGTTTGAATCTTTCTTCTTCGGACAACTCGGTGAAGGCCAAACATAAATATCCATTCATATCGCACCTTTGCTTTGCATAACTAAGCCAAGATTGAAGTAAATTATCCGGTATATTTAAAGGGTCATTGATTTCCGGCGCAGATGGAAGTTGACCGTGTTGCAAAAGCGGTTCTTTCAAATGTATTTCCAATTCCCTTTGCCCTCGGTAGTTTATTTCAGAAGTCATGTCGAAGTATTATAGGATTTTTACCATCCAATGACATCCTCCCCACCCTTCACTTCCTGTTTTTTCTCTCTTTTTTCCATTTACTGTATCTTGGCAATAACTAAAAGTCTGCGGAGAGTTGTTCCCGGCGGGTCACAGGTTTGTAAGATCAGCGTTTCTTTCCCGTAATCCTTCGTCAGAAAAGAGATATCGGAAGGCGCGGCAACAATTTTCTCGGATACTATATATAAATATTTCTCACCCGAAAAATAAATGGCGATCTCGTCGCCCACTTCCAAATTTCTCAGGTTGTAAAAGACGGCATTATAAGTCTGAACGTATTCAGGTGCCGAAACCGAGTGTGAAAACAAAAAGACGTTCTTACCCTGCCCTGGAAAATATGTCCCCTTCCCATGCGCAACCCCTTTTTTCAAAGCAGTCAAATATTGCTCTTCGTTTCCCAAATCAACATTCTCAATAACTGGCGACTTGGCGTCAATCTTAGGAACGTAAATCGAAAAACGCGCATCCAATCCCAAACCCGTCGCCTCCTTAATCACCTTCGCCTCAGAGGTTTCCAGTTTGGGAACAAACGTGGGTTCATTTGTACTATGTTGTACCGCCCTCTTTGTACCAATACCAAAAAACGGAAAAAGAATGATAACCGTTGCTGCTAAAGAAAGAATGAAAATGAATGTACCGCTATGTTTGAGTACCGTCCTTGCGGTTCTGCGTGTTTGGAGGTGTTTTTTTTCTGCCTGTAGTTGGTGCGGATCCAAACTTACAAAAGAATCGTTGATTGTATCGCGGTTATTATCAAGCGTTTTGGCGGCAGCACCACGATTTGAATCAGAATCAGAGATATGACTACTCAAGTTTTTTTTAAACTGCCGCTTATGCCAAGTTTTAACAAACTCATCTGTTTCTGACATAACTTATATTAGATCAAAAGAGTGAACGAGTGAAATGGTGAATGTAAAAAAAAATACCACAGGCAGCCCATGGTATTTTGTCGACAAGATTGGATTCTTGCTTCATCCACGAACTACAGTCCGTGGATTTAAGCAAGGTAGCAATAATATTACAACTTGCTGAATTTTCGATTAAGAAGTAGCCCAAATGCGGCTAAGGGCACCGTCACAAAAGTAAGCCACAAAAAGTTGTCAAAAATACCCGTTTTCGGAAGTGACGAAGCGCTGGCATTTGGATAAACTGTCGGCTCGGCGTAACCACCAATACTTTCTTTATAAGTTCCCCCGATCACAATTTGTTTTTTGCAGACATTAGACGTTCTGACGTTTCCCCGACTGTCTTTGATACTCAAAACTACGTTATAAGTGCCGGGGTTTTGATAAGTGTGCGCCACATAAGAATCCTCCTGTGCCACAATAGGACTTGAGTCTCCAAAGTTGAAAGTATAACTTTGAATTGCTCCGTACGGATCATAACCAGCTCCGGAAAAGTTTACCTCCAGTGGCGCATCCCCCATTAGTGGATTGATTATTAAATCCTCACAGCTTGAGACATAAAGGCTGTTGTAGAGTGGCGGAACCGTCGGGGCTGCCGTAACACCTGGAGCTGATGTCGGACCGGTTGATGCTACCGCTGGACTTACCTTTATCCACCCAAACGTAATTCCCGCCCAGTCCCTATCCTCAAAATACTCAACCTTAATTAAGTGGCTTCCAGCAGAAAGGTGTTTAACAAATTTAAAATAGGTTCCGTGCTGGAATTTCCACGAATCAATCATTAATTCCCCATCAACGTAAACTCGTAACCCATCATCCGGCATCGACCTAAACTCCCAATCCCCTTCCGTAAAATCAAATCTTCCTTGCCAACGAACGGAAAAGTTATCACCAAAAACTCCCTTTCCGGGAGACCCCATCCACCAGTTAAAAGTTATTTGTGGATCGGTCCTTGTAAAAACAAAACTGTCGAAATTTTTGCCGTTATAATAGTCGCCCTTAAATGCACCCGTTGGGATGTCGTCAGCAGAAACCAATTTCGTCTGACTGAAACCCAAAACCAAAGCGCTGAAAAGATAAAAAAAGATCTTCATAACTGCCGTATTATACCTTTTATCTTTGTCATAGCTCAAGTGTCTTAACAAGTAATAACTTGTAACAATTTCTTGTTCTTTTTTTTAAAAACACTAAAACAAAAAAGAAAAATATCTGCATAGATTTTTTAAATTGTATGAAGGACGAATTTTCCAACCTTATAAACTCACTTTACAAGCATTCCTTAAAAGTAACCACCTTTGATATTTTAATATTTGTGTACATAATAATATACCAAATTATAGAAATAACAGCATATGAGTACATTTACTGATCTATTTATAGATATAAAATACCTAAAATTGACCTATTGAAGGATTTGCGATTAATCACGCAGTGAAAACCCATAATAACAACGCATATTATGCCGAATATATAAAACTTGCAATCTTTCAGCTGTCAAGCTATCGTAAATTATGCCTGCCAAAGGTACAAACACCGAAAGTCCGATAATAAATTATTATATTATCTACAACCGAACAATCGAAAATTTAAATCTTTTTTCGGATCTGGACGATTACCAAACCTTCTTGTCGTTTCTCGAAGAATATCTAAATCCTCAACAAAGCAAAGACAAGCTCAAGAAAAACTTTTCAATAAATGGGCGTGAGTTTAAAGGTGTCCCCCACCAACCAAAGAACTTCTTCAGTCAAGTCGAATTAGTAGCATATAACCTCATGCCAAACCACTTCCACATAATTATCGCCGTAAGATCACCTAAATCTGTGGAGAAGTTCATCAGATCACTCTGTACCCGATACGCTATTTATTTCAACAAGAAATACAACCGAAGCGGTTCTTTATTTATCGGGCCGTACAAATCAAACAAACTAACCAGCGAACAAGAGCTTTTATATCTCACACGGCACTTACATCGTGAAGTAGATAAAGAAATTAACTCGCAAGACACCCAAAACAACTTTTCATCATATGGACAATATACAGAAACTCATCCGGTAGAATGGGTCAAGGTAGCTTATCCGCTTCAACTATTTAATAAACTACAAAATAGCGGCAAAATTCCGGGTATCACCAGCTATGCAAGTTTTGTTGAAAGCACGGTTTTAAATGACATTGAAACACAAATCATTGATAGTTTATTAACGGAACCAAAACCAACTCCAAACCAGACACAGCCACAAATTGAAGAGCAACAAGATCCATCTCAGCAACCTGAAGTACAAACTGAAACTGTCCTAATACCAGAAGATAAAACCCCTGAAATACAAGCAGTACAAAAACCAGAATCAAGGTTGAAAGCACCCGCCTTCGCCACAGCTTCAGTAATCACATTTATTCTGTTGTTTAGCCTCGGAATGAACAATATTAATTCGTCAGCCAATTCAAATTCTACACTTGTGACAAATCCGCAACCCTCACCTGAAGTTGCCGGTAGTGAAACGGTAGTTGAGGACATCGAGCAACTACTTCCGACACTAACTCCTACCCAAGAAGTTAGTCCTACTCAAAAGGAGAGTGAACTTTCGGTTGATGGAGCTCATGACCAAACAAGCGCTACCCAATCAGCGATCATTACCCCAACGCCGGAACCGCTGGGTTACATCAAAATTACGATCTCTGATGGGTCTCAAGCTGTAAATCTTCGCACAGCTCCGACAACTGGATCTGAAAGCGTTGGTACGGCCAAGGACGGAGAACAATATGAGTACAGCAGTTTCCGGGCAGGCTGGTATGAAATCAAAATAGACAGCGGTACATATGCTTACATTTCAAGTCGCTACGCAACAGTATCAAATCAAGGGGGGAATAATTTATGAAGAAAATTCTATACTACACCGGTTTTATTGGTACAGCTACACTAAACTTTTGGACATTTATAAGCTCACAATCGTACTATCAGCTTGGAGTTGCAGTTGTCTTTTACTTGGTTCTGGTTTACTATGCCTACAGATTATTTATCCATAAGAAAAAGGTACCGGTTACTGCAATGCTACAAGCACCTGCCGTAGCTAATCCCAATTCCACCCAATCTCAAAATACAACTGCAAAAGAGAAAGGCGAAAAACAAGATTTAACGGTAATAGATATTGACAAGAGAGCATTTCTGAAACTGATCGGGGCAACTGGCATCTCATTCTTTCTGCTGTCTCTATTAAACAGAAAAATCGGTACACCTCTGCTCGGTGGAGGTACGGGTTTCGGAGTAACGGCAATTGAGAATACATCCGGTCAAAAGATTGATCCTGCGCAACGCCAGCCAACGGACAGTTATTTAATTTCTGAAATTGATGATGGTCAGATTACCTATTATGGATTTACTAATCCGCAAGGTGAATGGTTTATTATGCGGGAAGATACGGAAAACGGTACTTTTCGCTACGCCAAAGGCGATCCTAATTTCCAAATTAATTGGGAAAACAGGGAAACCCTCAACTACGATTATTATTATAACGTCTTCAAATAAATTGTGGCAGCAATTCCGCCTTTGACCGTGGACTTATCATGCCTTTATGCTCTTGTTATGCACAAATATAATGGAGCCAACCGAAATGCAACTTATTAACAAAAGCACAAGAAATTGTCGCAGATGAAAAGTTGCAGTATGTATTAATATTTTTTGATTGGAGGTATTAACAATAAGTAACCAATTTTGGGCACTCAATGTAACTGGAACATATGCTATATATCTTCCTTCTGATTTTAATCTCCCCGCAACACGCATATTCAGCGATTTCACCAATTCCTCATCCAACGCTGGACCACCATTTTCGTACAAAACTCGGCCGTTTTCATCGATTAAATACACGTTCGTGGAGTTGTCTATCTTCATCATGTTCAGATATTCTTGTGTGAGGGGCCTAAGCAAAACCGATGTGGTAACAACTCCCTGAAAAGTTCCGTTCATAAATATTGGTGAAGCGATTGGTACGATGGTTTGATCTTTACTTGCCCCCAACCTACTAATTACAGGGTTGCCTACAAAATAATTTCCAGAACGATCCTGACTCTTTGCCCAAATAAAATAATCCCTGTCGGCAACAGATGTACCAATTGAGTGTGTACCTAAAATATTTGAATTATTTCTCACAACACCCTTACTGTCGACTAAAACAACACCTGCAATAACACCCCCGGCACGCCAATTTGAAACATAATCGTCCAAAACCCGTTCAGACAAATTACTGCCAACTTTTATATCATTTGATTGCGCAATGATGGTAATAGAATTTCCTACGGCTTTTACAAATGATTTTATATTGCTCGCTTCCGCTCTGGCGATTGTTAATTCCTGATCGAAGACGTTTGTCTCAATCGAACTTCTTATTACACGTCCGGTGATCAAATAAAAAACGCTCGCGATTAGAAAGACGTCGAGTAGTGCTATCCAAAGTATTCGAAAATTATTGCCTTTCTTTTTTACCATAAAAACCCAGGATAATAATTTCAGTATACACTCACTCCTTTCATTTTTTAAAACTCCCCCTTCAAAATTAGGTACAGGCAATTCAAAATTAGGTACAGGCAAACATTGACCTTTTTGAAATTGTATTGTATTAGTATTTGATATGAAGGATGCTCCAAATTTATCCGTAATTATCCCCTCTCGGGTCGATGAGTTCCTGCAGAAAACAATTGACGATCTTCTTGCTAAAGCAGAAAAAACAATTGAAATCATTGTCGTACTTGATGGCTATTGGCCAAATCCCCCATTAAGACAGGATCCGAATGTCATTGTTGTTCATCAGGGAACAATTTTTGACAATCTGGGAATGCGTGATGGCATCAATACCGGAATCTCGCTCGCCCGCGGAAAATACATCATGAAGATTGACGAGCATTGCATGGTAAACGAAGGTTTCGACGTTAAACTCGCTGCCGATTGCGAGGAAAACTGGGTAGTTATTCCCAGGCGCTACAGGCTTGACGCCGAGAATTGGAAATTAATCGAAGACGGACGCCCTCCGATTGATTATATGTTTTTGGATTACCCATATAAAACAAAGGGCGATGTCAGCGATGGTTTGCACGGAAATGAATGGAGAGACTGGTATCTTAAGCGAAAAGATATTCTTATTGATGACACAATGAGCTGGCAGGGATCGTGCTGGTTTTTACACCGAAGTTATTGGAAAAAAATCGGTCCGATGGATGTCGATTTATATGGCACATTTACGCACGAAGCGCAGGAAATCGGCAACAAAGTTTGGCTCGGAGGCGGCAGACTTGTTGTAAATAAAAAAACATGGTACGCACACTTTCACAAAGGCAGCCACGGCAAGGGTTATGGCTTCAGTACCGAGCAGTACAAAAGGTTCAGCCGCGAGAAAGAAAAAGGACGGGTCGGCTGCATCGACTATTGGATTAATAACCGCTGGCCGCAAAGGTTACATGATTTTGAGTGGCTGATTAAAAAATTCTGGCCGGTACCGAATTGGCCGGAAAACTGGAAGGAGCAAATCAAAATCGACGCGCAATACGATTTTTCAAAAGTGGGTAAAAAGGGTTTTTGGCTTTCTTAATCATGAAAGTTTTTGCTGAAGCTGACCGAGATGATTTTGCAATTTTGAGAATTGTAAACGCGTTGAAAAAATATGCACCCAAACGCGTCAAATTCGTAGAATCAGAGAGTGACGCTGATTTGGTAATACTATATGTGTACGGTTTCAGAAGGCATACACGCTACCACACCGAGCGTCTTTTAAAATCGGGTAAAAAATACGCAATTGTCCAGCTTTGCCTGCGGAGCACTCCAAACCCCGTGACCACTGACTGGAATGAAATTTGGGAGTCGGCGCAAGTGGTTTGGAGCTACTATGACCTAAAAAAACTCTGCCAAGAAGATCATAACCAGGTCAAATTTAACTTTTACTATGCGCCGCTCGGTGTTGATGCAAAAATTTTCAAAGAAACTCCAGTTCGGCATAAATTTCTTATTGCCAGTACAGGAAGCGGAAACCGCTACAGCCGGGAGTGCAAATATGAAGTAATTGAAGCTGCAGATGAACTTGCAAAAAATGTCTTTCAATTGGGTTTCGGGGGACGAGGTCACCGCATTGCCTACAGTAACGGCATGAGTGACGAATTGCTGGCAGGATATTACAGCAGCTGCGATTTTGTATCAGGACTGCACCGAATTGAAGGTTTTGAGTTTCCGGTACTTGAAGGCCTTCTTTGCGGGGCAAGACCGATTTGCTTTGATCTCCCCTGCTACCGTGCATGGTTTGATGGAATAGCCGAGTTCATACCGGACGATTTCAATATTGTTGAAAATCTATATAAATTATTTATCAAAGGCCCAAGGCCCGTGACGGAAAAAGAGAAAGCAATTGTCAAAAAGTGTTTTAACTGGCAAAAAATCTGCAAAGGATTTTGGTCAAAAGCTTTACTATGATTTCAAGAAAGCCGTGTCTTATTTTGACACGGATGAATTGAATTCAGAGCCAAAGATTTCCTTAGGGAAAATCCCTGGCTCACTAGGCCAGGGAATCTTTACCTGACAGTGGACGAAAATGGTTTAACTGTTATTTTATTACACCATGAAGAATCGGACCGAACTTGCTAAATATTTTGCAGAACTCGGCTTTAAGGTCAGAGCTGAGGTTGGTGTATATAGGGGTGACTATTCCGCCGAGTTATGCGCTAATAATCCGGAGTTAAAATTGTATTGCATAGATTCGTGGGGAACACCTCTTCCGGGAAAAGGTGAAGGGGTTGATAAGAAGAATGCTTTCAGGAAGGCTCAAAAATTACTTACTCTATATAATTGTGAATTGATCAAAAAGTTTAGCATGGATGCCGTTAAGGACTTCGAAGACAACTCTCTGGACTTTGTTTATATCGACGCCGATCATCACTACCCCCTTGTACGGAATGATATAAGAGAGTGGGCCAAAAAAGTCCATAAGGGAGGAATTGTCTCCGGACATGACTATATAACTTCGCGGATGCTTAACTCCGATCTCGGCGTGATGAGGGCTGTCGACGAGTATGTCGCAAAACACGGTTGCAAGTTGGAGCTAACAGGATTTGATCACTCAGGCGAGGACCGTAAAGATTATGCTCCGAGCTGGTGGTTTATGAAGCTCCACTAGCTTTCGCGAGTAGACGAATAACAGTCTAACTGGTATTTTGATACATTGACATTTTATAATATTTTTGTAGACATTTAAATTATGGATAAATATATAATTACCGGTGTTTCAGGTTTTATCGGCAGAAACTTACTAAACTGTCTGCCAAAAGATCAGGTCCTCGGGATATACCACCAAAACCCTCCCCCAACCCATTCATCCAGTCTTAGGATATATGTCAGACACGATCTGACAAAACCTATAAAAAATAGATTACTAAAACAAAATGACGGCCATGTCGTAATTCACTGCGCCTCCTACGCCCATATAAATAAGTGCGAAGTTGAGCGGGATTTAGGACCGGAAAGTCTAGCCTGGAAAGGAAATGTTGTTGCTACTCAAAACGTGATTGATTATTGTAAAAAATACAAGAAAAAATTAGTTTTCCTCTCTACAGAATGCGTTTTTTCCGGAGAAAAGAAGAGCTACACAGAAACCGATAAGAAAAAGCCAATAAACTGGTATGGCTACACCAAGAGTGTCGCCGAGGATGAGATAATAGATTCGGGACTAACAGATTATTTGATAGTTAGAGGTGTTGTGGCCTACGGTCAGGGAGGAATAGGAAGTAATCTTATTCAAGGACTTGTGAGCAATCTAATCTTCAAAGGAACGACCACTGCTGTGACAGATCAAAATGTCTCCTTCACTTATGTTGATGATATAACTGAAGGTATATTTGCTTTAATAAAGCACCGTTCAAAAGGGATTTACCACATTGCTGGAAGCCAAGTTGCTACCCCATATGAACTGGCTTTAAAAGTCTGTAAGCGGATGAAAATACCTCAAAACAGAGTAAAACCGGTTACAATGGTGGAATTTTTTGGTAAAGAAGAGGCAAAGTTAAGATCGAAAAATGCAGTACTTAATTCAAAAAAGTTTTCCGAAACTACTGGTAGGAAAACAATTTCTCTGGATGAAGGTCTGGAAAAAATCTTTATCAGATAATATTTCCTTTTATTGAAAAAACGAGATGAATATTACAGGACGCTTGTTAAAACCAAAAGAGATTATAAAGGAAATTAAAGCCGGAAGATTATGATCCTAAGACCTGCAACTAATGACTTAACACTTGTTTATTACAGTGCCAATGCCTTGCCGGAAAATGTAGCAAACAATTTCAGGCGGGAACTACTGAATGTTACAAAAGGTATTTTCCCAATTATCAGTGTCACCCAAAAACCTGTGGATTTTGGAAATAATATTTGTGTCGGCGATGTCGGACAATCTTACTATAACTTATATAAACAAATGTACGTCGGTGTCCAAGAAGCTAAAACCAAATATGTTGCTACCATAGAGGACGACACTCTTTATACTATGGAGCATTTTTCCTATAGACCAAGTACAGATAGTATTATTAGCTACAACAATAGCATGTGGTTTCTGGACAGGAATATTTTTTGGAATCGGGGGGGAACGGGAACATTTGGATGTATTGCCCCAACAAAAATTTTAACCGACACACTGGAGCAGCGCTTCCGAAGGTTTTCGATCGAACCAATGCCGAGAGATTATCAAAAATATTTCTGGAGAGATCCCGGGCAGGATGATAGGCTCGGTTTTAAAAATCAGGATGTTGAAATATTTTCTACAGTAATTCCTTTAATTACGCTATGTTATTCCAACGCGACACATGGCTGGCCAAAAAGAAGACAGCAAACATCAAAATCCGTAGAGAACCTAGATTACTGGGGGAATGCAAGCGAACTGCGCCGGAAAATGGAATCATGAATAAAATTGCGATTATCACTTCAAATCTTGGTGGATTTGATAAGGTTCTACCTCATGAAAGGCAATCTATTCCCTACGATTACTATCTTTTTACAGACGAAAAATTTCCGCACTGGGCAATCGTCAGAATTGGAACGATAACCTGGGGAAAGAACAACCAACACATTTTGATCCCCTTTCTCCGCAGTAAGGTAAAGAATAAGCAGCACATCCAAATCAGAAATGTAGTTCGCTACATTGTCGATGAACCCGAATTCATTTACTGGGTCAACCTCACACCAACATATGGAAATTGGGAAATGAATATCACAGGCAGGAAGATGACCGAGCTGCAGATATTTCGAAAATATGTTTCGAAAAGTTATGAAGTTACCCGATCTGACGGGAATCCCTCCGAAGCAGAAATTTCTTCGCATTCATCCTCGGGCCTGCGCCCAAGGTTTTCTGCGAAGGGGGATAAAAATATAAGTTTGCAGCGATAAGATGCAAAAAAAAAGAAACATCTTCACAGTAAAAAACGCCTACAATTATTATTAACATGGATCGTGGAATGCTTGGAAAATGGGACAGCTGGTATAAAAATATCCACGGAATGTCATCTTTTCGCTATGGAAATACGGTAACCTACCAAATGGCTGAGGATTTCCTAACTGACCTGGCTGTAGAGGACTGGGGTTGTGG
>LBWP01000013.1:24192-30759 GCA_000993685.1 Candidatus Woesebacteria bacterium GW2011_GWA1_39_21
GAGCACAACTACGGTTGGAAAAAGATTTTAAAAAATGCGCTGTCTTCATTTAATAAAAAACTTTGTATCATAATCTTCACCCCCTTCTCTGATAAAACTCAGGTCATTTCTCAAAATAAAAAATTCGGCATCGACGTTCCCGACATTTCTTTTTCAAAAAAAGATATTGAAAAACATCTCAAAGGATTTAATTGGACACTTAAAGAAAACATTAAGACAAAAACCGGTTATGGTGTTGAACATGTCTACTTCATTGAAAAAGTACCCAAAATAGCTGTAATTAGCGTTAATCTCGGAGGTTTTGATAACCCATTAGAACACGCTCCGCAATCAATTAAGTACGATTACTTTCTGTTCACCGACGAGAATTTTCCTCCCAGAGAAAATATGACGGCGCGCCTTCAGGCAAAAATTCCCAAATGTTTTGCCTGGCAAATGGTTCCGGGTTACGAATATTATTTTTGGATCGACGGGAACTTGAGTCTTAAACACCCTGATTCTTTAAATTTTTTTCTCGACAGTATTCAAGGCCATGACTTTGTGGCCCTTCGCCACAACCGCCGTCCGAACATCAGGCAAGAAACACGATACTTGAGGAAAGGCATAAGACAACAGTCGATCTATATAATAAACCGCTATCTGAACGAGTGGCATCAGGAGCAATACAGCGCCATCAGAAACGATAAAAGCTACATCGACGACCTACTTCTTCTCGGTGGAGTATTTATGTATCGAAACACGCCGATCGTTCAACAAACACTTAAACAGTGGTGGTACCACATCACACGATATTTAATCATGGATCAGCTTTCATTTTCTTACGTACTTAAAAAAAACGGTATGAAGATCAATGTGCTTAGTGATATATATAACAATTGCTGGTTTCTTGGTACCAGGCGCCATCGTTTCCGTTAATATAATAACGATATTTCTATACGACTATTAAAACGGTTTGATATCATTACAAATGATAATTTATAAAGGTATCTTGGCTTTTTAAGTAATGTTTAAACATCTCAAAAAATATAAAAACATACTAGTAACAGGTCCGCAAAGGTCGGGAACAAGGATCACTGCAAAAATGATCGCTTACGATACCGGACACAGATATATCGACGAAAGAAGAATCAGAAACAGTAGTCCAAGTAAATGTCGATATGTTATGGATAATTTTGACAACATCGTCATCCAATGTCCAGCATTGGCTTTTTGTATTGATTCGCTCGGAGGCGATTTTGTAGTGTTTGTAATAAGAGATGTGGAAGATATCGTAAAATCTCAAATTCGGATTGGAGGAACCTATCCAAACTCACATTTTGCCAAGCACTATCCGCTTCAATTTAGACCCAAAAATTTACCACCCGAGATTGCATGGCCAATTACAGTATACAAATATTGGAATCAAGTACAAAAAGCAAGAATTGAAAGATTTCAAGAAATTGAATATGAGTCCCTTGCAAATCACCCTTTGTGGATACCAAAAAGCAAAAGGGTTAATTTTACCTCAAACCAAACAACATGACTATTTCATTCTTTTATAAAAAAGCTTTTTTCCATCGCGACGATACCCATCTGATGCGCGGCTCTTCACTCATCCGTGGTGAGCAAATTGCAGATTTCCTCGGTGCAAAAAAGAACCCCGCAGATGGATTTGGGAGTGATGTGTGCATTTTCGTAAAACCGCATGTTAATAATTACAAAGACCTGCCCCAAAATTCATATGTCGACCTGATAGACACGAAATATTTCGTGGACAAGCTCTCTCAGAGGCCAGACCTTAAAATCATTGTTACTTCCCTACCGGCACTGTCTTCAATTAAAATGGTGTTACCGCAACACAAAATTTATTTAATACCCCAGCATCACTGTAATTTTGAAAGAGTAAGAAGAACACGAAAGGAGCTGACAACAATAGGCTTTATAGGTAGCCCCCGCAACTTCCAGCTCGACTCTGAAGATTTTTCAAAGAGGTGTTCGGGATTAGGATTGAAATTTATGTACAAGATCGACTATAAAAACCGAGGTCATGTTTGTAATTTTCTTCAACAGATAGACGTGCAACTTGACTGGCGGCCGAAATCCGAAGCCAATAACCCCTTGAAAATTATAAACGCCGCATCATTCGGTGTACCAACAATTGCCTTCCCCAAAGACGGATACCAAGAAATAGACGGGTATTATTTTAAAGCTGAAAATAGTGATGAAATTTTTGAAATCATATCCAACCTAAAAAGAAATGGAGACGAGTATACCAGACATACACAAGTTGGTATGATAATGGCAGAAGAATATCATATTCAAAAGATTGCCAAATTTTACTTAGCGCTTAATTAATATGCACGCAAATTCTATCTACTTAATGAAAGGCTTCATAAAACATTACCTTTTTGATAAAACAAACAAAAAATTAAAAATACTTGATCTTGGCAGCCAAGTCGTTAAAAACCAGGCAATCGGGTCATACCGTCCTCTTTTCAATAACTTAAACTGGCAATATACAGGTGTTGATATCGCTAAAGGAGAAAACGTTGACGTTGTCATCAAACCGTATAGTTTTCCTTTTAAGAATAACCATTTCGATGTAGTGATATCAGGTCAGACGCTTGAACATATTGAATATCCGTGGAAATGGATAAGAGAGCTTGCGCGGGTTGTCAAAAAAAACGGTCTTGTTTGCCTTATTGCTCCGGCCGTCATTCATGAACACAAGTATCCTATTGATACATATCGCTACTACCCCGATGGAATGAATGCTTTGGCGAAATGGGCCAACCTCAAAGTAATCGATGTAAAAAGAGTTCCGTTTGACAGGAAGTTAGAAGATACATATTTAATCGCCTCAAAATGAATTAATAACCATGACAACTATCAGCTTTATCATACCGACAATTGGCCGTAAATCATTAAAAAAAACCCTCGCATCGATCAAAGAAAAACCGAGCGATGAGGTGATTGTTGTTCCCGATATTCCCCCGACACATATGTGGGGAAACAACAGAAGAAACGAAGGAATTGCAAAAGCAACGTGTGATTATTTGGCTTTCATTGATGATGATGATTGGTATGTGGACGGGGTAAGAGAAATTATGGAACAGTCAATTTCTGAAAATCCGGGCAAACCGAATTTATTTCGCATGCAGTATCCAAACGGAAAAATTATCTGGAGCGAAAAGAAAGTTGTTCCGGGAAATATCAGCACGCAAATGATCCTTGTACCAAACGTAAAGGAAAAGTTATATTACTGGCCGGGGAAAAGAAATATGGCTGATTTTATATTCGTTGATAACTGGAAATGGCCGAAAGATGAGATTATTTGGCGGGAAGAGATCATCGCCTATCTGGGTCACAATGATGGCGAAAGACCGCATTAACTTGTGTTATCAAAAATAATAATATGCCAAAAATTGGTTACCGAACTCCTTGGTTTAAGATAGACCCGACTGCTTTTGTTGGTGAGCACATCGTTTCCAAACGAGGTAAAACAACGATTGTTGGCTGGGGGTGTCATATATACGGCGATGTTGAATTAGGTGAAGGCATACTTATCGGACCAAATGTTACAATAAACTCTTCTGTGCATCCAATTAAACCAAATATTAATATTAAAGATCAAAAAACAATTCATAAAAAAATTATTATAGAAGATCATGTATTCATTGGTGCAGGAGCAACCGTTCTAGGCGGAAATACTGTTAAATCAGGTGCCGTTATCGGCGCGGGGTCTGTATTAACAGAAGATCATATTATTAAGGAAAATGAAGTTTGGTGCGGAAATCCATGTAAGTTTTTAAAAAAAAGATGAAAACGCCCAATTTAACAGTAATTTACTATACTTGCAATCGTGAGGATGAAACTTTCGAAAAGAAGATTAGAAAAAATCTCTTAAAAGTGTGCGGCGACCTTCCGATAATCAGTGTTTCCCATAAACCAATAAAACTTGGAATGAATATCTGTATCGGTGTCCATACACCTTCAAATGTACTGCTTTACCATCAAATATTACTCGGCTGCAAAGAAGCTAAAACACCATTTGTAATCAATGTTGAATCGGATTTCTTATATCCTAAGGAATATTTCAATTTTATCCCGCCATCGTTAGATAAAATATACCGTTATGTTCCTATAGAACTCATGTACAAATATCATTACGGTTTTTGGTTTAAAAAATATTCGGAAGGGGCACAAATCGTAGGGCGGAAGTATCTTATTTCCCTTCTTGAAGAACGTTTGAAGGGATTAGATATTTTTGCAGCAGATCCTTCGTACAGTAAATTCAATGCATATGAGCATATTCCCTTTGAAACGTTTACAGGAGGAATTGCGGCCGTAACTTTTAAAACCGGCAATTCTCTTCACAAATATACCGCCGTGGAACACAAGCATTCAGTCCCGGAAATTGACTACTGGGGCAAGGCAAGCGATTTAAGAAAGGAAATGTTTACTTTTGAATAAATTAATCTTTTCCACCCCATTTTTTAAAGACGTTCACTGGTTTATGATAATATTTGGATCAAGTGAATAAGCTACGCAAGACCGAGGGCCTTTAGCATTCTTGCCCTTTGGAATCATCAAGTCCTTCGGTTTCACTCAGGACGGTGGGCTTGCCGAAACATTTAATCACTTTTCTCTTTCATCCGTGGGTTAAGTCCACGGATTTCAGGAAGTTTAAATAAAACATTTCCAATGTATGAAGAATTTAATGACTTACATTAATCCGCTGAAAGAATTTACCACAGATTATGTGGATTTAGTTAAGGTACAGATAGATAATTCTTTACGAACTTGGAAACCAAAAGATATTTTATTGGTAACTAATTTTCCTTATTCATACAGAGGAATAAACTCAATGATCGTACCTGACGATTTATTTTGCAATCATCGCAAAAGAGCCAGCAAGATAAATGTAATTTGTTACATGATGGAAAACCAAATGATAGACGATGTATGCTGGTTCCACGATTTTGACGCATACCAGGCCAGTTCGTTTCCAAAAGTTATCTTGGGGAAAAAAGATGCTGCCTTTACAGACTATGGTTTTAGCGAAATGTGGAATACCGGAAGCTTCTTTTTTACCCCGGAAGCAAAAGATATCTTTGAACTTATCCGCCAGACGATGAATTCTAAAAGAGTAAACGAAGAAATAGCTTTGCAACGATTAACTTCCAGGAATATAAATAATATTAATGAACGTTATTTAAGGCTCAATAATACTTATAATTTAGGTCGAATGAGATATAACGATCTTACGTACGGAAAAGCAGAAAAACCCATTAGGGTGTTTCATTTCCACCCTCGAATGACACAACTTTACGAAGAGGTTAAACCACTCCTCCCCGAATACTTAATTGAAATATTTAAAAACCATGGGTACTAAAAATGAATTGAACATAAATATAGAAATGGGTTGGTCAACACACATGCCCGTGCTGATCAAATTGGCTAACCTGACTAAGGGGCCGATTATGGAGATCGGGTCGGGTATTTATAGTACACCCCTTCTTCATTGGTTGTGCGTTGAAACAAAACGTCATCTTGTAACCTTTGAGAGTGACAAAGATTTTATCAAATTAGCCAAAGAGTATGAGTCGGAAGATCATAGAGTTCAATTCGTCGAAGATTATTTAACAATTCCAAATACAGACCGCTATAGTTTTATCTTCATCGATCACAGTGGGCACTCCAGGGGGAAAACAGTGGTTCATTTCAAAGATAGCGCAGACTACATTGTCATCCATGATTCAAACGTTGTTGGAAAAAATATGTATCAAATCGCGTTTCCAGAATTCAAATATCGAAAAGATTACAACTTATTTATTCCCTGGACTACTGTAGTTAGTAATACAAGGAATCTCGATAACTTATGGTAACACTTCTTATTATGACAAACGGTCGTGGAAATTATCTTAAGCGTACGCTTTCGACACTGGGAAAACTACACGGTAATTTTTCAAGAATTATAATTCATGATGATTCTGGAGATGAAAATTATCATAATTGGCTTGGACAATTCAACTATGAAATTGCCGTCACCAAAAGAGTTGGGTTTGCTTTGGCTATGATTTCCGCATGGGAAAAACTCAAAGAAGATGCTAATGAATGGGTTTTCCATTTGGAAGACGATTTTCTTATTATGGACGACATATATATCGACAAAATAATTGATGTCCTTAAGCGTAATAGCTATATCAAGGAGATGATACTACTTAGACAACCAATTGGCAGTCGGGAACGGAGGAAGGGAGGGATAATAGCTTCACACCCTGAACGATTCGAGGATAAAACCGATGGAACTAATTATTGGGTGGAGCATAGGGTCAATTTTTCCTGCAATCCCTGCGTGTATAATAAATCTCTCGTTTATAAATATCCTTGGCCAAATACTACGTACTCGGAACGTAAATACGGACGGATGTTGTTTCAAGACCCAAATGCAAAATGTGCTTATTGGGGTAAAAGTATCGACAAACCAAAAGTATTCCATATAGGAGAAGTAAGATGCGGATTCAATTATTAAATAAAGGATCGAAACATCCCGTAACAAGGTTCGAAATTGTTATGTAACAAAAG
>LBWP01000014.1:0-462 GCA_000993685.1 Candidatus Woesebacteria bacterium GW2011_GWA1_39_21
CAAGAAATAAATAGTAAAGTTAACCAAACTGTAGAAATAGGCAACTGATGTACCAATGGCAATTAAGCTGTCCATGTTAAAAGTCTTCATCCGAAGTGCTGACCACATGCCCTTGTAAAAGCTCTTACCAATCACAAATTGGACTGGTGTTGTCAAAACAAGTGAAATGATGCCTACATATGGTAAAAATGTTGAAGTTCCGGGAATCCACTTGAAAAAGTCCATCAGCATGAAATAAATCATGGGAGCACTCAAGATAAAGCTCGTCGCAAATTTATTGAACAAGTGTTTAATATCGGCATGACGTTTTTTAGTTTCTGCCTCACTGTCTTTCTGGTCAGCGAACTCAGCTCCATATCCGGTCTTTTTCACCGCTTCAACCAGTTTTTGTTTAGGGGAAACAGACTCGTCCAGTAGTACTGAAGCCTTTTCAGCAGCAAAATTTACATTTGCTTCTTTGAC
>LBWP01000014.1:467-25573 GCA_000993685.1 Candidatus Woesebacteria bacterium GW2011_GWA1_39_21
TTTCTGGATGCTTTATTCCATTAGTTTCTGGCTCAGTCAATCTTGGCTCAACTGTATCCATCTTTCCAATGGTATGCATAAACTTTTGAATGTACCCAATTGATTCATCTTCTTTGCCATCAGGAATAATAAATTCTGTATTTTGTGCCCTATTAAGTGACCCATCAATTTGAAGTATCCCTTTTTCATTTCCTATCATATTGCCTTCTGCAGCAAATCGGGAACTATAGACGACTCTAATTGGGTTAAAAATATTTCCATTCGGTTTTTCTTTAGTTATGACAATTTCTTTAAATGCTTTCCCTTTCTTGTCTGGACTCTTAGTTTCAATTGTGGCGGTGTACCCCGCCTTACTGATTGCAGTTAAAATGGCATCAGGTGAAGATAGGGATTCATCCAAAAGTAAATTCGCTGCTCCTGTTTTGTGGTCAACCTTGATCTCACTAATTCCTGGAAGTTCTTTTAACTCTTCTGAAATCAGAATTTCACACGATTGGCAGTGCATACCGGTAATCTGTAATTCAATTTTTTTGTTCATATGTTTTATTTTTCAACAACTTGATAAGGTGTATCTTTTAAGACCTTTCTAATTTTTAATATTGTTATTGCATTATCAGCGTCGATCGTGGCAACCCCAGAATCGAGTGACACTTCGACTTTGATCACACCGCTTAAGCTTCCAATTCTTTTCTCTGTTACTTTTTTGCAAGCTGGACAAGTTAATCCTGATAGTTTGATAGTTTGTCTTTGCATAGTATTTTCCTTAATTTACTTGTATCTGACCTCTAGGTACTCCCATGGCACAGGTAATGTTATAAGTACCAGTACTACTTGGTGTAAACTCAAAGGTAGTCGTTTGGCCTTTGGTAAATACCTCGACTTTCTTGGTTAGAGTCGGAATGGTGACGCTACCCATGCAACCTTGACCGTCGTCTTTGGCTGCAATTTCAAACCTTACCGGTTGGTTGACCTTGACAGTAAATTTGTTAGGAGAAATGTCTCCGAGAGAAGTGTAGGTAGCTTTGAGTATTTGAACATCTCCCTGAGTAGTAGTTTCTCCAGGCGCAGTTGTTACTGCTTTTTTTGCACCGCCACCACATCCACAGCCACCTCCATTTGCACTACATGATAAAGCACTAGTGTTCGTATTTTGCGTGGTATTTGCAATCTGAGTTGAAGGTGCGACTGCGCTTGAATTTTCATCGACCACATTAAAAGAGCCAGTATACATGCCCATTGAGCAAGAGAAGCGGATTGTACCAGTTTCGGTAGGAGTGAATTCAAATACGTTTTCACCTAAGTTCAAACCTTTGCGGATTCCCAACTGTTGAGACACAATACTGCTGGCACATGTATAAACATCTTTTGATATCACAATCCATTTGACAGGAACGCCTTTTTTAATTGTAAATTTGTTCGGTGTATATCCTGAAGAGTTCTGAGTCATGCGTACTTCTTGGACACCGTTGATAAGTTTGACATTGGGATCTTGCACTACATTTCCTGCTGAGGCACTAGTGGTAAAAGCTCCGAGTACTTGAGGGATTCCGAGTAGATTAAGACCGTTCCCGACATTGAAAAAGGCAAGCATTATGACTACCACACCGGCAGTTTTGAAAAATAGCCGTGCCACGCCCCCCTTAACGACTGATGTGAGTCCACCGACCCCGAGCAAGCCAGGAGCAGTACCAAGTGCAAATATACCCATCGTCAAAGCACCGGTTAACGGACTACCTGTGCTCATAGCAAATAGCTGCATGGCTTGTGTAAAACCACAGGGTAGAAAGAAAGTCATTGCGCCCATGACTGCTGAATTTTTATTACTATATTCTCCTAAGGATTTCTCTTGAATCCCAAGCATGCGCGACAAACCTTTTGGGAGAGTAAAAGATATTCTCTTTAAGATAGGAAATACGTCAATTAGCTGTCCACCAAGAAGCAGCATCACCAATCCAACGGCGACTGTTAAAGTTCCCAATACTGAAGTCGAAAGTTGGAACAGTGATCCGGCGAACCCAATAACTCCACCGAAGACAAAAAAGGAAATTATTCGACCAAGATTAAAATATAAATGCGGAGTAAATTTCTCCATGCCATTTGCATGAGGATTTTGAGCTGAGAAGCGAGCGGAGGCACCAAGCACCAAACCACCCACTAAAGCCATACATGTTGATACACCAGCGGTAAGTCCAATTAAAAAGACGATTGGTAAGCTGGAATAACTCCCGGAAATTGAACTGCTCAGATTAAATATTCCCAGCGTTTTGGCCACTAAAAAAAGAGCTGTGGCAATAAAGAAAGCTATTCCTAAGTCGATGTAATCTCGATGATTACGAGAGAAAAAATGAATCTTTCCATCATTGCCAATACCATAACCTGCACTTTCTACCGCTTTTGTGACTGCTTGCGCATCTAGCTCACATTCACAGTCTACATCAGCAATTCCTGTCTGATGACTAACTGAAACTCTTTTTACTCCTGGAACTTTCTTTAATTCGTCTTCTATTAATATTTCGCACGACCGGCAGTGCATGCCTTTGATATAAATTTTTTGTTTGCTCATCGTCATAGCATACAAGAGCACGTATTAAGATTTTATTAAGATTTGGGGAGGTTAATTATGAAGACGAAATGAAAGCTAAATAGCAATGAGGTCTTTTTCGGCCCGGTTCAGTAGTACTGCGTTGGTTGCCACAATAATTGAAGAAATGCTCATCAAAAGAGCAGAAAACTCTGGTCGAAGAGTGATACCAAAGTTAGGATATAACACCCCAGCTGCTATTGGTATTGCCAGGAGATTGTAGATACTTGCCCAGACCAGATTTTCTTTCATTTTACGCACCGTTGCTTTTGATAACTTGATTGCTCGCAACACATCAGCGGGATCAGATTTCATCAGGACTACCTTGGCGGTTTCAATAGCCACATCCGTTCCTGCACCGATTGCAATGCCTATATCAGCTTGTGCCAAGGCAGGTGCGTCATTCACCCCATCACCGACCATGGCGACAAACTTTCCTTCTTGCTGCAATTTTTTAACATACGAGGATTTATCTTCAGGTAATACTTCAGAAAAGATCCTATCAATACCCAATTGTTTACCAATGGCTTCAGCAGTTTTTTTGTTGTCTCCAGTAATCATAGCCACCTCGAGCCCTAATTCCTTCATCCGTGTAATTGCAAGCTTAGCATTTTCCTTAACCGGATCAGATGCTGCTGCGACTCCAGCAATTTTATTGTCAACTGCCAAAACCATAATAGTTTTACCTTCTGACAGAAGTCGATCAATGTCTTTTTGGAGAGGTGAAATGTCAACCTTCCAATCGTTCATAAGTTTTACAGTGCCGACGAGCACATGTTTACCATCAACCAGTGCTTCAACTCCGTGACCAGCCAGGTTTTTGAACCTTTCAACTTGAATAGTAACGACAACTTTCCTTCGTTTGGCTTCCTCCAGAACTGCCAGGCTCAAAGGATGCGAAGACTTTGCTTCGGCTGCGGCATCAAGCGCGACAATATCGTTCTCGGTGAATCCCATAGAGGCCACTACATCAGTAATTTTGGGCTTGCCTTCAGTCAGGGTTCCAGTCTTATCCATAACTACGGCTTGAATTTTTGAAACTTGCTCAAGAGTGGGAGCATCTTTAATGAGAATATTATGCTTTGCTCCCAATCCTGTTCCCACAGCAACAGCAGTTGGGGTCGCCAACCCTAGAGCGTCTGGGCAGGCAATGACTACTGTAGAGATGGCGAAGGTAAGCGCAAACAAGAGAGGTTGACCAAGGATAAAAAACCACACAACAAAAGTAAGTAATCCTCCTCCAACTGCAACAATAACTAAATATTTGGCAAACCGATCTGCAATCTTTTGCCCCGGAGCTTTGGAGTTTTGGGCTGTTTCAACCATCTTCACAATTTGAGCTAATGCAGTGTCTTCGCCTATTTTTGTGGCTTTAAATTGTACTGACCCTGAAGTGTTAATTGATCCTCCAATGACTTTATCCCCGACACTTTTCTCAACAGGGAGAGATTCTCCGGTGACCAGCGATTCATCAATAGCGGTTTCACCTTCAACAATCTCTCCGTCGACAGGTACTTTATCTCCAGGTTTCAAAATAATGATGTCACCAAGCTTTACTTCCGCAGTGGGGATTAACTCTTCTTTACCATTTCTTATAACTCGCGCTTGGGGAGGGACTAAGTCAAAAAGGGCTTGTAGTGCATCTGTTGTCCCGCGCCTTGATTTCATTTCCATCCAATGGCCAAACAAGACAAAGGTAGTCAGCATTGCTGCGGCCTCGTAAAAGGATTCTTCGCTGCCTACAAGTGTCAGAACTACACTGAATACATACGCCGCAGTAATACCAACGGCGATTAGAACTGCCATATTCAGTGTTTTTGCTTGTAGTGCTTTGTATGTAGAGTACAGGAATATCCACCCAGAGTAGAAATAAACCGGAGTAGTTAAAAGAAACATTATCCAATTAGCAGAAATAGGCGTAGGGAGCCTTAAACCAAGAATACTTGTTCCCAATGGTGAATAAGCAATAATCGGCAAAGTCAGCACAAAGGCTACGAAAAACTTATTGCGGATATCTTCTTCCATGAGTTTTGCCATCTCACGCCCCGCCAACCCTCCATGCTCCATACCCATAGCCATGGTCATACTCATCTTGAACTTTTTCCAGAAGGACATCTCGGAGACAGTTTTCATGACATGTCCTTGGTGATCATCGTGATTCATTTCGCTATGCTTATTTTGAGTAGGAACCAATGTCATTCCACATTTTGGACACTTTCCAGGTTTGTCGTAAGCGACTTCAGGATGCATAGGGCATGTATACATGGTCATTTTGTTCATTATATGTTTATGATACTAGATATTATCTACTACAATCTATAGTAACAAAATACATGTCAAAATCTAAAAATGTTTATGTAACATGTTTTCGTACTGTTGCAGGTTAGAAACTCCAAAGAGCGTAACTTGATCGGTATATCCACCGGAAGCACTAATCTCAATATTGACAGTGCCATAACGAAAAATTCTGCCAAGCCACGACTGCTGAATAGATACAGACCTTACAATGTCCAAGTCGTAAATTTTCTCAATGCAGTTTAAGACCCCTGCATGATGCACTAAGTGTCTGTCAGTAATGTGGCATGAGTTTCCGACCCAACGAAAGACGATAGCCGAAATTCCCCAAACCTGGAAAGCTGTTTTAACAAGGTGGAATAAAGTGAGAATGTAAGCAGTCATATCATGAATATTAAACAGCAACTCGTGATTGAGAAAGAAAGCCCGCAGGAGAATAAAATTAAGTGCAGCATAAACCATGTCTGTGATGACAAGAACAGAGGCAATTTTAATGATGAACAATATCAAGCTTTCTCGAATCGGTTCGGTAATCGAAGTCCGATTATCAGAATTTTTAGAATCTTGATTATCTGTTTTAGTTGTGTTGTATAAAGTGATCGGTTTTCCCATAGTTTTCTCCTTTCGAATTCTTTGAGCTTGTTAAATTTCGAATCAAAAGTTTTATCGAAGGGAAAAACCCCGGGACCCGAGCTTTATATTTGGCATATTCTTTACCAAAAACCTTGAGCATATCTTTTTCTTCGGTTCTCGCAAGCCGAATGTATCGAATAATCAATATTGGAGCCATAATCAAGGTAATCAGTGTTGGCCATTGGACAAGAAATCCAAAAATGATGAGGATAAACGCAAGGTATTGCGGATGACGGATATATTTATAGACATTGGTGATTGCCAACGTTTTCTCTTTCTGCGATTTGTAAAGCACTTCCCAAGCCTTTCCAAGTAAGGCTAACCCACCGATAATCAGTGCGTAACTTACGATATGCAGAATATTAAAATGGGGGTCGCCTTTCAATCCTAACAAAGTATTAAGAATGTGACCATTATCATGAGTAAAATCTAAACCAAGTTTGTTGCCAAAAAATGAAGTTAACAAATAGATGGTCAAAGGAAATCCATACATCTCAGCAAATAGAGCCACTATGAATGCCCCAATAATCTTGTACGTTCGCCAGTCAGTTTTTGTCCTTGGCTTGAAGGCACTTTTAATGAAATATAGAAAAAGGATGATATTGAATATTACTAGAAACCAGTTTCCGTAGTCGTACATATGGAGCAGTGTAACAAGAAGCGAATTAAGAAATCGTGAGCTTATTATTAAGTATTAATCAAAGTTGATATTTCTGTCGACAGTTACTACAATTAGTAGTAACTTACTATGCTACAAAAAACATTAAGTCCACTAGAACAAGAAGCCATGAACATCGTTTGGGAGTTGAAAGAGTGTTCTATCCGAGATGTTGTGGAAAAATTTAATCAAGAGAAAAAGCTTGCGTATACTACCGTAGCCACGCTACTTCAAAGGTTATTTGAAAAAGGCCTTGTCAACAGAAATAACCATAATACGATACTCTCCTACACCCCTAAAATTTCAAAGGATATATACGGCAAAAAGATGGCCAAGTCGTTTATCCAGACCTTTATGTCTTCCTTTGGGGAAGCTGCTATCGTTTCGTTTGCCGAGTCCATTGACAAACTGCCAAAGGACAAAAAGGATTATTTGCTAAAGTTGTTGGAAAAACAAAATGAGAATAAATAAACACTTGTTTCTTTTTTCAAGTTTATTGATGCTTTTAATTGCGAGTTATTTTTTTGTTTTAGTGAAGTTTTTTCCAATCCTGATACACCACACCTTTTATTACTGTCGAGAAATGGCAAGGGCAATATCTTTGAGCCTTCCAGGGAACTGGGGAATGATTGTTTTCGGGGTTCTTATTATTTCAGTGCTGTACACTGCAATTAAGCTGTTTGCCACCGTCGTCCAGGTTTATAAGTTTCGTCGGTTGTTATCTCAATCCACCACAAAGGATCATGGGCTTTCAGATATCTTCAAATCTCTCAAACTCATAGGTAAAGTGGTCGTATTAGGTGAGACTAGACCGTTTGCATATTGTTTTGGAGTACGGAATCCAAAAATCTTTATTTCTACCGGACTGATTGCGCTGGTTAGCAGGAAAGAACTTGAAGTGATTTTACGTCACGAAAAATACCATCTTGAACATCGGGATAACCTAATTTTGCTGGTTGCCACGTTTATTGAGTCGCTTTTCCCTTTTTTCCCAATACTTACGGATCTTATCCGTATATACAAAACAGATCGAGAATTCCTTGCAGATCAAGAAGCTATCCAAGGAGAGGTCGATGCACGTTCTCTTTCGTCTGTTTTGAAAAAGCTTCTTCAATATGAACCTGTAACACTACCTGCATTGGCTCCAGCAATCGCTGATGTTGATACACTTGAGACTCGGATAAAATCACTGCTTTCAATAAAAGTAAACTACCGCAAACTGGGGAAAAGAAATTTAATGTACAGCACCATCTTCATTACCGTACTCATTGGGCTTATGACAACTCCTGTAAATGCCATAGAACTGCATGAGGATGGTCTAGACGTAGTGGTAGTTTGTAATGAAAATGTCAGTTGTGAGTCTGCCTGTAAGGACCATAGCTTGGCCAAATTGCAAAGCATTCAATCCACTTATGCTTCCAAGAATTTCTCACCAAGCAACTAATATTTTATCTGTTGACAAGTAGTTCATATATCTACTACACTTTGTAGTAGTATGACAGAAGAGAAATCTAAAAGATCATTCAGTATTCCTTCCCTCGGCGGTAATCTTACTCCTGTCCTTGTCGTCCTTCTGATAGTTGCCTCCTTTTTTATCGGTTCCCTTTACACAAAAGTTCAGGTATTGGAAAAAGGAGGGACAACAGTCGCAGGTACTCAAGCCAATAATCAGGGACCAGCGGCGGCCCAACCACAACAACCAACTAAAGGTGTCGTTTCTGTCGATGACGATCCTGTGCTTGGGGACAAGGATGCCCCGGTCACTATTGTCGAATTTTCTGATTACGAGTGTCCATTTTGTAAACGTCATTTTGATGATACGTATCCCCAATTAATCAAAAAATACATAGAAACAGGAAAGGCGAAACTAGTATTCAGAGACTTTCCCTTATCCTTCCATGACCCAATGGCTACCAAAGAAGCAGTCGCTGCCAACTGTGCCAAAGAACAAGGCGGAGACAAAAAGTATTTTGAGTTCCATGACGAAATTTTCAAACGAACAGTCTCAAACGGGAACGGTCTTGATGATGCCAAAATTGCCGCCATCGCAACAGATCTACGTTTAAATATCAGTTCATTTAATACTTGTCTATCAAATAAGGCTATGGAAGATGAAGTCAAAAAGGATATAGCAGATGGAACGGCAGCCGGCGTCTCAGGTACCCCCACTTTCCTAATTGGTAAAACAACCAAAGATGGAAAAGTCGAAGGGGATCTGGTTGTTGGAGCACAGCCGTTTGCTGCTTTCCAGGCAGTCATTGATCCTCTGCTTCAGTAACTATGACCACGTTTGTGAGAATAATCCGGCAACCAAAGTACCTTTTGGTAACAACATTAATAACGCTGTCTATGATTGCATTTGCGGCCTGGTTACCAAACTTGCATCTCATTACCAAAGCTATGACCTCGAAAACGATGACTTTGTGGCAAAAAACTAACTTAGTAACGAGCTTATTGGGCTCTCTGCAAACCAATTTCACCCTACTGTCACGAACTTTAACGATTACGAGTGCTACGCTCACCGGCATACAAGCGAGTTTACTGATCTATTACTTACGCCAATCTACGAAGATACAACAGGAAATGGGAGTATCTTTGGTTGGTGTTGCTACCAGTTTATTGGGTGTAGGTTGCGCTTCGTGCGGTTCCGTGGTGCTGACTTCGCTCATTGGGTTCGGCTCAGCTACGACTGTTTTAGGAGTGTTGCCGTTTAGAGGGCAGGAATTTGGTTTTGTTGGCATTGCCATTCTGTTGATTACCATTGGTTTTACTTTTAAGAAAATTAATCAGCCATTTGTTTGTAAGGTTAAGAAAAAATAACTATGGAATTACCGGAAAATTGGAATCAACTATCTAAACACGAACGCAAAGAGTTCAAGCAGAATTATTACCGGCAACAACAATTATTGCAGGGCAGAAAGTACCAGATAAAGAAATATTGCATGATTGTATTCATTACTTTGCTTGTTGTCGGGGGTGGTTATTGGTTAGTTAAAGAGGCATCTAAACCACAGCCTGGTGAATTTCTAGCATCACTTGGCAATAAACATATAGAAAACCTCACTGATGCCCACGAACAATATAACTCTCTACCTCCTACGTCTGGCTCACACGTCGGAGGTAAAGCTCAATGGGGAGTAAGTGCTTCTCCTATCCCTGACGAGTTACAACTCCATAATCTTGAAGATGGTGGTGTAATGTTGCAATACAACTGTATGCCGGGTGTAGACCCCCAAAGTCCAGCAACTCCCAGCGCGCAAGTACAAGACGAGTGCAAAAAGTTGGTTGAAAATTTAAGAGACATAGTGAAAAAGTATCCCAATAAAGTCCTCATGGCTCCGTATCCAAAGTTGGATTCAAGGATAGCTCTTACCGCCTGGACACGATTAGACAAATTCAGCGATTTTGACGAAGAGCGAATACAGAAGTTTATAAAAGCATTTAAAGGGATCGATCATCATTGAGTGATTTTTTAATGAAATCATCATGAATAATCGGTTAAAATAAATATCTATGAACAAAGAATCTTTACTCAAAAATAAGTATGTTTTAGTTGTTCTGGCAGTAGTCCTTTTGGCTGTTGTCTTTTTCCAAATAAATAAATCAAAAAGTGGCGTAACGCTTAAGAATGCTCCCGTGCAGTTATCAATATCCGGAGAGAACGAATCTGCTCTCAAGGCCATGGAGGCAATTCCACAAGATAATGTGGCCGTAGCTTCAGAGAAGAAAGGTCTCCAGGAGTTGTCATTTAAAGTAGAAAATGGACAAAAGGTTTTTAACCTTACCGCCCAACCAGTGAGATGGAATATCTTGAAAGATGTTACAGTGACAGCTTGGGCGTACAACGGCATGGTTCCCGGACCACTCATTCGGGTAACTGAAGGTGATAAAGTGAAAATCTTAGTTAAAAATAATTTGTCTGAGCCCACCACTATCCATTGGCATGGGATCCAGGTTCCCAATAATATGGACGGTATACCAGATGAAACACAAAAACCTATCCAGCCTGGAGAAACATTTACCTATGTGTTTGTGGCCAAGCCTGCAGGTACCTATTGGTATCACTCCCATTACGACAGCGATAAACAAATTTCAGTCGGCCTCTCCGGTGCCTTTATTATTGAACCGAAAGATGGGCTAGTCTCAAAACCAGACATCGATAAAGTTCTCATGCTCAATGAGTGGCGGGTTATTGATGGTCAAACTTATGCTGCTATGCCTGCTACTGGAATGGATGGCAACTTTTTTACTATTAATGGAAAAGCATTCCCCGATACTGAAACACTCAATGTTAAGGTTGGTGAAAAAGTGAGACTGCGCTTTATCGGAAGCGGTCAGATGATTCATCCAATGCATCTGCATGGCTTCCCTTTCAAGATAGTGGCAACTGACGGTAACGACGTGCCTGAATCTGCCCAATGGACAAAGGATACTGTCTCAGTGGCTCCTGGTGAGCGTTATGATATCGAATTTACGCCTGATCGACCAGGGAAATGGATGTTGCATTGTCACATACCTCATCACACAACCAACGAACATGTTGAGCCGGGTGGGCTTATGATGATTATTAATGTTATTTAAAAGGAGGTGAAGTATATGCAGAACAAAAATTTACTAATAGCGCTTGTAATTGGAGCTGTTGTTATCCTCGGTTTGGGCTGGAAAGTGCTTTCAGGTTCAAGTATAAGCACAGGCTCAGGAAACGAGCCGGTGTCGTTGACTACCAATCCAAATCCATTACAAATGGGACCAGCAACATTCATTATTGATGTCAAAGACAAAGATGGCAAGCCGGTTGATAATGCGACCGTATATTTCGATCTCAATATGACCGCTATGAACATGGGAGCCCAACAGGGAAACGCTACTTCTCAGGGTAATGGTAGATATGCAGCCTCTGGTCAAATGAGTATGCGTGGTCCGTGGAAAGTGACAACAAAAATCACCATGCCAGATGGCAGTGTTGTGAATAAAGATTTTACTGTGAATGTTCCTTAATATGAAAACAAAAGCAATATTAACTTGTCCTAAATGTTCCGCTAAACAAGAAGTGGAGATGCCGATTGATGCTTGTCAGCATTTTTATAAATGTCAGCAATGTGGTGAAGTATTGAGGCCCAAGGAAGGTGACTGTTGCGTTTTTTGTTCATATGCGGACACTAAATGTCCACCAAAACAACTAGAGGGGAAATCTTAAATAATTAATTTCAAAAAAAGAAATCACCCTTCTTGAGTTTTAAGGGTGATTTCTGCAAAACATCGCTAGTCGTTATTGACTATGTTTGTTGTAGGACTCCTTATAGGGTAATGACAGCATCCCATATTTTTTGACCTCCTTTCCTTTTTAACTCTTAACAACTTCAGCTTATTCCTTTGACCATTAGGCTGTCGTGAGATTCTGATTAACATTTCTTAATGTTTATGGCCACCATCTTTCATCATCCAAATATGCATCAACGGGCAAGCCAACAGTACCGCTCCAAAGAACACCGTACTGACCGGGACTCGGAAAATAGTCACCGCTACAACCGCTAAAGCTATCAATCCTAAGCAAATACCGAGCCACTTTAATGACGAGCCTTGTGCTTTAGGGCCAGAAACCATGGCGGAATGATTGTTGTGATTATCCATATGTCACCTCCTTTTAACTTATATCTGTAAGTATAGGAGAAAAAGGATTAGGAAATCGTTAGGAAGATATGAAGGATTTTCGAAGTAAAGGCAGAGTAATAGTGACCGAGGTTCCTTTCCCCGCTTTACTCTTAATTTCGATATTCCCTCGGTGGGCTTGAATAATCCCTTGGGCAATTGCGAGCCCTAACCCTGATCCTAAGGTTTTTGCAGCTTTAGAGCCACGATAAAAACGCTCAAAGATGTGTTCGCTTTCCTTCTCAGGTATGCCAATTCCAGTATCTTTTACTTCTATGACGGCATTGCCTTTCTTTTTTCGAAGTGACATCACAACTGATCCTCCACTTGGCGTATATTTAATTGCATTATCAATAATGTTCAGCACTGCACGCGACAACTTGTCTTCAGCACCGCCAACAACTATATCTGGTTCAATTTCTCCTTTTAGAATGAGATGTTTTTGTGAGCCTAATTTGGTAGCAATTTCTTGAAGTTCGATGAGGGCACCTGATAGGTCAAAGTGTTTGTCATCTAAATTGGCATTTTCAGCTCCAATCCAAGCTAAGTCAAGAATGTTCTTTATCGTTGAAGATAGCCGATTGACATCTATAAGCGTTTCATCAAATGCTTTCTTATACTCTTCATTCGTTCTGATTTTGGATATAGTGACCTCTATACCCCCTTTAAGTGTGGCTACGGGGGTCTTTAGTTCGTGTGCAACATCCCCAATAAATTGTCTCTCACGAACGAAGGCTTCATTCAAATGGTCTAATAAACCGTTAAATGTTTGCGACAGCTCTTCAATCTCATCCCCTGTTTCGGGCTCCGGAACGCGTTCTTTCAAATTTTCGGCACTAATCTTTTTGAGCTGTTTTGATACCTGGGCTATGGGACTCAATGCTTTGCGCGCCAGTAGAAATCCACCGCTGACGGTTAGTACAAGCAATCCTAAATAAACAAAAATAAGAGTTAAGGTAAGTGTATTTAAAGACTTTTGAATAACGTCCATGGGTTGACCCATCAAGACAATGGCTTGAAGTTGACCGTCACTCTCTGCTGGAAAAACCCCAAATCGCAAAGGAGTTGCTCCGATGTTTCGATTAACAAAAGTAGGCCTAATTATATTTGCTGACTTTTCGAGTAAATCTGTGACAGCGGATTCGTTTGCCCCGAGATTTTGTGAACGGTAGAGTATTTTGCCGTATGGGTCGCCAATAATCAAAAGCATGCCCGGCATCTCACTAAATTGTTGAGCAAATATCTGTGTCTCATTGATAAAAGATTGGTTCATCGTAGTGTCTTCTTGGGAGATGATTTCCACTATTTTCTCGTTGTGGGTGGCGATAGCTGCGTCGGTATGGGAGAGAAGAGACTGTTGGGTCAGAAGGTAAAAGGCCAAAAAAACCACTGCCATGGCAACAGAAAAAATGAGTGCGTACCACACTGTTAATCTGAAGCGAATGCTTTTTGTATTCATACTTAGTCGCCAACTTTGTAACCTACACCATGGATTGTTTGAATCAACTTCTTTTTGGAACCAGAATCAATTTTCTTTCGCAAAGCAACGACAAAAACGTCCACTACATTACTCATGCCGTCAAAATTATAATCCCATACGTGTTCGATAATCATGGTTCTGCTGACCACCTCACTTTTATGCCTGAGTAATAGTTCTAAAACCGCGAATTCTTTCGGCGTGAGATTGATTGTTTTTCCGCCACGTTTGACAATATGTTTCAAGGGGTCAACTTCCAGATCTTCTATTCTCAGGGTGGGGGATGTTTCCTGATGACTTCGGCGGATTAAAGCGTGAACTCGGGATCTAAATTCGACAAATGAGAAGGGTTTTGTAATATAGTCATCAGCTCCGCTATCCAACCCCGCTACCTTGTCTTCTGTGGTAGATTTGGCTGTAAGCATGAGAATGGGAATTTTAATGTTTTTCTTTCGAAGTTCACGGCAAAGCTGCAAGCCATCCATTTTAGGAAGCATAATATCGAGGACAATCAAGTCGTACTGTTCACCCTCAGCTAGGTATTGTCCTTCTTCGCCGTCAAAGGCTTGGTCAACAGCAAACCCATCTTCAACAAAGCCTTTTTTGATGACGTTTGAAAGGCGCCGCTCGTCTTCAACAATCAAAATCCTCATGACTCTATTATATTAGAAAATCATGAAGAAATCATTAAGACTTTAATAAACTAGGCTATCTCTTACTGAAATAGTTGTAGATACTTGCAAAAAGATATCCTGTAACCCAGGCGAAAACCACAAATGATATCAAACCTATGAAAAATGATTCTAATGATAAGTTCCATGAACCTGAAGCCATACCTATTCCATGAAACCATGATTGGGCTATCGTATACATTAAGTCAGGGAATACCCCGACTAATATGCGACATGCAATATAAAAAATTCCTCCTGTGACGGCAAGAGCATTAGCTGTTGCAGTTGGATTATTCTTCATTATTCCTCACCTCCTTTATTATTTGCAAAGTAATTACTAGTCCCCTTTAGCATCTGTTGTACACACCATTTTGCATACCACCCGCTGAATAATTTACCTAGCCAATCATTTGTTTTTGGAAGTTCATAGTCTATCGAAACAGAAATAAGCGACCCTCGTTCGTCAGACTTTATTTCAATTTTCATTTGATAGTTGCCAATTATAAGGAGCTTAGGAGTTCCAATTGTTTTCCATGTTTTTAAGTGAGGTGGTTCGTAATGGGTAACAACTTCATCCAGAAAAAGGTGAATACCAAACACAGTACCATCCAAGCGAATGTGAGAGCCAACTTTCTGACCATTCTTTTCATCAACTGAGGTATTCATCTTGCCGCCGCCCATCATCCAGGAAGATTGATTCATATGTGAAGAAAAGCGTTTGTGGTCGTCAATATAATCAAATACGTCATCTACCTTCGCAGGAATTACTACACTCTCCTTATAATGCCGTAACTGTGTTTGTTTACTCATACTCTTCCTGCCAGGCGATTAACTTCTCTTTTCATCATATCAGTAATTCTTATTACATCATTACTGTATAATCTGTAATACTTTTTCTTTCCATTTTTTCTTGTTACCAACAACCTGGCTTTTCTCAATACCATTAAATGTTGAGATATATTTGCTTGAGGAAAACCAAGTGTTTTTGCTATTTTATTCACTGGTAACTCTCGCTTATGTAGGAGGTAAAGTATCTGCAATCTTTTTGGGTTTGCCAAAGTCCAAAAATATTCCGACTCTAACTTTATTAACGGATCTTTCACCATCGCTATACTCCACAACCGCCACCTTGTTTGGGAGGCTGTTGGACTAGGCCTTTGTCTACTAACCATTGTTTGACGCTTTGCCATCCTGATGCCGATGAATAATCTTTGCTTAACAAAGTCTTGGCATCAACGTCTTTGAATGATTTGCCTTCTTTATTATAAAAATACAGTGCCATGTCATAATAATTACCAGGGAACCAAAAAGCATTGAAATATTTCCCAACTTCATACATTTGACTTTCAGTGGCGTCATTGCTTGCCATTAATTGAAGTACTCCCAAAAGCGCCATGCCGTGATTACAATCAGGAAAAGCCGTAGAGTTATTGCAGCAGGGTCTGAAAATGTTTGAGGCGACCAAGTCAACTCGCTCTTCCTGTTCTTTAGTTAAAGGAATAAGTGTAGATTTTGAGTAGTAACTCATTGCATCACCCTTACCCAAGGTCCATCCGCCAGTTGAAGCAAAGTTTCCGGCTCCTTGTTTGCCTCCATATTTCATCATGTCACCATCATCAAGAATCTCTGACTTATTGGCTAAACCTACTGCCCAAAAGAAGTTCAGTAAAAAGTAGGAATTATCACGAGTGATTTTTATTTTTTCATTTGATCCCTTGAGAAGCACGTCTTCTTGTTCTGGAGTAAGGGGTTGGTTCGATTTTTCATAGATACTCTTAAATTTCTCTGGATCAATAACGCCCATTGCTGTCATTTTGGGACCTAAATTTCCAAAAGATGCTTCGATTTCAAAACCATCAACTGGATTAATTTCGTTAAACAAGTTGTCTTTATTCGTGGTTGAGGCAGTTGTAACTGTTGGTGATGATTTCAGTCGATTGGCCTTAAGTTTTACAACTTGAGGAGCGATAAGCACAGCTACTAATACTGCATTAGCAACCACACTAATAATTAAGACTGGTAAAAGTTTATTGTCTTTCATGGCCTTTGTACCTTAACAATCTATAAAAGATGAGTAGAACAATGCCAAAGATGAGTAGGTCTACAAATGGATTTTGGAAATACTTGGCAACTTCAAACACAACCATACGGATTTTTTGACTGTAAGGCTCCATCTGATTCATCTGAATTTTGCCCTGATAATTAAATACAGCTATAAGAATCCCCGTGAGAAAAAAGATTCCGGCACCCAAGTATTTCAGTACATTGTAGATTTTATGCCTATTAGGTCCTGCGATTTTTGACGTAGCTTTTTCGTAAAAAATAGACATAATAAACAAAGGCATTACTATCCCAGTAACGTACGCCAAGGAAACTATTAGTGCTTGAAAGAGTGATGGCGATAAGGAGGTAAGTGTAACAGCGGCAAATAATACCGGAGCACAACAGGCGGAAGTGAGCCCAGACATTAATCCCAATCCAAAGACACTAGCAGTGTTTACTTTCTTATTCTGCAGACCAGATACATGGAATATCTGTGGCAAGTGGAAAATTGGTTTAAGTGTCATTACCCCCATTAAAATCATGATTAAAGCACCGAGGTAATAGATTGGTGAGTGATACGCATCGAGGAAAAAGATGGCAGATCGAATACCTAGAGCTATTGGTACCAACACGAAAGCCAGACCCAAAGCAAAAATAAGTGTGTAGTACATGACTCTTTTTTGCTCTTTAAAGATCGTGCCAAGGTAGGACGGGAATAGAAACGTAATACAACAAGGTGCAAACAAAGCCATCACTCCCGCCAGAAAAGAAGCGGTTAACGATATTCCAAATAGAAAGTTAGAATCCATAGTTATTTTACTTTTGTTTTAATACTAAAAACTAATTTTTGATTTTCGGGATCATTGGTTGTCACATATACTTCGCGTTCCACGACTCCATAGACAGGCATCGTAGCGGGTCGATAGGTTAGACGGACGGTAGCGGTATCTCCAGGTGCAATTTCAGTTACGAATCCACTCTGCGAATGCATGCTATATTCTTTACTGGTTTCACCGTTATATATAATTTGACCGGCCGTACAACCGCAGCTTGAGTTCACATTAAGGATTTGTAGAGGCTTAGTTCCAGCATTTTTTAGAGTGTAGTCTTGCTGTTTGACATCTGATACTTTAATTTCACCCATATCAAAGAGGGTCTGTGTAGTTTCTGCTTTTGGGCGATCAGAATCTTGTGCTGAAAATGATAAAGTAGCAGGCGCAGGTTTTTGTCCCGAGGTAAAAAGAAAGGCTAATCCAATGACTAGTGCAAAAAAGGCAAGTAGACTAATAATTATAGTTTTAGGTGACATAAGATTAATTTATATACATGTAAGTTTTGACAATTTCTTCGATATCTTCGTGATTGGACGGTAAGCGAGCCTCTTTGTGTTTCTTCAAAATACAAATTTCGAGGTGATATCTGGCCAAAAGTTTAATAACACTCTCCAGTTGAACAATAGCCAGACCTGTTTTTTTATGAATAGTATCCCAGCCATAGTCGGATTCCATTAGGCGAACGATTTCTCCGACTAATTTCTGAGTGAGTCTGAGTCTATTTCTTATTTCCAGTTTATAAACGGCTCTATCCATAATTTGCATAGTCAAATTCTACAACTGAGGAAATTAAGATTTTGTGAAGATTTATTCCTAACAATCAAGGGCATTCTTAACCCAAAATCCCTCATGAAAGAGGGGTTTTAGAAAATAACGGATCCGTTATTTTATTGCACTACCGAACAGTTGCTTACGTCAATTACTCCGATCGTTTGACCGCCCACAACTCCTTTTACAGTTACGGTTTGACCATTCTTGAGCGCTAGCGGTTGTTGTTTGTCGGTTACTCTACAACTGATTTGTGCCATCGAAAATTGCTTGGACGCCACACTAAAGGATAGGCCAGTATCAGTAATATTGGTTATTTCGGCACTAAGCTGAACTAGTTTGCCGAAAAAAATTCTGGTCAGCCTTAGCTTGGAGAACCGAGGTAAATGAGATACCCCAAAAGACGAAAATAAACTACCACGGGCTAAAGCCCATGGTATTTTGTCGACAAGATTGGATTCCTGCTTCATCCACGGACTAAAGTCCGTGGGTTTCGCAGAGAAATTCAATAATAATTTTATTTGATATAATATCAGTACTTTCATTTTTTTTCTGAAACCAGAATAATTTTAAGGATGCAAAAACAGTGTTAAAAATCAGAGACGAGGGAATAATTTTAGAGAAAACAAACCTGGAGTTTGAAAATAGGGCGGTTTTTAATCCGGCTTGCATTGAAGTAAATGGCGTCACCCACATGTTTTACCGGGCGCTTAACGAGAATGATGTTTCTTCCATAGGCTATTGCCAATTAATTGACAATAAAGTTGTAAAAAGACTTAACAAACCGATTCTCTCACCGGAATATGGCTATGAGAAAATGGGGGTAGAAGACCCAAGGATTACGTTTTTAGAAGGGATATATTATCTTCTTTATACCGCCTATAACGGTAAAAATGCCCTTATTTCTTACGCCACCAGCAAGGATTTAGTTCACTTTATCAAGCACGGACCTGTTTCTCCTAAAATCTCTTACGACGAGGCAGAGGATATTTTCCGCGATTCAGGAATCAGAGAAAGATACAGCATGTTTGAAATGTTTTATAAAGAAACAAGAGGAAAAGATATTCTGCTTTTTGAAAAAGATGCTTCTCTCTTTCCCCAAAAAATCGGCGGTAAATTCGCTCTTCTTCATAGAATTCTTCCCGGAATTCAACTTATCCGCTTTAACGATTTCTCTGAACTTAATGTCGGTGGCGGCTGCCCGCCCATTGAAACAAAAGATGGGTGGCTTATCGTTTATCATGCGGTTGAAGATACCCCTTTGGGAAAAATATATCATGCTACAGCCGCCCTTCTGGATCTTAAAAATCCCTTAAAGGTTTTGGGGCGACTAAAAGAACCCCTCTTTTCACCTAAAGCCTCCTGGGAGAAAAAGGGCGTTGTTGATAATGTAGTTTTTCCCACAGGAGCAGTAGTAAAAGATAGAAAACTGTATATTTATTACGGAGCTGCCGATACCTTAATTGCTGCCAAATCCCTGTATCTTAAGGACCTGCTAAAAGAGCTTCAATCAAACTGAAAAAAATTCCCAAATATTTTATATTCTGGGGTATGCATCTTACCTATAAAATTGGCTAAAAATTCCCAATTATACTAAAATATGGGTTTACTGCCCTGTAAATACATATAAAAGAACCCGAATTTATAAACTACCACGGGCTAAAGCCCATGGTATTTTGTCGACGAGATTGGATTCTTGCTTCATCCACGGACTAAAATCCGTGGTTTTCGCAGAGAAATTCAATAATTAAGACGAATAATTATGACTGATGATATTAATAATGTGTCTGCAAAATGCAAGCTTAATAATTTGACAAGCTGTATAAATGTTTTATATATATCAACCTATATTCCCAGAAAATGTGGTCTGGCAACTTTCACCAAAGACCTGACAAACGCAATAAATCTTATCAATCCCCTTGCATTGGCAAAAATTGCAGCTATTGATACAGTAAACGGAGAGAAATTAAAATATCCACACGAAGTTAAATATAAAATTAGACAAAATGAATGGGAAGATTATCAAAAAATTGCAGAGGTAATCAACAAAGACAATAATTTGGAAATTGTATGTCTTCAGCACGAATTTGGCATCTATGGCGGTGAATCCGGAAATTATATTATCAATTTTCTGGATCTTATTAATAAGCCTATTGTTACGACACTACATACAGTAATTCAAAAACCAGATGAAAATCAAAAAAAAATTATTCAAAAAATATTTGACCGTTCAAAATATGTCGTCGTTATGGCGGAAGCAGCGGTAGGTGTCCTGGGAAAAGTTTACAATGTGGATACCGATAAAATCGCAATGATCCACCATGGTGTACCGGATTTTCCCAAACTAGATACGTTTCATTACAAGAAATTATTAAGGTTGAAAAGAAAAATTGTTATGGTTAGTGCAAATCTTTTAAGCGAGTGGAAAGGGATCGAATACGCTTTAGCAGCAGTTCCGAAAATCTGTAAAAAAATACCTAATTTCATCTACTTAATTGTCGGTCAAACACATCCGTCCTACCTTAAAGAGTTGATAAAACAATATGGCCGTGATGTCTACAGAGAAAAATTGTTGGATATGGTAAAAAAATTGAAAATTCAAAGGCATGTCAGATTTATAAATAAATATGTCAGTCTTACAAAACTTATTCACTATATTGGGGCTGCAGATTTTTATATCACTCCTTACAGTATCGATTCTCAACAGACAACTTCCGGAGCATTAGCTTACGCCATCGGAGCAGGAAAACTTTGTATATCTACGCCATACGTTTATGCCAAGGAAATGTTGGGTAAAAGTAAAGGTATACTTGTCCCATTTAAAGATTCTTCCGCTATATCCAGCGAAGTTGTCGAAATCTATAATAAACCGAAAGAAAAAGCAAAGCGTGAGGCTTTAACCTATGAAATCGGAAGGACTATGACTTGGATAAACGTGGCACATTTATATTTTCACCTCTTTAAAATGACGTTAAAACAAACGTAATATGGATTTAAAATTAAATCCAAACAATTTCTTAAAACATCTTCAAAATCTTACAGAAAGTTTCAAATACAATGATCAGGATATTTATTACATAAACGTATATTCGCAAAAACAAAATGGTAAATATGTTCCAATCGCGGCTCCCGGTGAAGGAATCGCTTGTGTTGACGATTCAGCCCGTGCAGTCATATTGGCTTTGGAGATATATGAATCCTTCGCTGATAAGGAATCTTTGGAACAAGCTGAAAAATGGTTGACCTTTTTAGAATATATGCAGGATAAGAAAGGGTACATCAGCAACTTCATAGATTCACCAAAAGGGCAGAAAAAATTCGGTATTCCTTCATCTTATAAGGGCGGTGTTTGGTGGAGTGCACGGGCCAAATGGGCTTGGGCAAAAGCATACCGGATAACTAAAGAAAAAAAATATTTAGATCTATACTTCAAAACAAAAATAACTGAGAACTACGAAAATAATGTCGCTTCCATCCTTCTTATTGCCGGTCTTGAAATTTCCGAACGGGAAAATAGATTATATCTAGAAAAATTACTGGAAAGGATCATATCATGCCGAAGCAAGAGAGGTTATTTTCTTCACGCAAAAAGCGCGCCGTTGCATTTATGGGCTTATCATGAACTCGAAGCAGTCGCTAAATCTGCCGGACTTCTTGGGAACAAAGAAACACTTCGGAAATTATGCGAGGCAACGGTTGATAGTTTGGCTAGTGATGTTATCAATAACGGATTTTACTTCGAATATCTGTCACGCGATAAAAGTGAAATAAATCCTTACTGTGTCTCCCCACTTATCAGAGGAATATATGAACTTAACATTCTTGATAAAAAAGAAAAATATCAGAAACTTTTGCATAAATGTTTCGATTGGTTTGAAAAAATGTACGATCCCGTAACAGGTACTTGTTTCGACTGGGTTCATGGAGAAAAAATTGCCTCCGATTGCGGAGCTGAGGCCAGTATTGAAGCTGGTTTTAGCTATTTGAAAAAGCTAAAATTAAGTTCATGAAAATCGCAATTCTATCATCAATTCATTGGAGAACTCCTCCAACTAAATACGGGCCATGGGAATTAATTGCCAGCCACGTTTGCGAAGGCATGGTGAAGTTGGGGCATGAGGTAACTCTATACGCAACAGGAGATTCAAAAACCGAAGCGCGCTTAAAGTGGATTTGTCCTAAACCCCTAATGGAAGATCCCACATTAGAATCAAAAGTTTATCAGTATCTTCATGCTGCATCGGTTTTTGAAGATGCCGATCAATACGATCTTATCCACAATCATTATGATGCTTATCCTCTTGTTTTTTCAAAACTAACCAAAACTCCTGTGGTTACCACCATTCACGGTTTTTCTTCCCCGCAGGTTAACCGGATTTACGAAAAGTATTCAAATACCTACTTTGTTTCAATTAGTTATGCCGACAGAAAACACGCACCGGATATAAATTATGTAGCTAATATTTATCACGGCATTCCTGTTGAGGAATATTCTTACAACGGTAAACCCGATAGTTATTTTTGCTATATCGGCCGGATATCTCCTGACAAAGGTGTACATAGTGCAATCAAACTAGCGAAAAAACTAAGTGTTACTCTGAAAATTGCAGGACTTGTTGCTTCAGAAAATCAAGAATATTTTGAAAAAGAAATAAAACCATTTCTTAATTCCAAAATCCAATATTTGGGCTTGGTTGATGAGAAAGACAAGAAAATATTACTCAAAAACTCAATCGGTTTTCTTCACCTAAACACCTACCCCGAAGGGTTTGGTTTGACTTTAATTGAGGCGATGGCTTCAGGGACACCGGTTGTCGGAATGGAATTGGGATCTGTTCCCGAGGTAATTGACAACGGAAAAACCGGATTCGTAGTTAAAAATCTTAAAGAGGCGGAAAATGCGATGAAGAATATTGGATTAATTTCCAGAGAAAATTGCCGGAAAAGAGTTGAAGAAAATTTCACCCTTGAAAAAATGATAAGCGAATATGAAAAAGTCTACTTAAAAATTGTTAAGGGTCCTTAATCGGGTAACACTCCTTTATAACACTTTTAAATCACGATATTTTTACCGAAATCAAAAATTCTGCACCAACATCTACTTTCCCGCTGCCGGAGTTTGTTCGGTTTCTGACCCCTTTCCCTTATCTACAACCTTTCCCCCAACCTCTTTGGGTTGACCTTGCTGAAGATTCTTCACCCTTTCAGCTCTTCTTGGAAGTTCACGGCCAAGATCTCCAGGAACAAATTCTATTCCGGGTGAAAACCGTGACCGTCTGGGCAAATAGCGAGGAACATACAAATCAGGTGTCATATTTTCTCACCCCCTTTTACAATCAAAAGAACCACCTTTTTCGGTGGCAATTATTTCTTAGCTTCTTAAAAACATTAGTCATTTGTCATCAGGGCTTATATATCGATATCCTTACAAATTACCACAATCACATCATAAAGATTTTCCAAAATTAAAGATCTTGTTCACCACAAAGATACTAATTCTTCAGCGATTGTATTGTGGATAAAGTTTATTTTTATAATACAGATTCAACGGGTTTGTATCGAGGGATTTAATCTTTAGATACTGCAAGTAGTCTAAAAGGTTAAACGAACGAAAATTGAATTGAGAATACTTTGTTTGAAGTCTCTGGATCCTGTTAAAAATCACAAGCGGGGTTTCACCGTTTTTAAGCACTGTCTGATAGTTGTCTGCAATATAAATTTTCTCAAGCCGGTCAAACTGCTCTTGATAAGAAAGAGAATCAGGAGATAGTGTCGAAAGATATCTGTAGTCCACTCCCTGGCCTGTTTTTGACTTTCCGAAGTGGTATATCAGATAGTCAAAATTTAAGATGTTCACAAGAATTAAAAGAATACCGGAATATAAAATTGATTTTTTGACAAACCATGATAAAGACGTACCCTTTTTGTAATTAATAAAAAAGAGAACAAAAATCCCAACAACCCAAGTGGCAAAGGCCAATCCGTAAAGTCGTTTGTAAGTTAAACCCCAAGCACTGATATAGCTAAAAACGCTATTGTACGCCATAAGAGTCAAGAAGACTCCCTGTACACCCAACAGCCAATTTGATATCCGGTTAAATCTATCGGTACCTCCCGCATTATAAACCAAAAGTAAAATTATTCCCGCCACCAAAGAAAGCTGTGTAAACACTTCCCGGGTGCGCTGCGAATGGCTCATTCCCATACCCGAAAGTGTGGCGTCACCAGCGAAATAAAACTGAATTTGAGTAAAGAAAAAGACAAAGACAACAAGCGCTATAAAAAACTTCGGGATCGAAAGGGGAAGCTTGTTTTGAAAGGCTAAGTACGGGACTTTATAATTATCTTTACTGTTTATCAAAGTCAGGAGTTTTGGAAGCAAAAAAATAAATATCACAAAGAACAGCAGCCGCAAAAGCCAAAGCAAAACATTTTGATAGCCGAAATACTTGAGCCAATTTTCAAGATTTACAGCTCTCATGGCACTATCGACAAGATTTTTAAAAAAGGGATTTGCGGAAGACAAAAGAGGAAGGACAATCGCAGCCAGAATAAGTGAAATAAAAACCCCGAACACCCACTCTCCAACTTTAACAAGGCTGAGTTCGTTCTTCTGTTCATGCAACGACAAAGAATATTGACTTTCTTTTGCAAAAAAACTCTTCAGTAAAAATTTCCCCGACCCGTAGAGAAAATCAGAAAAATACAGTTCCCCTGAGGCCTTTGGAAGAAGGGTAAGAATAGTAAATACAAAAACCGCTATCAAATTAAAAAAAGTAATCAAAGGCTCACTTCTTACAAAAATCAGAGCCGAAAAAACAAGTGTAAAAGTAAAATATAACCTTGTGCCTTTTTCTTTATCTTTTATTAATTTGTATGCCAGGATTATAAAGAGCGAAAAAGAAACCGCAAAACCTAAATGCGGGAAATGCCCGATCGTAACAATAAGATACGAAATTAGAAAAGAAAGTATTGCAATTAGAAGAAAGATTTTACTTCGGCGATCAAATTGCATTGACAACTATATTATAGCAAAAATACAAAACAAAGCTAAGTTTCGCATGAAGACTTCCCAAGAAGCTCACATCCAGATGTGAAGTAAAAACCTCTGATCAATTAATTAACCCCCCGAAAGTAAATCCCGGCACAATTTCGTTTTGTGGTTCAATGGTAATTTTCAAAGTCAGATTTGCTCCGTCGTAATCAAAAACAAAATTAACCGTACTGTCCAGATTGTTTCTGATGTAAAGATTTTGTCTTGCACTGACCTCATATGAATCCGGTAGGGCATAAATTGAAACACCATATTCTTTTGGAATTCCGTTAATTACCGCAAAATTGTGATTCGTCGGCGCATATACAGAAAGTCCCGCGTCACTCGCGGCCAAATAAATTAAGGAAGCCAAATGGCAAACTCCATCCCCCATTAAATACCCGTCGGATTTAAACCCGTCCCGAAAATTAAAATGGGCGTTTGTCGTTTTGACTACACCATCCT
>LBWP01000015.1 GCA_000993685.1 Candidatus Woesebacteria bacterium GW2011_GWA1_39_21
GCGATTAAGGAGAATAATGTTGGCAAATTTATTCATGCTATTTGAATCCTTTTTATGCAAACGTAGTATTTTAATACAATTTATAACTAAAAAACAAGTGTTAACTAGTACTCCACGCTGATACAAAAAGATACATAGTTATTAACCAATGAAATACAAACCTGATAATTAAATCGGACTCTTTGTAAACTTCATCTAAGTTTAATAGTATCCAAACAGCAACTTTACATCTTTGATACAATATGGTTAGTGGTATAATGTGCAAATTCTTATTGCGTCACTCCATTTACCAATTTTAGAAAACTGCCATAAGCCGAAAATCTACGGAGTGACGGAGTTTGAGAGGGGGCGATTTTTATGGTAATTGTAACCAAACAAAAAGGAGAATCTGAAGATAAGCTCATTGCGCGCTTTAGAAGACTCGTAACGTTTTCTGGAGTTTTGCAGGAAGCCCGCGACCGCGCGCGTTTTATACCCCCTTCCGAAAAAAGGAAAGAACAAAAATACGCCAAACAACACAAGATTACCCTGGAAAAAAAGAGAAACGGATAAGTAACTCGTTACCACCTCGGAATCGGTCTAACGGGAACCAGATGTGCACGGTCAATTTCGCTAGTTAGTATTGATGAGTATTTCATAGCTATATGGCGTCTAACCAGGCCGAGTTCGTATGGATTAAACATACTCTCAGATTCACTGATCGCCACTTTGTCCGCTGTAAGAGGGTGGACATGTGGGACGACCTCTTGAACAATTTGTTCCTTTCCATAATGCACTCTTCGCCGATCATTTGGCACCCAACCTTTTTTCCTTGCAATGTTTAATGATGGGTCATAACCATCAATGGGGTTTTCCTGCATAGTCCTTTTTATCATATCGATGGCATCATAATCGCCCATTTTCGACGGGTCATCAGTCCCTCTGTCACCTCTTCTTGCCATACTCGGAGACTTTAATCCCATGCGTTGCAGATATGTCTTGAAATTCTCGTCTTGAAAAAATTTGAGTACTTCTTGCGTTGTCATACCTAAATAAATTCCTGATAATACACCAAACCCAATTCCAAAATCACGTGTAGCAGACCTGAGTTTCTTTAACACCGCTTTATGATATACGTCTTCACTTCTTCTATCTAAACCTGAAATTTCTGTCTGAACTGTCCATAAGTAAGGATTCGGCATATCGACTGATCTTTTTAATGGTTCTTTTGTTTGTATAACGTATTCTTTAGCCTCTTCTTGATCATCAAGGGGTTGTAAATAACCAACTGCTACATTTTTCGGGTTCGCTTTTAATTCTACCGCCAGTAAATCAACCGCCGTTCCCGAATTATGTGTAGGATTTAAAACATGCTTTCTTTGACTATCAAAAGCCCTTGATAAAATCATCTCAACACCAAATTTAAGAATTCTCGGGTTATTTGATTCAAACGAGAACCCCTGATCAACGTCGCTGGACAACAAATTAGTCAACTCCAAATTATTCCCAACAAGCGGATAGCGTGAGTTCATCACGATGTCAACTTGTTCTAAATATGACTTATCTCCGTTTCTTTCCATGTTATGTATATTAACTAATTTTCAGCAAAAATCAACCTATAATCTTACAGAAGGATCGTCTGTGATAAACGTTTATACCTAATTTTTTAATGGCATCTCTATGTGATCGTGTTCCATAACCTACATTTTTACCCCACGCATATTTTCTATACTTATTTTTACGACCCAACTTCACCATTAAATCATCCCGATAAACTTTCGCGACAATTGAAGCTGCCGCAATTGAATAGCTTTTTTCGTCACCTTTTACAATTGCTTTTTGTAAACCTGAACTCAAATTGCTACGCCATTTTTCATTCACCTTATGTCTTCTCTTCCTTTTGACCGGCCTAGGAATACCCTTAGCGTATGGAAGATAAAAAGCGTCGATTAATAAAAACTGGATTGGGTCGTGCAATCTTTGGTTTGCGTTTCCAATTGCCCTTCTCATGGCGCGGTTTGTTGCCTTCACTATCCCCAACTTGTCAATTTCGCGCGCGCTTGCCTCACCTATTCCCCAAGTCAGAGCATTCTCTTTAATCCAATTTGATGCTTCTTCCCGCTGTTTCGCAGAAAGTTTTTTCGAATCGTCAATTTTAATTCCATTTAATTTTTGCGTGGCAAAAATACTATTTTTATTTTTAGAAAAATTTCTCTCAAAGACAACACAACCGGAAACAACCGGTCCAGCAAAAGCGCCTCGGCCGACTTCATCCAAACCCGCGACAAGACCATAACCCCTTTTCCAAACGGAGTTTTCAAAATGAAAATTGGGGTAGGACATAAATTAACAGGATATTAAGACATTGGAATGCACATCACAAGTGCTTGCAGATCTGAATATAAATGTAGTAATTTAAAAATTCTTATCTTCTGGAGATTCTTCTTGCTGTTCCTTTATCCCCATACGTGTTTTAACCCACATCATCAAAAAATCCTGAAAATCTTTATTGTTTATCCCTTCGGGAGATGTAAAAACACTGTTGCATAGTCTTAGTATTGTTGTAGGTTCTACACCACGGTCACGAAGGGTTATTCCAATCTGGTTTTGCGACTCATCCGTCTCGAGACTGTAGCTGGCATTTGTTTGCGTTTCAGCCACAGAAAACGAGTTCCAATTGTCTTTAGCATCTGCATACACTTGAGAGATCAGAGATTCAGCATGTTTTCTTAATTTTGAAGGAACCGAAGGCGTCTCTTTAACATTCCTTTTTGTTTTTGCCTTTAATCCTTCATCCTCCAAATCCAAGTATTCGACTTTTTCCTTTTTGACTACTTTTTCTGAAACAGTAATACCAAATATTTTTCGCGTCCGTGTTTCCGTTTCTTCAAAACGTCTCCTTAAAGCTTCAGATCTTACCGCATGAGCTCTTGCGCTACCTCTTCTTTCCATATTGCCGACAATTATATCATTTTTGGCAAAAAATCGGTAAATTCCCCGACTCTGACCAAAAAGGCAAAAACACACGCCACTATTGTGAGACAAGCTCAATTCTGTTAAAATTTACCCCTGTGGGTGCCATTACTAAAATTATTAACTATCTTGGAGAAGTCAGATACGAACTCAACCAAGTCACCTGGCCAAAAAGGGACGCTGTTATCAGACTGACGGTTATCGTTTTTGTTTTTTCAGGATTAGTTGCTATCTACCTTGGAGGACTTGACTATGCGTTCGTAAAACTATTAGAATACCTGGTCTCGAGATAGTTTTATGGAGCAAGAGAGCGTGAGAGTGAAAGTTGAAATTACTTCTACTCTTCAACTCTTTTACTCTTATACTCTAATTGCATATGGATGAGCAAAAACAATCAGTAGACGAAAGAGGAACCGGAAGTAAAAAAATTCCAGGACACATTGTCATTTCGGAAACTTCAGATCCGCAAGCGAAGTGGTATGTTGTGCACACTTCTTCCGGACACGAGGCAAGAGTTGCAGAAACGTTAAGGCAAAGAGTTGAAACAATGAGCTTGGAAGGAAAAATTTTCGAGCTTTTAGTTCCAACACAGGATCGTATTGTTATCAGACAAGGCAAAAAATCAACTGTTAAAGAAAAAATTTTCCCCGGATACCTGCTAGTAAAAATGATTTTGGATGATCCGACATGGCTTGCAGTCAGAACGACTCCTGGGGTGACAGGGTTTGTTGGTTCAGGAAATACACCAACCCCCCTGTCAATAACTGAAGTTGAAAACATTACAAAGTTCGTTTCGACTCCGGCAAAGAGGTTCAAAACAAAGTTTTCTATTTCCGAAGCGGTGAAAATCACCGACGGGCCGTTTACTGATTTCTTGGGTTCAATTTCGGAAATTGACGAAGAAAAAGGAAAGGTTAAAGTTTTAGTTTCAATCTTTGGAAGAGAAACCCCAGTTGAGTTAGATCTGTTGCAAATTACGAAAATTTAGTTATTCCACCTCTTCAAGATTACTCTCTGGATATCTTTCGTTATGTTGTCGAATCAGTCGATTCAAGGGATCGCGTGCACCCTCCTGGTTTAAACAATTTCCGTAAATAGCTTTCAATTTTTCAATCAAACCTTCAGAAGATTTCTGATATTTTCGGAAAACGCCATGCGTATAAACAGGCTCGATAAGTTTTGCTTCGGCAGTCGATTGCACAGCACAAATGCCGTCCACTCTAAATGAACAAAAACCTCCACAAGAACTTGGATCCTCTGCAGTCATGTCAAAATAATATCATATATTATGGGACATGACAACCGATCAGCTTGAAGCTATTCTTTTTATAACACATTATTTACTTGTTAGAACTTTTATATTAGAATGCTTCTTACCTCATAGAAATATGAGGTAGATACTTTACAGAGTGTAAGAGCAAAAGAGTGTAAGAGTATAAGTATCGAAAAAAAGGCTATCACTTTCTTCCACTCTCCCGCTCTTCTACTCTGTGAACTTTATTAATATATGGCTAAAAAAGTAAAGGTCGTACTCAAATTAAATCTAAAAGCAGGCGAGGCAACACCAGCTCCCCCGGTCGGAACGGCATTGGGACAGCACGGTGTTGCGATCATGGATTTTGTAAAAAACTATAACGACCGAACAAAAGACATGAAAGGCCAGGTTGCTCCTGCTCTTATCACAATTTACGAGGACAGAACCTTAGATTTTGTCATTAAAAAAGCTCCCGTTTCGGAGATGATTAAAAAGGCACTTGGCTTAGAAAAAGGTTCCGGCACAACCCCGCGTGAGATGGTTGGCACACTTACAAAAGCCCAAGTCGAAGACATTGCAAAAGAAAAGTTGGATGATTTGAATTCGCTTGATCTCGACGCAGCAAAGAAAATTGTAGCAGGAACAGCGAGATCAATGGGGGTAAAAATAGAGTAAAAGAGCAGGAGAGCATGAGTGTGAAAGTGGAAAAAACTTACACTCTTTTACTCTTACACTCTTCAACTCTTTGCATATGGGAAAAACTAAAACAGCATTTGTCGAAGGAGTCGCAGAAGACAAGCTCTCCTCCGAAGATAAATACAAACAAAAGTTAGCCAAAAGAAAGGCGGAAGAAGAAAAGAAATTCTCCTCCTCTGAAGCTTCGAAGGACAAGAGGAAAGTCGAAGGACTGGGTCTTCGCGGTGGAGCAAAAATCAAGGTTGTTGGAGGGGATTTACCAAAAGAAAAAAGGGGGGCGGAAAAAACTCCAAAAGCCGCTGTTTTAAGCGAAGTGAAACAAGCGGAAGAGCCTGAAGAAAAAACTGATCAAGAGGCAGAAGTTGAAAAAGAAACGCCGGAAAAAGAAAAGGGTGTCCGTGTCAGAGGTAAAAATTATACCGGCGCGAAAAGTAAAGTTGACGCCAACAAACATTACCCCATTTCTGATGCAGTAAAACTAATTAAAAGCCTTTCATTCGCCAAATTCGACGAAACTTACGAGCTTCATATGACAGTCAAAAAGCAAGGCTTGAATGTAAACCTAACTCTTCCACACAACTTTGGAAAAGGTAAAAAGATTGAAGTCGCAAGCGAAGAAACTCTCGAAAAGCTCAAGGCAGGCAAGATCGACTTCGACGTTTTGTTGGCAACTGCTGAAATGATGCCAAAACTGGTTGTCTTCGCAAAAATTTTAGGTCCCAAAGGACTAATGCCAAACCCCAAAAACGGAACGGTTATCAAAAGCGAAAAGGACGCAGAAAAGTTTTCGGCAGACCAAAAAACGTTAAAGATGGAAAAAGACCAGCCGATTATCCACACGACTGTCGGGAAATTAAGTATGGAGGAAAAAGATGTTGTCGAAAATATCCAGGCGGTTATTGAGGTAATAGGAAAGCCACAAATAGCAAAAGTCTATTTGAAATCGACAATGAGCCCTTCAGTTAAATTAACATTCTAACCATTATTTTATTCTTGCTTAGATCTTCTTAATGCCTGTTCACGCTGGATTAGCGCAACAACTGGGTCGTTAGAAATTGAAGTGCCTGTTTGCTCAACATGCAATTTATTCACCAGCTCCTCAGGAATATTTTCCTTATCACCCAACTGCCTCCCCAATGCACTACTCGTACAAGTATAGTGTACAAACTTGTCCTTCTCTTCCATATTTACCACCTTCCTTTTATGATGAATTTGATACTCTCAAATTAACCTTGCCTTTAAACTAATTAGATTCGTGCCAGTCTTCCAATAATTTGCTAACAATTTTTTTCCTTTCATCTAAAAGTTGTTTTTTTTCAACGTCCGTGATGTGTTTATCATAAACTATATCACTTTCCATACCAAACAATTCTCGATAGTTCCTCCACTTTCTTACAATTCTATCTGTAATATCCTTAGGAAAAGGTGAATAATCTTCCCCCCTCTCACGCTTTAACATCATCTTATAATATATCATAGAAAGAAAGGAAAATCATCTTACAAGAAAATGTGTTGACTCTCTCTAACTTTAGTAGGCTACAGGAGTCACACCAATACTCCCTCGAAGCATTTCTAAAACTCCACCACTGGTGCCGAATAGAAAAATAACGAAAAAGATGACTGCAATCCAAAGGATTAACCATAAAACAGTTGAAACAATAACTCCAATTCCCCAACCCACTCCGCGTTTGACGCCAATTAATACTCCAGGCGCAAAAATAAGAAGTAGATAGATCAAAATTGAAACAACCACTAAAACCATTATTACGAGACTGCGGTATGTGTAACTAACAGAATTACTCATAAAGCTTCCAAGTGCGACAACTAAAACCGTATAGGAAGCGATTAAAAGCGAATCAACAAAGCCCAAAAGAACCGAAACGGCAAACATTTGCCCATTCCCTTTTGCCGTTTTCTCCACGGACGTACCAATAGCTTTCTCATTCAGAAGATCTGGTGTTTCCTTTTTAACGGGCGGGTTACCTTTTCGCAGCAGTCTCACAACAACCATCAGCAAAACGACAAATAAAATCACAATACCGACAAAGACGGAAACACCTATCAATATTTCTTTTCCGTAAAGTTTCGCGCGAGAATCGGCATACGATCCTTCAACTTTGTATGACTCAAGTGGTGATAGATTGGAAGCACTTTTATAAATCGAACCCTGTCCGATGGAAGTTACATAACTGTCTAAAGCTGGACTGGCAGCACCCATTTCACCCCCGCCACCCTTACCCAAAGCCATCATCGAAGGTGCAACATCTTTAAATCGGTAATCAACTGTTCCTTTTGCACTTTTCATATAAAGATCGGAGTCTGTGCTTAAGCCAATGTTCAAGCTTCGCACAGAATCTTCGGTCTTTAATGATTCAAATGTGTAATCATACGCTCCGTAGACATCCTTCTTGGCGTATCCCATCGCACGAAAGTAAACAAAAAATGCTCCCGATTTACCCGCTGAAATCGAAACCGGAAGTGTTACCGTCAAAGTATCGTTGTCAAGATCGTAATCAGCTTTTTTGTACTTGGCGTTATAGTAGTAATAGTCGTTGTAATAATCCGGATCTTGATATTCTTCGCAAGTGGTCGGCGGATAACTTCTTATTGTCGGATCGTAAACCGGTGTTGCGTACCTGATACACTGCTTTTCCTTCAAAATCTGAAAAACATAAATGTCGGTGGGGGCAACCGCCGGAACCCTCAAATTAACTTCTTTAATCGCTTCAGTTCCAGAATTACCAAGCGCTACTCGCAAATTTACAATCCCCTCGCCGTTTCCGCGAAAAATAACACTGTAGCTGTGATTTTGGCCTAAAAAGGTGTTTGTTTGGTAATAATCTGGTGCAGGTGCAATTGCCGTCCCAATCGACGGTTTGGCAATATCTATTTGAGCAGAAGCCAATCCCGGACAAACTAAAGTTAACAAGAAAAGAAGTGTTAATAGAGAATAAAGTACACGTTTCATCAATATAATCTTACCTAGAAACCACCTTCCTTTTCAATATGGAAAACGAAAAAAAACATATCCACTTGGCTGAAAACCTCTTAGTTTGTAATTTGCCTTCTTGATTTATCAGCATATTTAGTTATAATATCTTTTGTCCGAAGACAGCATGTTTAAATAGAGCGTGAGAGCAGGAGAGCTGGATAGTAAAAGTTTTAATTACTTCCACTCTTACACTCTTTTACTCTGTTTTATAATTCCGTGCCGACGAAGTTCTGCAAAGCAGAACGGAGCCCCGAGCTTACGCTCTTGCGATGCAAACGCGAAGCATTTGAGAGCAAGTGAGTATAGTGCGGGGGGAATAAATCACTATATTATTCCGTCACGTCTTTGGACGTGATTTTTTTTGTCTTACTCTTATAATTTATCAATAGCGAAACAATATGAGAAAATCTGAAAAACCATTTTTTGTTGAAAATCTTTCCGAGGAGCTCAAATCCGCAAGCAGTTATGTCCTACTGGATTTCAACGGTCTTTCAGTAAAAATGCAGCAAGAGCTAAAAAAGAGACTGAGAGAGATTGACGCAAATATGGTCGTTGTCAAAAATACACTCTTTAAACTGGCCTCAGAAAAAGCCGGGGCGCCAAAAGAAGTGACTGAAGATGACGTTTTGACCGGGCCGACAGCGCTTATTATCACTGAAGAAGATCCGGTTGCTCCGATCCAAACACTGGCAAAGTTCGCAAAAGAATTTGAAATCCTTTCGATGAAAGTTGGTGTGATTGAAGGTGCACTCTACAATCGCGAATCTCTCGTTAGACTATCCACCCTTCCTGGAAAATCAACTTTAGAGGCACAGGTTCTTGGCGCCGTCTGTGCGCCACTTTACAGTCTTACGGCAACACTTCAGGGAAATTTGCAAAAATTGGTTTGGGTAATGACAGAGTATAAGAGTAAAAAAGTAAAAGAGTAGAAATTTAATCAAAATCCTAATCTGGTTTTGATCTTTACTTACACTCTTCCAATCTTCTACCCTTACGCTCTTAAGAAATGAGGTGATTCAATATGGCAGATGACGCAACAAAAAAAGAAGAAAAAAAGGGTGAGAGCAAAAAGCTTTCAAAAAACGTCGAACAACTGGTTGAGGAAATTTCAAAACTATCCGTAATGGAGCTTTCAGAATTAGTAAATGCACTCCAAGAGAAATTCGGAGTTTCCGCAATGCCAGTCGCATCTACTGCAGTAGCTGCAGCACCGGCAGCCGCGGACGCAACCGCAAGCGAAGGAGTTTCTGAAGGTGGAGCACAAAATTTGGTGATGACGGCATCGGGTGATAACAAAATCGCAGTAATCAAAGCACTTCGTGAGGTCAATCAAAACTGGGGTCTTAAGGAAGCAAAAGATATGACAGAGCAGCTTCCGGCTGAAATCATAAAAGGCGGAAAACCGGAAGAAGTAAAAGATGCTGCAGAAAAACTAAAGACAGCTGGAGCAACTGTTGAAATGAAGTAAGACATAATAAACTCTTATTTCATTTCAGTCTTGCCAAAACTCCCGCTCTCGTTATCTTTTTTTTACGTCTTCATCGTAAAAAAGCTGTTTCGTATTGTTATGCGTTACGCATTTTTGGGCGCTTATCTTACGACTGTCACAACTTCGAGATCTGTATTAAGACTTTGTTCTTTGTCTCTACCTGCAGTTGAAGGATCGTTAGTAACCAATCTGTAAAAAACATATTTGCCGTCTTTAAGACCAAAAAATATTAGTTCGTCATCAAATTTATCCATCTTTACAAATTTCGTAGAATAAATCTTTCCCGTTTCTTTATAACCGGGTGTCAGACCAAAATTGAGCTTATATCGTAAAAGTCCCGTTGAAAGATGGTAACCATACAAATTGTTGTCCTGACCAAATCCGATTTTTTTATAACCCATTTGCATTCCTTTTTGCAATGATAGAAAGTCTACCAACGCACCGAGACTCCAGTTGGGGCTTTCAATTTTTTCAACAACTCCATATCCAACTGTAAAACCACTATCAGTGTAGATAAAAATGTTACCACCCAATAACTTTCTATCTTTGTATAAAAAGATCGCTCCGACTCTTTTACCGGTTTTATATTTATAATAAAGCCACTTCGGATTTATTCTTATGTTCGCCTTATTTTTGGTTTGTAAGATGCTTTGATATTTTTCAAACCAAAGATTAAATTCTTTACTCGTAATATCATTTATAACCTCATACCTAAGGCCGTATTTACGCATCTTCATTCTCCAATACTTGAGATGCTTTTTAAGCTTTTTAGATCTGATCAGTCCAAACGGGTCGTCAGTTGTTACGTCGACAAACCAGCGCAATTTCGCCGGTCTAGGATACCCGAACCCTGTATCAACTCCACTGTAATTTATCAGGTCAACACCAAGTTCTTCCGCCTTTTTCCAACTTTTTACATCGTCGATCTCGGCTTGTTCCAGTCCCAAAAAGTCACTAATAAGAACCTTAGATTCTGTTTCTACAAGAGAAAGTATTTTGTAAATCTCCTCAATCACCTGCGTAGCTATCGGCGTTAAGTTTTTAGGTCGGGCCAATATCGATCGCTTGAAAATCAACCTTAAAATCCTCGCTTCTTCACGATAAACAGTATTTTTAAAAGGCACACCTTCTGTTACCAAAAACTCATCTTCATCTTTTAAATCTTCAAAGCGATAGCCGGAACGAAGAAACGAAATACCAGTTATTCGCTGATCTTTGCCGACTGACGTTTGATTTATTTTGTAAACACCCGCCTGCAAATCCCCCGTTACTTTTGTTGCACTTTCCCTTTTTGTTTCCAGAATAATTTGTGAAGCGGGAGCTGTTTTGCGGTATGACTCGGTAACTTCATCAACATCAATTTCATATGGAACATTCATATGCTCAAGTATATGAAATACATCCATTGGAATGGCAGAAGATGAATTGTAAATTTCCGACAAAAGTGGAAATGCATCGGTATAACGCGGGTTACATTCAACAACATAAACCTTACCTTCTTCAACGTTAGTTATCAAGTCGAGTCCGAATATTCCCTTGTAATTTAAAGTTTTGTAAATGTATTCTCCGATTTTTTTTGCGATACTGGCGGCTTGAATGTTGAGATCTTCACTAAAATCTCCATAAGAAAAGTCGTGTCCGCAAAAGAGTCCGGATCCTTCGTTTAATTCGCGCACCTCAGGGATGTCAAGAATTTGCGTTTGAATGCGTCCGGTAATCACACCGAATTTTGTAGTACACGCTGCAACGCTGGTCGGGACGCCTTCAATGAATTTGGTCACGTTAATGTTTTCAATCGAAGTTAACATTTCCTTCTTTGCTCCAAACTTTTCCATAAAAGCATGAAGGTCTTTCGTGTTATTGATAAAAGCAGTTCCGGTTCCGCCACCTGCAGTCATTTCCGCAACCTGAAAGACCAAATGCTCTCCATATTTTTCCACTAAATTTTTGTAGAGATTTTCATCAAGTTCGTCAAATAATACGGTTTCACCAGTAATCGCTTCGATTCCTGCATCTTTCAGCAGATTTCTAAAAGCCAATTTGTTTTCGATATCATATTTAACCGTCGCGGAATTTCCGATAATTTTCCAACCTGTCTGGTATGCAATGTCCTCCACTCCTTTTGTGGGTTTGTAAACAAGAAGATGGGGATCACGCTTATCGTTAATATATTTTTGCACCATAGGAAGCTGAAGCATTTCCTTCGCATTCATCTTGGAAATCGAGACATTTGGGTCGTTTTTTTCAGCACAAAAAACTTCCATGTCGCGGGCAACAAAATCCGTTTCCTGACGATATTTAAAGCAAACGATTGAAAAATTCGGAAAAAATTGCGCTGGTACAACGCGCGAAAAAGCATTCGGCGCCACTGCCACAATGTCCGGCAAGTCTTTTGTTAGTTTCATGACATCCTTTGCAGACTTCAGTCTGCAACCACCATTCAAATTGGATGTCATATCAGATCCTTTTTTTTGCATCTAAAATATTTTATCTGTTATGATTTCTTCCTTGTCCATAATGCTTTATTGAATACCTCTTGCGAATACCACCGAGCCAAACTCGGTGAATGAGCAAGAACACAATATTCTCGACAAAAATTTAGAATACAGCTTAGATAATTAATCAATCATCCGAAAATGACATCCTCCCCGCCTTAAAAGGCGGGGTTTCCTCTTAAAGAGGATGACATATCGGAGTTCAATTCATCCACGTCCTAAAGGACGTGGTTTTCTTGAACGCTGTTATAATCATTTTTGACTTTTTCTAAGCCATAAATTTTTATACCAATCATATTTAGCCACTTCACTTTCATCAGCTCTAACCAACAAATTTCCAAGATCACGACGGCCAATAATCATTTTGACACGCATTTTATTTCTTTTTGCTAAAGTCGCAACCGATTTTACCCGTTTGTCTGCCAAATAGTAGACAAGATTAATCATCATCCGTGTTGCACGCCCCATTTGGTTTCTGACTTTTTTCTTAGCAATGATATTTTCAGGGTAAGTCAGTCCAAGCTCTTTTGCAAAGCTTTCGTCAATTGATGTCCTCCAAGCACCGGTATCAATTTTAACGGGAATTTTATGTCTCCTTTTATTTACATCGACAATTTTAACAAGCTCCCAAACATTAACTGTTTTTGTTCCCTCATCAAGCTTTACACGTCCAGCAAAACTTTCCGCGAAAAGCGCCCTTGCAATCTTCACACCGTGTTCCGCGCTCAAAACTTGTAAGTCTTCAATCTTATCCAGTCGACGTCTAAGGCCGGCTTTGTTCGCTAACTGAATCTGAAGTCCAGGCTGGGCATTGATCTCGATGATCATCGGACCCTTTTCTGGATGTAAGACAACATCAGCTCCGACATACGTAAGGCCTGATGCAATCTGTGCGTTTACAGCAGTTGTTAAAACACCGTTCCACTGTGGAATTTTTACACCATGCAACTTTTTACTCGAACCGGGTTTGCTGTCAATGTAGTTCTGGTTCCAAACCGCCCGCGTCGTAATTCCCGTTGCGATATCAACACCGACACCAACAGCCCCCTGATGCAGATTTGCCCTTCCTTTTGATTGTTTTGTGGGAAGCCGAAGCATCGCCATTACAGGAACTCTGCGAAAAACAATGATCCTAATATCGGGAGTTCCCCTATAGGCCAGTTTACGAAAAACCTTGTGTCTGCCGACGTACTCCTGAATGAAAGCAACATCCGGAGTACTTCCCATGCTGTACGCACCCTCAAGAATATCCAAGACATGTAGTTGTAAATCAGATGCAGTCAACCTCTCGCGCTGGGTTGTAATCCACACTATTTTTTCTTTGATCTCGACTGTCTTTCCATTTACTCTATTAATTTTTTGCAGGGCTCGCTTTTTAACAACAATAATTCCCTCTCCGCCTAAACCACGACTCGGTTTTAAAGCAAACGCGTCCGGGAGCGACGCCCAATCAAACTGAAAGACGTCAGAGGGAACTTTAAACCTTTTTAAGATAGCTGGGGTTGGAACACCGGCTTTTTTCAAAACACGCCAGGTTTGAATTTTGGAATCGGCAACCTTTTTCCCCTCGCGCGTATTAAAACGGTACGAAAAAAGCTGTGTTCTCGCATTAAGGCCTAGTATGTTTGAAATCTTCATATTAGGGTGAAAAGATGAAAGGGTAAAAGAGTATAAGATAATTTTTACCTTTTTACCTTCCAACTCTTTTACTTTACTTACTATTAATCAATTTTCGGAATCTCCATAACTCCATGACGCGAAGCCCTGTGTATCTTCCCAATATCAGATCAGCCATAAAAAGTACGCCAAGATAAATTTCAGGGTGCAAAAGCGCGTACTCCTGAATTGATTTAAATGTCAAAAAAAGGTACGAAACCGTCGAAAGGATGATTGTCTCATAAGTCAACCTGATTGCTGTTCTGACACTTTTTCCCAATTGGACCCTGATAAAATCCTCCGTCAGAAGCGCCAAAATCAAAACTGCAAAAATGGAGACGTTGGTTAAACCCGGATAGCGGATAACCGGTGTTAAAAACAAAACACAAAGCACACCAACCGAAACCACCCATAAAATTAAGGCCATCCGCGGAAGGTATTGCAGTTTAATTTTAGCTTTTCGAAGTAGCATTCGCGTTGCAGTTGAAACAAAAACGATAATTAAAAAAAGGACAATCCCCACAACCGGACCTGTCGCAACAAAAACTACCGATAAGGAAGCGGGTAAGAATATTCCGAAACCGCGAAGACCAACCAACTGTCTGACTGCAGCAATGATAGTTGCGATCAAAGGCAAAAGAAGAATTAAGACAATTGTGTTTACCGGGACTCCGGCTCCGACAGCTTGTCTGATTGCATATTTAAAAATATTCCAAGGAAGAATCGTTCCGATTACCTGGCTATCGAGAATTTTACGGAGTGGTTCAACCGTGCTCTCAGTTTTTTGAGTGAGATCCGGTCGCTCAACTGCCTGCGACGGTGAAGGTGGAACGATAGTTGCCGATGGCGACGCGGTTGGTGTTACCGTTTCTGTCGGCGCAATCTTGGCGGCAGATGTTGCCGAAGCCGAGGCAAAAGATAAAAAAGCAAACACAAAAACACTAACGATTAATTTTTTCATAATAAGGGAAAATGACTAAGCAGACATATTATACTAAAATCCGATAACGCAAGCTAGAATTTACTTTTTATCCTTATACTCTTCCACTCTTCTACTCTCCCGCTCTTCTCTCCGTTATTACGGTGAGACTTCGTTCGTTGAAGTTGCTCGAAGCATCAAAAACGGCGGGAAAGCCAAAACCTGCTCTGTCCCATATTCAAAATACTCCGCCGGGTACTGCGAATTTACCTCCACGTTTACCGGACTCAGATTTCTAATCAGCGAAAAACTGTTCGCGGAAACAGAACCCCTGACGTGCAAATTATTATCATACGCAATGGTGTTATGGCCGGATGAGAAAACACCATCTGTATAAAACACACCTTCAAGATCCGGAGTATTGTCAGATAAAAGTCCGCCAACAGAGGGGTCAATGGTAATATTTCCTTTGGAGATTAACAAAAACGAAGACCTGCCACGTGTTGCTGGTCTTATTGTCCCAGCAATTGTCACATTCGCGTTGTTGACAAAAAGGATAACCCTCACACCATTGGCGATCGAATAATTTCCGGTTAAAGTCAGATCACCTGTTGTTGTGCCATCGTAAGAACAAACATGATAACCACGAACGAGGTTGCAGGAAGATAAACTGGTCATTGCCATAGAGTTACTTGTCAGCGTTGTCATTCCGGATTTGACGTCCTGCGGCAGTTTTTTGTTATAAAACAGATCGAAAGAAGCCGCAGACTTATTAATTATCGTCGTGTTGGCAGAGACGCCAACACTCGAAACTGTCCCCGATCCCAAATCGAGTGTCCCCAAATAAATCAAAAGTGCAACGGGGTCTCTTATAAAATTAATGTCGTATGCTGAGGAAGCCGGCGGAATTGTTGACGTCAGACCACCTTTAACAATCGCGTTTCCGCCGCTCACCTGAAACCAAGGAGAGGAAGAAACAGTCACTGCAGCTGAAGTAGAGCACTGGTGAATATTGTCATTCATTGTAGCGACAGCATTCATTGTTGCACCGCTTCCAACCGCATCACCCATTACCGTCACTGTAAAAGGGGATGCAGTGTCAGGGTTTGTCGAGGTAATATGTGCGATTGGCGAAGATAATATGAAGTTGATTCGAGAAATAGTTCCATTCATTTGACTGACAACGGTTACGCCCTGAGTTACCGATGCGCCGACTCCCGGAATATTGACTGGACCCATCAAAATCGTGCACGAAGGACACTCGGGAACATCGACATGCGTTGAAGACGCGGCACTCCACATTGCAACACCTGTACAGGGATTATCATATATCGCCTGAACTTGCCAATTAAAAGAGTGTCCCGGAACTGCATTGTAAGTATAGCTTGTACCTGCCACGTAATCTGTACACAGATCGTTGGGATTTTCCCCTCCGTTACAAAGACCGTTCCACCCGTCCGAAAGATCGTTAGCTCTTACCGAGTATCTGGTTGCCCCAGCAACCGGTTGCCAACTTAGCGTGACCGCCTTTGTGGGTGGATCACCGCAGGTTATTAATCCAGACGGCCCAATCAAAACAGGAGCAGACAGGCTGCTAACCCGATTATATACGTTTACGACCTTCACATTAGAGGCTCCACAATAATTAAATCCTGAGCATGGATAACTTCCACACCACGGATTACTTGTACAACCCACCCCATTAGAATTCCAAGCATTAGCCGTCACATAGTAGTTACCGGCAGATGGCCAGTTTACAGTCGCAGGAGAAGAAGGACCGACAAATCCAAATGTATTTCCGGAAGCATTACTATAAATATTTGTCCAACTCTGGATGGACGTAGGAGAAAACCACATATCAACGCGTGTTAAACTACCGCTTCCGGCAACACATGATGGAACAAATGATGAGACAGTGTTTGTGAATGTACAGCTGGGACCGGAAATTGCGCCACAAGTTGGTGAATTCGGTACACTGGTCGGGGTTGGTGACGGAACCGACGTTGGCGGAACACTTGTAGGAATTGGTGTTGCGCTCGGTGTGACACCGGGGGGAAGTGTTAGAATCGGACTTGGCGGTGGTGTAGGTGTCGTTCCCAGCCACTCGCAATAGTTATAAAGCTCACATTTTCCGATCGAATCGCAGTAATCAGTTGGGCCACATGTAGATTCCCAATCAAAATGCGTGCTGCACTGGTAATTGGCGGGGTTGGTTGGATTGAGACAGTCATTATATGGTTGACAATTGCCATAGCCATACGGCAGACAGTCAGAGTCAGAAGTACATGCTATTACCCTCAAAGAACATCTCCTCAATTGTACTGGATCGCCACAGATAAAAACCCCATCACAAAGTGGGGATGCAAAAACTTTATTTACGATCCCCATTGTAGTAAGCAAAAAAATAGAAAAGACAAAAATTACGAAATACTTGCTCAACAATTTAATTTTCCACATCATCAAATTGAAAAACTTTTTATCGTTACCACTTTTTCCCTGTCTGAATTAAAATAGTCGTCAGATGTTTGACTAACTTGATTTAAGTTTCCCGGAATCCCATATCTTGAAGAGAAACGTGTCAAAACATAAATAATAGTGTTGTTGATACCATTTTCTGTAATTTTATTTAAATCCTCATTGTTTAAATACGGTTTGTTTATTCCATAATTAACATTAACGCGCATAATCATTTTCTCGCCCTGAATATATTCAATTTGATAACTTACATAGGCATCCCCGGATGGACCTTTTATCCAAATCGTTGGTTG
>LBWP01000016.1 GCA_000993685.1 Candidatus Woesebacteria bacterium GW2011_GWA1_39_21
TATGAATCTTGCGCTTGATATTGGTGGCACAAAAACACGAATCGGGTTGATAAGCGACTCTTACAAACTTCTTGATTCCTTTTTTTTGCTTACCGATAAAAACTATGAGTCGGGAGTCAAAAACATTTTTAACTTCATAAAAAATCAGGATGTTAGGATTTCAAAGATTTGCCTGGGAATTGCCGGTGTGATGAATCAAGGAAAACTGTATTCGTCTCCGAATATGAAAAACTGGATAGGTAAACCGATCGAGACTGATTTTAAGAAAGAATTTTCGGCTGAAGTGTATATTGAAAACGATGCGGCACTTGCAGGGCTTGGGGAGGCAATTTACGGTGCAGGAAAAAATCATAAGATAGTTTCGTATATTACGGTAAGTACCGGAGTTGGTGGGTCGAGGATTGTTAACGGGATGATTGACAATAAAGTTTATGGGTTTGAACCAGGAAAACATAGAATTTTTTGTAAAAAATCTCCCAGTTCGTTTGAGTCACTTGTTTCAGGCAAGTCAATTAAAAAGATCTATGATCAAGATGCTGAAAAAATATTAGACAAGAAAGTTTGGGGTGAAATTATGAAAAATGTTGCGCTGGGGGTAACCAACTCAATTTATTTTTGGTCACCCGAAATTGTGGTTTTGGGAGGCGGAGTGGCGTTGTCGGAGTCATTTGATATACAGCTCTTAAGAGAAGAGGTAGAAAAACGAGTAATTAAAACTTACCCAAAAGTTCCTGTAATCACTAAAGCCGCACTTGGTGATTTTAGTGGAATTTGGGGCGGAATTGCGTATCTCCGATCTGCCGTTTAAGTTTCTACGACCAAAATTCTTACCTGCGGTATAATAGCTTATGATCAAAGAATTTCGAACTTTATCTGGAAAAAAATATCCGTTTCCGATTTTTTTTCCTGATGCAACACAGGCCGTCGTGAAGACGCTTGATTCGATAGATGTGGCAAACAGTATGACTCCTGGGGTTTTGGTTAACACGTATCACCTCTTTCGAGAACTTGGGCAAGCCCCGATAAAAAAATTCGGCGGTGTCAGAACTTTTATGAATTGGAATGGGGCAGTGATTTCTGACTCTGGTGGATTTCAGGTGATGAGTATCATTAAATCCGGTTCCGGAAAAGGAAAGGTGAATGATGTGGGAATAACACTCTATACCTCAAAAAAGAAGAAAATTTTATTGACTCCGGAAAAATCGATTGAGTTTCAAATAAAGCTTAAAACAGACTTGATTGTGGTATTGGATGATTTTACTCCCCCAACTGCATCGTTCGATGAAGCAAAGGATACGGTTGAAAGGACGCTAAAGTGGGCAAAAAGATGCCGAAGTACTTACGATAAATTTTATACATTAGGTGAAGGACCGTATCTGATTGGCGTTGTTCAGGGAGGAAAATATCAGGACTTACGAAAATATTGTGTGCAGCAGTTGGTAGAAATTGGTTTTGATGGACTTGGTTACGGTGGTTGGCCAATTACTGAATCGGGAGATTTTGATTATACATCGGCGGAAACAATTGCGGCGTGTGCTCCAGAAAATTATCTTCTATATGGACTTGGGGTGGGAAAACCAGACGAGATTGTAAAATTATATAAAATGGGATTTCAGATTTTTGATTGCGTTCTCCCAACGCGCGATGCCCGACATGAGCGGCTGTATGTCTACGAAGCAGACAATATAAATAATATTAATTTAAATCAAGAAAAGTTCTACAAATTTTATGTTCCTTCGAAACAGAAAAATTATCTTCTCGACGAACCGGTGTCTTCTGCCTGCGATTGCCTTCTTTGCAAAAACTATTCGAAGGCATATCTAGCACATCTTTTTCGGATTAATGAAATTTCTGCGATGCGGTTGGCATCAATTCATAATTTGCGCTTTTACTCAATACTGATGGAGAAACTGAGAGAAAATAAGTGAAGGGTGACTAGTTGGAAATGACTCAAAGCTTAAAAGTCAAAACTCAAAACTGCAACTTAAAACTTGAGAGATTTGAATTATTAAGTTGTATTAGTGTGCTTAATTAATACACTCATATGCTACAATCCATAAATATGAAGAAGGTTGTAGAAGTAAAACAAACAAAGATTGTTTTCAATTGGAAGTATGTTTTACCTGTGGCTGGTTCGTTTTTTGTGTTGACTGGATTAGTTTTTTATTTGATGTATAGTAACGGTAGTACTATTTCGAACATGCAAATAACTCAAACACAGAAGGATATGGTTAAAGAGGATATTTTAATCGGAAATGGGACCGAAGCGGTTGATGGAAAAACAATAACCGTTAACTATGAAGGTACTTTGGAAGACGGCACAAAGTTCGACAGCTCTTATGATCGTGATCAACCGTTTTCATTCACACTTGGTGAGGGTGGTGTAATCAAAGGTTGGGATTTGGGGGTGTTGGGAATGAAAGTCGGCGGAAAGAGAAAACTGATAATTCCCGCAAATCTTGCATACGGTGAGACGGGTTCGCCGCCGATAATACCGCCGAATGCAACACTGATTTTTACGGTCGAACTTCTGAAAGTGGAATAAATATCCTCTCCACACTATAATTGTCTCGATGATTGAAAATCCGCCTTCATTGGAAGGTTATGTTCCTGATAAAAAACCGAATGAAAAATTAGAACTTCGTTCTGACTTGGTGCCGGTAGTTTCCCGTATTTCTGAAATTATTCCACCTCCCTTAGTATGGAGTTTTTATTCAAGTGCCCCCAGTGAAACCGGAGGAAGGGTAATTTTTCCTTATCATCGTGTAGATACATCTTTGACAGAAAGTAGAGATTATACTGTGCATATTAGACGGTCTGATAGTATTGAGAAATCACGAAGATATTATAAACTTGCCAGCACAGAAGCTTTTAAAACACTTCTTTGGGTAGAAATTGGATTTCAGGGTCTTTCTAATTTACTCAAAAGTCCAGCCGCAAGAAACTGGAGTGTTTTGGGTAGTGGCAGTTATTCTGAAGATGATAACGAGGAAATTATAGAAAAGAGATATAAACAGGCGAAGAAGTTGTACGAGAATTGCCTTGGAGAATTTGCTAAATATCGTAAAGAGAAGAATATAGAAGATGATTTATTCAGTCAGTTTAAGGCTGAGAATCTAATTTACCCCTTTAATTCTTGAATATTTGACCAGCCAAAGATGAGATTTTCAAAACGTGTCTGTTTTGAAAATTAGAGAATTATCTCCTTCGTGATATTATTTAGCTAATGGAAAAGCTGCCTCTTTGGGATGTATTGAACAAAACTTTCAAAACCTTTAAGATCGGTAGTCTGTATGTTGATGCAACATATTGGCAGGTGGGTGCGATAATTCTTCTTGTTTTTCTTTTGATTTTTACCCTGGCGCGGCTGCGGTATCTTTACGTCCATTGGAGTTTGGGAAAGGGGTCGATCGCAATGTTGTTTTGGGGTGTAGTTTTAGCGATCATTATGGAGGGCTTCTTTATTTTATCGGGTAGGACAATCTTTACAGAAATACTGGGAATGAAAAACGTTCCGAAACCTTTCAGTACTGTATTGAATATCAGCCGGCAAAAAGTTGTTAATGTATTGGGAACGGAGAATGCTGTGCCAGACACCGGCGCAAAATCGAAACTCGATTCGGGTCAAATGTACTCACTTTACAAAAATATGGACAAAAGTGAGGCACAAAAACTCCGGCAAGATATTTGTTATCCGTGAACATCTGCAGATTTGTTGAGGGGATTATTTTAAAAATTCAAGAAAGGCATCGGAGTAATAATATTCGTGGTCGGAGCCAGGTTTTGAAATGATTGCGATTTGTTTGTTAATCTTATCAAGGAACTCTTTAACTTGTTCGAAATTTGCGTGTGGGTCATCTTCATTTTGGATAACAATAATCTTTTCGCTGGAAATTTTTGTAAGACTGTTGTAATTTATTTTGTCCTTATCGCCGATGTCGTTTAAAGGGATTCCGCATAAAACCAACTTATTGACCATTTTTGGTGCGAAACCGATAATGTATGCTGCCACTAACGTCCCAATAGATTTTGCGATAACGTTTACAGCCGAGCCTTGAGCGAGTTCTAAAATTCTTTTACTTTCTACTTCAACCCAATTTTTTTCAGGTTTTTCCGTTTTCCAGTGCGCCCAAGAGTATGCAGTCGTCGGAAAGAAAGGGTCGAGTTCAATTTTTGTTTCCTCGGCCCATTTTTGGTTTTTGGGATGAAACCCGGGGAGAATTAGTATTTGCATTTGTTTTTAAATATTATACAGTCTATTTGCTATTTACGGCTAATATTTTATACTTAACCGGATAGTAGATCTTTTTTGCGTTTTTTTTATATGAGCGGTTTAAAAGAGAGAGTTGAAAAGTTAAATTTTGAGTTTCTGGAAGTTAAGGATTTCCTTAACCTGCAGGCAAAACTGGAACAAATATCGGTTCTCGAAGGAAAGTCCACCGATCCCGGCTTGTGGAATGACCAAGTAAATGCAAAAAGAGTGCTTCAAGACCTGGCTGATTTGAAAGTAGAGGTTGGAGAAATTGAGGAAGTGGAAAGTGAATTGTCGACTCTAGGTGCTTTTTCGGATGAAACATCATTAGAAGCGTTTGTGCCAGAAATAAAAAAACTTGAAAGTAGAGTGAATAAACTGAAAATTACAAGTCTCTTTACGGGTGAATTTGATTCGAAAAATGCGATTGTCTCACTTCATGCTGGACAAGGTGGCACGGAGGCAATGGATTGGACGAGCATGCTTTTTCGGATGTATACCCGACATTGTGAAAGGAAGAGCTGGAAGGTGGAGACAATTGATATTTCGGAAGGTGAAGAAGCGGGTATTAAAAGCGTGACCTTTAAGGTGACGGGTAAATATGCATATGGAAGCCTCAAGGGCGAATCTGGTACTCACAGGTTGGTCAGGCAGTCGCCATTTAATGCCGATAAACTGCGACAGACTTCATTCTCGTTAGTGGAAGTTCTGCCGGAATTAGAAGAAGTTGATTTGCCGGATATGAAAATTGATGACCAAGATCTGGAGTGGTCGTTTTTCCGTTCATCCGGAAAAGGTGGACAAAATGTCCAGAAAGTTTCAACGGCAGTTAGGTTGAAACACATCCCTACAGCAATTGTAGTTTCCGCACAATCTGAGCGATTTCAGGAGCAGAACAGAAAGTACGCGCTTGAACATCTGCGTGCGCTGTTGTGGGTTCGAAAGCGGGAGGAAGAGAAAAATCAAAGGGCAAGTTTAAAGGGTGAGTACCGTCCTGCCTCTTGGGGAAATCAGATTCGCTCGTATGTTCTGCATCCTTATAAAATGGTAAAGGATTTGCGGACGGATTTTGAGGTATCCAATCCAGATCTTGTTTTAGATGGCGACCTGGATGGTTTTATTGAGGAAGAGTTGAAGTATTTGATGAATAACTTTTCAAATGTCAGAAAGAAATAAGCAAAAGAAAAATAGTGCAATGGACCCTTTCTCTGAAGCCGTTTTGGAGTCGCAGGTAAAGCAAGTTGCGCAGAAATTTCTTTTAAGATTACGCTTTGCGGAAGCGGCCTATCCTGATCGGAAGGCAATAGAGTGCAGAAGAGAAATTGACAGGCGTGTTGGAGAGGTGATCAGGGGAAATGCGGAAGTTGAAGGGATAGATTGCAAACTTGTTTCACTGCTTAGTGATGGTACTGTGGCAGCGAAAGTTCATCAACGGGCCGAAAGAGAGTTGGTCAGGCTTGAGAAAAAACTCGCGAAAAATTTGCAAATCTCATACAAAAGGATTCAAAAAGCAACGGAGTTTCTGGAATCTTCGTATTCGTAAGAAATTTCGAAAGAGAAGATATCCACTTGATAGAAGTCGTCTAGTGCATGTATATTTAAATGTATGGAAGAAAAGCAAAAAAGTGTTTTAACTCCTGTTTCTCCCCAACCTGTACGTCCCGATGCGCCTGTTTTTGATAAACCATTAGTTAAACCAATAACGACAAAAAAATTTAACAAAAATACTCTTTTAATGGTTCTGGCATCGGTTTTAGTAGTTGTTTTGGGAGTAACCACTGGGTGGTTTTTGGCCGGTAACAAGCAGGCAGGTAGCTCCCCGACGGGCTCTTCAGACTCATCTTCGTCTGGGGGCAGCGCCACAGAAGCTGGAATTGGTGACGAGAGTTCGTATTCTAGTACGGCTGAGGGGGTGTTGAAACAGGGCGGAATCAAAGGTGAGGGAACGCACTATATCGACAGGGGTTTGGGTGAAGGCAAGTATGTATATCTAACTTCGTCCGTAGTTGATCTCGATTCCTTTGTTGACAAAAAAGTTCAAGTCTGGGGTGAGACAATTTCAGCAAAGTATGCAAGCTGGTTAATTGACGTGGGTAGGATTAAGGTTGTAGATTAGACTTCATTTTGCAATTTGTTCAACCTCGGATTTTTTGCTAATCTTAAGTAGCGCAATTTTTCGCTATGTTGAAATTAGATAAGGTAACAAAAGTTTTTGGCGATATTATCGCGGTTGACGATATAAGCTTTGATGTTTCTGATGGAGAGTTTGTTTTTATAACCGGTCCTTCCGGCTCAGGTAAAAGCACGATCATCAAATTAATCTTAAGGCAAATTATTCCCGACTCGGGTGAAATAATCTTAGACGGGACTAACCTGGCAAGTTTGAAAAACAAGGAGATCCCAAAAATCAGGCAAAAAATGGGAATAGTGTTTCAAGACTTCAAGATGATTAATGAGCGAACGTTGCGTGAGAATATCGAGATTACGCTTGCTGTTAATAAGGTTCCGAAAAACGAATGGAACGATCGAGTAATGCATATCGCGAAACTGGTTGGTTTGGAAAAGAGAATGGATCTTTTTCCGGTGCAGCTTGCGGGTGGTGAACTTCAGCGTGGCGCCTTAGCCAGAGCCTTGGTAGGAAATCCTTTTTTGATTTTAGCCGATGAACCAACGGGAAATTTAGATTGGAAGACGGCGGATGAGATTATGGAACTTTTCGAGAAGATCAATAACGAAGGTAAAACGATCCTAATGGCAAGCCATCATTTGGGCATCATTGAAAAACATAAAAAGAGGGTGATCGAGCTTAGGGAAGGCAAAGTTGTTGCCGATTCAGCCGTGACTTCTGGTCATTCGGGAAAAAATGACGAAAAGAAGTCAGCCAAAAAAGAACCTGCAAAGCCGGAAGACGGGAAAGATTTAAAAAAACAGTGACAGGGGCTGTACAATTAACTATATATGAACATCCATTTGAAAACGGCATTTAATAATATACGTCGCTCTCCTTTTCAGGCGTTGGCTGCAGTATTTGTTTTATTTGTGACGTTTTTTGTCGTTTCCGTTTTAGTCATTTTTATCTATTCATCTCATCAGATTCTTAAACATTACGAAACCAGACCACAAGTGATTATCTTTATAAAAGACAATGCGACGATTTCAGAGGTTGATGCGCTGCGTTCGAAGTTGGGCGGCGACCTGAGGCTGAAAAAAGTAAACTATGTAACCAAAGAACAAGCGCTTGAGATTTATAAGAAAGCAACGAAGGACAATCCGATGTTATCGGAATTGGTTAGTCCCTCAGTTTTCCCTGCAAGTTTAGAGTTTTCCGTGGTTGATTTGTCGTATGCCGAACCTGTAATTAGCGAGTTGAAAAGCGAGAGCATTGTAGATGAGGTTGGCTACACTGCAAGTTTGGGAGGCGAAGAAACATTAACCGATGTTGTTGCTAGGCTTCGTCAAATTGCATATTATATTCGCTTGACAGGCGGGATCGTTGTCGGCTTCTTTTTGGGAACCTCGCTTGTTTTAATGGTTGTGATTATCAGTATGAAAATGTCGGTTAGAAAAAATGAGATGGAAATCCTTGATCTGATTGGTGCAACTGCTGGTTTTATCAGAGCGCCGGTGTTTTTGGAATCATTATTGTATTCAGTGACAGGCGTTTTGTCGGGCTGGTTTGTTAGTTTTTTGATATTCTTATACCTGACTCCATCCCTCACAAAGTATTTTCAGGATATCCCGATTCTGCCGTCAAGTACACTTGCCCTTTTAGGTTTTTTTGGAATACTCCTATTGGTGGAACTTACTGTCGGCCTTCTGCTTTCGTTGACGGGTAGTGTTATGGCTGTTGCCCGTACAAGAAAAAGGAAATGAGGTCAATTCTTAAAAAAACATTTTCAGTTCTTTTGCTTTTCTGTTTTGTTTTGACTTTGACAACGAAGGTCTCAGCTGAAACCGACCAGGAAAGGCTTCAACGTCTAACCGACGAAATTGCCAAGTACCAACAAGAGCTTGACAGACTGGGTAATCAGGCAAACACGCTCTCAAATTTAATTGCCCAGTACAATACCCAAATCAAACTTACACAGCTTAAAATATCGCAGACAGAAGAAAAAATTCTTCTCTTGGGCGGACGGATCGAACAGTTGGAAAGCTCACTTACTGATTTGAATAAAGCCTATACCGAGAGAGTTGCAAGAACTTATAAGATGTCACGCTTTTCGGAAAGTTACTTGCTTTTTGTTTCCATGCAGAATATTTCCGATGCAATTACCAGTTTTAACTATTTAAAGAGGCTCCAAGCCGCAGACATCGATTTACTTGATAGATTAAAAAATGCGCAGGACTTGTATCAACAGGAAAAAACTGGCCAAGAGGCTTTGCAAAAAGATCTTGAATCGCAAAAGGTATCACTTAGCGGGCAAAAGAATGCCAAAGCGCAACTTTTGGAACAGACAAAGAATGACGAGAAGAAGTATCAGTCACTTTTGGCGTCGGCAAAGTCTGAACTCGAAGCGATACAGGCAATTATTGCAGGTAAAGGTGTTGAAGAATTGGTGGGGCATATTTCTGAAGGTAATAGGATTGCAACGATGATTAAGGGACCCTCGTGTAACTCAAGTGGAACACATGTTCACTTTGTGGTTGCAGTAAGTAGCGTTGTCCAAAACCCATTTAGTTATCTTCGCAGTGGCGTTTCTTATGATAATTGTTCCGGCTCCGCGTGCGGGAGCTCTGACGGGGACCCCTTTAATCCTTCTGGTTCGTGGAATTGGCCGGTAAATGAAAAAATTAAATATCACCAAGGGTATGGGTCCACCTGGGCTGTTAGAAATTCCTGGGTTGGGCAGATTTACAATTTCCATAATGGTATAGATATTGAAAGCGAGACAGGCTTTGATGTGAAGGCTGTCAAATCCGGGAATATGTATCGTGGAAGTTATACTGGTTCGAGCGGTTGCCGATTGAGGTATGTCAGAGTACATCACGATGATGGTGGTATTGACACTTTCTATTTGCACATTAACTTTATATAAACCCCATTCGAAACAATCTATTTGCTCTGTCGCTTTTAAGAGTTATGATAAGCCAATGAAATATCTAAAACACGTTTCGGTATTAGTGACGGTGGCATTTCTTCTTTTATTTTCTATAAAAGTAACAATTGCCCAAATAGTGATAAATGAATTAGGAGTTTTAGGGACGCCAGACTGGATAGAACTGTATGCTTATGAAGATATTGATATTTCCGGGTGGTATTTGGATGATGTGGGAACTTCCAGTAAAATTTACACGTTTCCAGGTGGTACCGTTGTAGGCCCTTCAACAAATCCAATAATCACGGAAAACGTTTCTGACAGACTCAATAATTCAGGGGATACGATCGGGCTATACAGGTCTGACGCGACTTTAGTTGAGCAAATTCGATACGGGGGTAACGGAGTATGTTTGCCTGTTTCGTCTGAAGGGTCGGTTGGTAAAACTACAGATGGAGGAAATGTTCTCGAGAGGTTTTCCCAAAGCTCATTTAACGCAAGCAATGCAAGTGGTACGCTTTCACCGTGTCCTTCTCCGACGCCCATTCCAACGCAAACCCCGACAAATACTCCTACACCAACAGTTGCAGCTACAAATGCGCCGACGAATACTCCAACGCCGAATCCGACATCAACAAAAAAGTCTACATCTACGCCGACGAAAAAGCCTACCCTAACCCCGCAGGATCATGCTGCCGATAACGAGCTTCTGCAAAAAAGCGCCGACGTTTCTCAATTTCGGTACGATTCAGAAAATAATTCCGATCAACAAACTCCAGCTGATGTTTTGGGAGCTGAAAGTTCGTCGGATCTTGCTAATATTTCTCCGTTTGCATATGTACTTTTGGGTTTGGGAATTGTTTTTGTCGGCGTTTCTGTCTTCTTGTTTGTTAAAAACAGACGACAGAATCGCTAAGGTATGCTACGCCTTCTTGTTTAATGTAGAATGAATAATGTTGGAAAAAACCAAAAGACTGCTTACTCTTATTTTGCAATTTTGGGTACCTTTTTTGTTGTGGGCAGCCGTTATTTATTCTTTTTCCTCAAGCGATGCAATTAAAACTTCCGCGGTGCATTGGCAAGATTTTATAGTTAAAAAAACGGCCCATATAACCGAATACTTTATCTTTGCTTTACTTCTTTACCGAGCATTGGTTAATTCAAGAATTGCTCCGAAGAATGCGTTGATCTGCGTTTTGGTTACTGCTTTGTTGTATGGAACGTCGGATGAATTTCACCAAACATTTACTCCTACACGTGAGCCGACAATAAGGGATGTTTTGATTGATTTCTGCGGATCACTTATTTTTGTGGTCGTAATGAGGTATTTAGTTACTAAAAGTAAAAAATTAACGGATTTGGCAAAAGTGATACAATTAATCCGCTAACGTATGAAAAAGGTTTTGGTTACGGGTGCGAGAGGTTATATCGGTGCAGTTGCGACATATCTTCTTCTGCAAAAGGGCTACAAAGTTGTTGCCGTTGATAATTTTTTCACTGGCTACCGAGAACCACTAAAAAAATTTGAAAGTAAATTTAAATCTAAATTTAAATATCACCAAGCCGACCTAAACGATCCTTCTTCGTTGAAAAAAGTTTTTAGTTTGGAAGAAAATATCGATGCGGTTTTACACTACGCAGCATCGTGTCTTGTAAATGAGTCGATGGAAAATCCACAGAAGTATTTTCAAAACAATGTTGTTGGCACACATAATTTGCTGACACAGATAATTGAGAGCGGAATAAATAATATTGTTTTTCATCAACGTGCGCTGTGTATGGCGAAGCAAAGTACGTTCCAGTTGATGAGAAACATCCGATTAACCCGGCGAATCCGTACGGACTTAGCAAGCGAATGATTGAACAGATGATTGAATGGTATGGTAAGTTAAAGGGCCTAAATTATGTAATTTTGCGCTATTTTAATGTTTGTGGAGCCAGCGATGACGGGGAGGTTGGGGATTCGAAAAGACCATCGGTGCTTTTGGTTCAAAACACAGTCAGGGGAGCGCTCGGGATTGAGCCGTTTTATTTAACTTGTCCAAGCGTTGATACTCCGGATAAATCTCCAATCGAGATTATATAAATGTAGTAGATCTTAACGAAGCTCACATTAAGCGCTACAATATTTGTGGTCGGGTGGCAAAAGTGAAACTATCAACTTGGGAACGGGCAAGGGAAATTCTGTTTTGGAAATTGTAGACGCTGTCCAAAAAATAACCGGAGTGAAATTCGATTTGAAAAAAGCGGGACCGAGAAAAGGTGAATATGCAAAGATGATCGCGGATATCAAAAAGGCTAAAAAGGTTCTTGGTTGGGTACCCAGCCGGACGATCAAAGATTCAGTCAGTTCTTTAGTGGCATGGTACGAAAGATATCCGCACGGTTGGAAAGGCTAAAACTAAGCTTTTTCGGTTACAAAAAATAATTAATGTAGTACAATGGTGTTCGATTAAAACTCACAAATATGAATGTAATCTTTGTTGCAATTGCCCTTTCGGTGTTTTTAGTTGGAAGTCTAATTAGTAACCAGAAGTTAATCGTTAATTCCGATAAATCTCCTTCAGGAAGTAGCCCGCTTCAGGAAAATGTTTCCAAGACGGATGAAAACACTGTCGATGAAAGTGGAAATACAAATAGTGCTGACGTCAAAGGGAGTAGCGACGAAGTAACGCCCTCACCTGAAGACCAACGGCTCCCGACAATGAAACCATTTCCGGCGTTGGTAACAGTTACGCCTTCTCAAGTAACTGACGAGCCCAAAAAAGGGACGGAGCTTGATTATTTTAACTATCCCAACTCGGAGACGGTTGAAAAAAATGTCTCCGCACTTTATCTGCAAAGCGCTGATAACGCGAAGGCAATTACTGATTGGTATAAAGGAAAAATTAAGGACTTTGGTATGAGTGTAACCAGTTTTGTAACAACGAGTACAAATGAAAATATTTTAAATAAACTGGCCGGCGCGGGGAACGGTAAAGAAATTAATATTGAAATTAAAAAAGTTTTTGATGAAAGTAAAGTGTCAATAAGTGTAAGTATTTCCCCATAAGAGTAAACCAGCGTATTGACAACAGATAAGCGCTTAGGTAACATTGCCTAATATTCTTCTGCCCCAGAAAAAGAGGGAAATGGATATAAACAAAATTTCACTGGGTGTAGAAGCAATTGATAGCACTCCACAAGTTGAAGGGGTTACGATCAACAGATTGTCAAAAACAGTCAGATCGACAGCCGCTTTGGCAAGAACAACAATATTTAAGATCGCCAAAGTATTAAAAAGTGCTGCAATAGTTACGATCAATGTAAGTAAAAAGGTGGCAGTTATAGCTTTGGATTTGGGTAAAAGGACAACGAATCTGACTCTCAACTTAACCAAAAAATTTATAAATATGATCAAGTCAAGGTTAGAAAAAAGAGAATCGGATGGAGAGCGACCGCTTCACGGAAGCGGTTACCGTACACCGTTAAATACTAATAAAGTAAAGAAAACGTTTTTACTTTTAGGGGCGTTGGTAGTACTGATCATCATTGCTGTTGCGGTTAAGAGCGGTATATCAAAATCTCGGACGGGATTATTATCAGGATCGACTTTGGGAGACCAAGTAGAAATTAACAGTCCTCTAAAGATTACTGAAATCAACCGGGAATTTAGCTTCCCCCTAAACGATTCAAAAGGTAAAGAGGTTAGTAACATCAAGTATGTTATACAAAGAGTAGAGCTTCAGAATGAGATAATCGTAAAAGGTCAGAAGGCAACTGCTGTAAAAGGGAGACTGTTTTTGATTGTTTATCTTAAGATTACCAATGAGTACAGTCAAAAAGTTCAGATGAATACCAAAGATTATGTCCGACTTTCTGTAAACGGAAATCAAGTCGAATGGCTGGCTCCCGACATTCATAACGACCCCGTTGAAATTCAAGCTCAATCGACGAAAGTTACCAGATTGGGTTTCCCCATTTCCGAAAGCGACACAAAGCTTCTCTTAAGAATAGGGCAGATTAACGGCGATAAACAAATGATTGAATTAAATTTTTAACTCTGCCTTCCGTATTGATGGATCAATATTCGATAAAAAAAATTACCCCAAGGCTGCTTATGGAAATCTCGGCTGCTCTTCAGAGCGTGGGAAGCTACGGTAGTGTTGAAATCTATGTCCAAAAAGGTTCTGTGAGCCAGATTACATACAGGCGGATTATCAAAACGTTAAAATCCCGTAAGGATATTTTTTCGTCATCAAGGTGATGATGAAAATAAATATGAAAGGGATATTTGAACAATCTGACACATTTAATATAATACAACCACTATTTCTAGATACTGATCTTCTTTTTGATATTGACAAATTTATTTTTATTGACTATATAATATATAACAATAACATTTAGTAAAATCCTATATCATTATTTATTGTATAGAATTTTTATCTGCCCCGAATGAGTATAATAAATTATTTTGTAGCATATTTGGCCGACCGCAAACGGAGGCTCTCCGATTTGAATTTCTTTCAAATTTGAAAGAATAATTCGATCGAATCGGGGCGCCTCCGTTTTTTATTGAATATAAATTTAAAACGGATAATTTAATCAACAATTGATTAAATACTTGACGAAGTGCCTCCCTGAGTTTATCGAAGGGAAACGGTCAGACAGAGAGAGGGGGTGAATAAACTTAATGAATAAATTACAAAAGAGAGTAGTTTCAATAATTGCAACATCAGCAATGTTGTTTCAAACAGCAATGCCGGCTCTTGCAATTACACTTGAAATATCAGGCAACAATAGTGATTCTGATAACACTATGTATGTAAATGTTGACAGTTCTACTTATGTATCACAAAGTAACAACGCAAATATTGACAACAATATAGATGCGTCAGCCAGTACCGGAGGCAACGAAGTTGAAGAAACTTCTGGTGGCGAAGTATCTGTTGAAACGGGTGATGCTACAACTGACGTCACAGTAGTTAATTCTGTGAATAGCAATCAAGCCAGTGTGTCAGGTTGTGGAACTTGTGCAACCGATGTTGATATCCTTATAAAAGATAACAACACCGATACAGACAACAAAATTGATCTTGACATAAACCAAAATCAAGGTTCTGGAGTCGCTTTGTTTCAGAATAATTATGCAAACGTCGATAATGACGTAGATGCATACAGTTCAACAGGAAAAAATGAGATAGAAGAAACAACTGGTGGAGATGTAAGTATTGATACCGGTGATGCCACAACCACAGTAACTTTATCCACTTGGGCGAATGCAAATTCTGCCGTTTTAGGTGGAGGAAGTGGTGGTAATGGTTTAGTTTCCCTTAAGATTCTTGGAAACAATTCAGATTCAGATAACGACATCTATCTTGATTTAGATAGATCGGTTTATTTGGCTCAAGACAATAATGGTCACATTGACAATGATGTAGATGCAGAAAGCTCAACCGGAAAGAATGAAATTGAGGAAGCCGTTGGCGAACTCGCTTCAATCGAAACGGGAGATGCAGAAGCAACAGTAACTGTTGACAATATGGTCAACTTTAACTGGGCAGATGTTAATTGTGATGGTTGTCTTTGGGACGTAACCGCAAAAATTGCTGATAATAACACAGACACAGACAACAAAATCAAAGCTGATTTAGTTAATGATCTGGCAGTTTTTCAGGAAAACTGCGGTGTACAAAGATTAGATCTTCCTTTATGGTTCATATTTGGTGGTAATAATAACCACAAGTGTGGAGTTGATAACGATGTCGAAGCTTACGCTAAGACTGGTTACAATGAATTAGAGGAAGTAGCAGGTAATCACAATGGTGATCCGTCAGTGGATACCGGTGATGCTGCAACAACAGTTGAAGTAGGCAATTCCGGAAACGCAAATGTCTACGGTGAAGCACCTGAATGGGATTGGGAAATGCCTTTAGGAGGCTTTAATTTAAATTTAACCTTAAATTTAAGCGAACTTTTGGCTTTTTTACACCTAGGATAAGTGGTGCGCTTGGTTAGCGGGGGTTAATTTACTAGCACTTCAGTAAATTTCCCCGCTACCAAGAACAAAATTTATAGTAAGCATAATAAAAGTTTATAACGAAAAGTTAAGAAGAAGCTGAAAAAGAGTATGAAGATTACGAAATTTAGAAAAATTATAAAAAGAGTATTAGCCATTTACATGGCTCTCATGCTCTTTATTTTGGGGAATGTCCGATATACATACGCAATTCCGACCGCGCCGTCTGCTCCTACAGCACCAACAGCGCCTTCCGACCCGCCCGCGCCACCTGTGGCTCCTGAAGCTCCGGCTCCTACAGCACCAACAGCGCCGTCCGCTCCGCAAGAGCCAGAAGCGCCGCAACAACCGTCGTCACCGACCACTGCTGGCGACCCAGCTGCCCCAACGACAGATAGTAATAGTACGGACAATAGTCAAGACACGACAAACAACAATACAACCTCTTCGACTCCGCAAGATACGGTTTCAGATCAAGCTGCTTCTGACTCGCAAGAAACCAACGATCAAACAACCGACACGGTAGTTGGAGCAAGTGTTGAGTTAACCGGCGGAATGGACTCGAACGAAGGAATGGGAACGGGGTCGGTTACAACAGGCGATGCCGACAACACCGGCGCAATCACAAACACAGGCGCGAATAATTTTTTGACGGTTGGCGATGGTGGTTTTGAAGGCGGAATTGTAGTCACTTCAATCGGCAACGGCCCCGATTCGGTCAATACAGGAACGGTTGTGGTAAATGATGATTCCTCAACGACGCAAGTGAACACAACAAATGTTGTAAACAACATGAATCAGGTTTCGGATTCCGGACATAATGAAGCCAGTAAAAATATGAACGGAGCGGAAATTACAACCGGTGACGCGAATGTCACGGGTACGATTGTTAATTCGGTTAACACCAATATTGACGGGGTGATGGTGTCTGAATTCAACATTGTTGATGATCATGTTGGCGACATCATTTTGGATTTTTCAAAAGGGTGTGTTTCAAACTGCGGTGAAAACGACATTACCGTCGTCAATTCCGGAAACGGTCCTGATTCGGTAAACACAGGTACGGTTGATCTAACTGAAAATGATCTTTCCTTCCAGCAAAATGACGCCAATGTTGAAAATAACATGATATTGACTGCCAATTCCGGAGATAACACGGCAAATAAAAATATGAACGGCGAAACTTCTATTACAACAGGCGATGCCAATGTTTCGGCAAATGTCGTTAATTTCGTCAATACTAATATTGCCGGAGATGTAGTTTATGCAGTTGTAAATATTTTCGGGGAACTTATCGGAGACATTATTATGCCGGAAACCGCTCTTACCGCTTGCTGCGGAGGTTCCGATGTGACAGTTTCTAATTCCGGAAACGGTACCGATTCAACAAATACTGCAAATGTGAATATCTCTGAAGCAGATCTGATTAACCAGTTTAATAATGCCTATATCGACAATAATCTTTATTATGATGCCAATACAGGCGGAAACGGACTTTCAAAAGATATGGGCGGGGATACGAGTGTGACAACCGGAGATGCTGAAATTCTGGCGAAAGTTCTCAATGTTGCCAATACAAATATCATAACCGGAAACTCATGGCTTGTGATTATCAACGAAGCCGGAAAGTGGATCGGGCACATTTTGGGGACGGATGGTAACTCCTCGCTGGCCGGCTCAGATGGGTTTGAATTTGTCGTCAATGACGTGGCAGACAACAACACCATCACCCAGGTCAATAATGCAAATGTAATGAATAATGTTAAATTATCGGCAAATACCGGAGACAATGAAGCTGACAAAAATATGGGCGGATCCTCGATTGTCACCGGAGACGCCAAGATAGTTGCCAATATCGTCAACTTTGTAAACAATAACATTATCGGCGATGGCAAACTTTTTGTAACAGTTGTTAATGTCTTTGGAAGCTGGCTCGGGAATTTTGTACCGCCCGGTCATGAACACGATAAGGATATTGCAGATGATCCCGGAACGGGCGGATCGGAGAATTTACCCCCGGTCGATCCAATCCATGATGACACGCCATACAATACTAATCCTAATGTATCGGGTGGAAGCGGATCGGGTGGCACAAGTGGCGGCGGCTCGTCTTCGTCTTCGTCACCATCTGTTATTGCATCGGTGAAATCTTTAACGCCGAAGGTGTTGGGCGTGAGCTTCTTAAAAGGATCCGCTTCTGACAATTCACTTGATCTTGGAGGTGCAAGCGCTGCACAGGAAATTACAGATTCACTGGGAAAGAAGAGCATTAAGCTAAATCTCGCTTATGCGCTTTTTGCCCTGCCTTTGATCTTAGGTTTTATTATCGTTCGCCGCAGAATTCATCTTCAGCACGCCAGTGCAAAGTAAAAAACAACAAAAGAGGTAACAAGTCAGGGTAAAATATATCTATTTTTTTGAGGAACTATTTCTTTCCAAACAGAATATCTTAGTATTTGAGGCTATTTGTTGAAGTGGCATCAGCCGTGGTGCTGTCTAAGATATTTACGCTTCTTCAGTTTTTTTTGGACTTTTTGTGCGGCATCTTCAACCGATTCGGCC
>LBWP01000017.1 GCA_000993685.1 Candidatus Woesebacteria bacterium GW2011_GWA1_39_21
GATGACATATAAGCAAAGCTTAACTCTGTTTGCACATTTTCAGAGTTCAATTCATCCCCACCCTGAAGGGTGGGGTTTTCTTGAACGCTGTTATAAACTACCTAAGGGCTAAGAGTCCTCCGTGTTCTCGTCCTTTTGGCTCAACAAGTCCTTCAGTTTTTACTTAAGATGGTGAACTAACCCGAACCATTTGATCACTCCCTCCTTTCATCCGTGGACTAAGAGTCCACGGTTTTGGCGCAGTTTGAATAAAAATAGAAGACTTGTCATTTGTTATTTAAATAAACGTGGTAATCACGGCTTAACCTTTCGCGAATCACATCTGTAATATTTGACAGTTCCATGTTCTTTAATCGAAAAGCGTAAATATTATTTATTGAGACTAATTGGTCGCTGGGTTTTCCCTGCTGTGCCAAGCGCTTACCATCAGAGATGGTTGAAAAATAAAGTGCCGACCTACCGACAAAAGTAAACCTAAGTGTCCATTCCGCAATCAGTGCATCTTGTGGATCGGACTCGAGATAAAATACAGACAAAACATTTTTGTCCAACGATGAAACTTCGCTTGTTATCTGACTCCAATATTTTTTATCAATTTCAAGACTTCTATATTTAGTTACATCAGTCAAATACCCATTTGTAAAACTCGAGTGCATGTACGCAAACACCACTACCAAAAGACAAACTAAAGCCAGTTGTAGATACTTACGCTTCTTTTGTAAATATTTCATCGCAATAAAAAATATCGCTGCAAACCAAATCGAAAGCCCGACACCTTGGTGAATCGAATACCTACCCCAACTATGGAGAATATTTAAAGGATCAATCAAATATGGAAATATCCCCGGGGTGACCATCCAACCCATCCCAATTGCTATCGCAAGACTTATAAGTGTCTCTTTTTTTCTCAAAACAAAAAACAAAAACACACTTAGGATAACTGCATATCCACCCACTAACGCATAAGCAACGTATTCACTCGAAAAAGTTGAAACGTTACTTCTTTTAAATAAATAAACGGTAACGAGAAGAAAAAATAATGCAAGATAAAAATATATATATTGTTTGATATTTAAGTCAATTATTCTAAAAAGCAACCAACCTAAAACTCCCAAAAACAAAATTGTCGGAAATATAAAAGTAAAAAAGGTAAACGGGTACTTGCCAAAAAACGAAATTTTTTGAAAAGGTATAATTTTCCACAACCTGTCAGGAAGAACATCGTTTCCGATAGTAATCATAGGGTAAAGAAGGATGTCGCTGCGTCCTTCCTCTAAAGTCGTTTTTGCTGCATCGAAACCTTGTACGACTCTTCCGAACGTCCAATCCTGTTCCCCGTAGCCGTAGACATTGTGCCCACCACCAATATCAATATTGTACTTCCTCAAAAACATCGTTAAATCACCGAGTCCAACAAATAGGGATCTAAAGACAAAAATCATCAAAAGAATTCTGATAATTGCTTGCTTAAATTTATAATTCTTCCCCTCGATTAAAAACCACCCCGCTTCCAGAATAAAAATTAGCGGCAAAATCCCGTGCATCCTTGGAGGCGAAACAATTAGCGCTAGCAAGTAGACAAAGGCGGCAAGTAAAACATTTTTAACACTCGGTTTTTCCTTTGCCCTGAAATATAAAGCTAAAAATATTACAGCGATCGCAAGACCCAGATAGTGGATAAAATTAAACACCCAATCTGTCGTTTCTATTCCCAAATAGCCAACAGCAAAAAAAGTAGCAGCCATAAAGGCAAGATACCTCTTTTTGGTTATATATTTCAGTGAATAAAAAAGTGCTAACGCAACCAATACCCTGGATATCATTGATATTAAGTAATAGTAAAAAGGGTTGTAACCCCAAAAATGTTCCATCAACGCCAGTTGTGGCCAGTGCGGACAATATGTGCACAAGTACGCCATGGGATTGTAGATGCTTGTGATTTTTCTGACATAAAAAATGCTCCACGTCATCCAATGCATCAGCCAGTCATCGCCACTTAACGCGAGATTAAAACTTTTTCCAACAGCCAGGTACGTCAGAGTTGTTAAATATGATGTCAGGAGAACAAAAACCGCTAAAGATTTTTTAAAGGATCTATTTAAAAAAAAGAGTTTCATGGTTTTATAACAATCTAACTATTCCCAATTTTTCCCAAAATTTCTTTTTAAAAATAATCGCACCAAATCCACCGACCAACAGCTCTGAAAATTTCATTACAATAAAACCGACCGCATGAAACGGATCTGAAACAATCGCCCGCCATTTCAAAAAATACGCAGGGCGGAAAATAAATTTTAAGACGTCACTTAACCCTTTGACATTATTGGAAAGGTACGATTCCGACGTTTTTGCATAGTATAATTTTTTCTTCAAATCTCCCAATAATGTAAGTCTTCCCTCATAATGATTTATAAATGATTTGGTTCTTCCAATCTTTCCAAGATCTGCAAATCTTCTGCGCAAATCCCAATCTTCACCTGAAATCATTTTTTCGTTATACCCACCAACCTTAAGAAATAATTTCTTTTCAAAAAAACGTGGTGCCTCAATGGCATCATCTCCAATGTATAAATTTTTCTCCAGTGCTTTGCACTTGGACCAATAACCCTCGCCAATTGATCTTTCAGGAACTGTAACAGAGACACACCCTTCTTTAACAGCTTGCATACAATCTGAAACAACAGATTGCTGAAGTTGCATGTCTGCGTCAATAAAAAAAATATATTTCCCTTTTGATTTTTCAACTCCATAATTTCGTTGCTGGCTTCTTTCCCTTCCGAATTTAAAAACTGCTGCGTACTTTTTGGAGATTTCGTAAGTGTTGTCTCTCGAATTCAAACCATCAACAACAATAATTTCATAATTTTTATAAGTTTGTCTTTTTATTGAAACAAGGCAGTTTTCGATATTTTTCTCTTCATTGAATGTGGGTACAATAATTGTGACAAATACTCTTTTCATACAATCTGATTATATCTTTTCCTATCCAAGTTTGTAACTTTTATAAAAGATTATATATCATAAGCTTCCTTTAACTTATGCAAAATGTCCATTTTTTGACTATAATCAACTAAACGTTTTATGCAGAACAACTCCTTAGAATATTTAAAAAGAACAGCTCTCTGGTTTTACCTACTTCTCAAAAGTTTGTTAGCCTACTGGATTGGCCACCCACAAAACACTGTATCCATATTTAGATTCTTAATAAAGAAATTAATTTACATTCCGAAATTCACAAAAAGAAATGTGATGACAGAGTCGCAAAAATATAACTATGAAGAAAATCTGGAAACTACAAAAAATATTTATAATAAATATGCACCAAAAGTAAATTTTAAAAACCGTAGTAGTTATAAGTTGTTGAAAAAAATACTCAAAGATAAAGAACAAATTCTTTACTTTTTGGTACGAAAATACAAACCAACGGTTGTATTAGAAACCGGAGTAGCCGCAGGCGTTTCTTCCGGGTTCATTCTTCAGGCCCTAAACGACAACAAAAAAGGGTCTTTATATTCGATAGATTTGCCTTTTCAGTGGTACACATATGGAAACAATGAGTTGCACTTGGACAGTTTACCTCCGGGACAAAACTCAGGATACCTTGTCCCTAATAAACTTAGAAACAGGTGGAGATTAACCTTGGGAGACACGTATCAAGAACTTCCCAAATTGGTTAAGAAGCTCAGGAAAATCAACATTTTCTTCCACGACAGTGAACACACTTTTAAAACAATGACATTTGAATACAATCAAACGTGGTCACATCTTCCAAAAAAAGGACTGCTTCTAAGCGACGATGTTAATTTTACGACTGCTTTCAACAAATTTGTTCGTGGCAAAAAAGTCAAATATTTCGTATTCAAAAAAATCGGCATAGCAATTAAATGAGATGATACCTACTCAACTTGAACAACGCATCTTTCGAGCCGTGTACCAATTATTGGGTTCATCTCTAAGTACAAGATTGTCACAAACCGGCCCGGGTAAAAAAGTATTAAGGTATTTGAGTAAAAATAAGCGGAATTTGGATATATATTGCGGGATCAACAATTTGAAATTACAACTAACTCGAAAAGAGGCGGAAGAGTTGGGTTTCATTTACCTTGGTTTAATCAACCCAAACGAAACAGCATTGATTGGCCACATATTATCCGAGGGAGATGTCTTTATAGATGTCGGTGCGTACGTCGACGCTTGGCATTCTTTAGTTGCATCAAAAATGGTTGGAGGCCATGGAAAGGTTTATATTTTTGAACCAATTTTTTATAGAAGATTGGAGAATAATTTAAAAATCAATAAGCTTCATAATGTTACTTTGAACAAAGTAGCTGTATCAGATAAAAATGGATACTCTTTTCTTTATAAAAACAATGAGGCAAGTTCGTTAATCAGTCACCAAATTAAAAACAATTTCCCAAAGATTAAAGTTAAAACCACCAAACTCGACACATATGTAAGTCAAAACAAAATAAAAAAAATAAAGTTAATAAAAATAGACGTTGAAGGAGCGGAGATGAAAGTACTCAAGGGCTCCAAAAAAATATTAAACAAGAAAAACTCACCCGATCTACTTGTGGAGGTAGTCGATAATTTGCTAAAAGATGCTGGAAACAACCGTGTCAAAACCATTTCATTTCTAAAAAAATTAGGTTACAAAGTGTATACCATTACAGGTAATGGCAATCTTCAAGCATACAAAACAAAAGAAAACCAAAAGATAAATAATTTATTCTTCAGTAAGAAAAAATACTAAAAGAATTTTACCGTGAATAATCAGATGCGAGTTTTAAAGAAAAAGAAAATTCCTCTTATTGTATTCCTCTTAATCGCTGGTCTTGTATTTTTTAACTACAGAAAAACCCTTTCGTTTTCACTTGCCGGTGATGATTGGTTAGCGCTTTACAGATACTATATCGCCTTCCCCACACGGCTATCGTATTTTAATTTGAACAACTATTTGGGAAACTATGACGCTTCCAATATTATTGTCGGTGAGATCTCAAGATTTTTCGGGTTCAACCCATTTCCATACTACTTTGTATCGACAATCGTTAAAATTCTTTCAGCGATATCATTTATTCCGACAATCAAAAAATTGACAAAAAACAATTTTGCTGCCTATCTTTCCGCAATTCTTGTGGCTGTTGCTTTTGCAGGAGTTGAATCAACCAACTGGGTTTTTAACATGTCGACATATTTTTCAATCGCTCTTTTCAATTTGTTTTTATATTTTTACGAACCATTCAATGGAAAAATATTTAATAAAAAAATTATTACTCCCGCATTACTTATGTCTTTTAGTTTTTACCTAACGCCAATAAGAATTCACGGGCTGCTTGTTGTACTGCCCATCACAATTTACTTGCTTCACAAATTAAATTCAAACAAAAAAGGGGTGAACTTGGTATCGGTTGTTGCACATTCAGTCCTATTTCTATTTCCTAGCATATATTTTTATAGTGTCACTGCTACAAGGTATGGGGGTGGATATCTCGAAAATATACTTGCAATTCCAAAACTCAAACCGCATTTATTTTTCCTGCCATTCTCATATTTGGGGGCCGCTTTCATTCCAGATAAAGCGATTATGTTTTTTAAAATTAACCTAAGCCGGCCAGACCTTCTGAGTCCTGAAAAATATCTAACATTTGCCGGGTCATTCCTTCTGATTTCACTTATTATCACTGAATTAATTAAAAGGGGTATCAAAGCACCAAAACAATTTACATTTTTAACTACCACAATAACAGCAGTAGTTTACCTACTATTTGGATTTACTTTAAAATACGACACAAGTGGGATTTACCATAACATAATAGTGATAATCGACACTCTGGTCGGAATTTATATTCTAGTAGCCTTCACAATTTTCTTTGCTCAAAAAAGAAAGGCTAATTTAAAAGTTGCCACAACTGGATTTATATACTTAATTTCAACTTGCGCTGTAATTTGGATCCCATGGATCGTTTTTCCAAGCGGAACTGTTCATTCAGACACCCGTTACCTTTTATTACCCGGTGCGTATTTATTAGTTTGTCTATCTTTGGTTCTTTTATTAAGAAAAAATCGTTCCTCTTGTTTCTGATAGTTTGTGTCTTTCTGGTTGCAAACACTTATTCTCTCAATTCTTATTTCAATACCCTCACAAAAGTGGGACGCCCACAAGTTGACCACATCAGAGTTGCGAAAGAAATTAACTCCGCCGTACCAGTTCTAGACACGCAGGCCTCTTCCGCCTATCTCTTTACTGGTCCCGATGATGAATATATTTATTACACAATTCGTTTCGGTTTTCCGTACTATATGCTTTTAACACATAAGGAGCTCAATTTAAATTTTGATGTATCGCCGTTTCCAGTCGATAATTTTCAAAGTTTACAACAGATATATAACAACCCTAACAGCGAAGAACTAAAAAGGTACGGGTATGAAGGCCAGATGATAGCAAAAGATCATGTTTACTCTTTCTATATAGATAAATACCAAGTGACAAACAAAACTAATGATATCAGGGTAATGCTCAAATAGTCGATAGACAGGAGTAGAAGAAATGGATATTCTCAGTTAAACTTGAATATTGTTCTTGCAGCTTTCGCAACTAGGCCTCTTCCAACGTCATTTGTCAAAAACTTAAGAATGAGAGCGTCTGTAGTTACAATCACGACAATGGGTTCAACCAGCATGATTGGATCGCCTGTCTTTAAAAATCTATAGAATCCCTTAATCAAAGCAGGAAAAAACAAATTAGCATAAATTACCCAAAATAAAAGTTTTAAAACTTCTTTTTTATTTGAGAAATCAACCCATTTATATGTCAGAGATCTGTTGTAAGGGAAATAATGATTGTCCAAATTCCGCAGACTCTTGTTTACCAACTCTCTTAAATTATTGACGTGATAATGATATATGCCCGCATCCGACACATACGCAAATTTTTGATACCCTGCCTTCACCAATTTTGTTATTGTATCGTGATCAAAATCCCATTTTTGCTTCCAAACAGTAGTTTTTTTTAAAAAGCTTACACGGAATATCATATGTGTCGTTGTCGGAATATGACCAATTACGTATTTACAAACAGAATAATCCACTTTACTTTCTACAATTGTCGAAGAAACAGAAGGTGTTAAATATTCAAAAAGTGGAGCGCTTTGTGAGGGGGTTGAAGAAATGTAACGGTTTATCCAGGGTTGCCTGGAATTCGGGTATTCTCTAGTAAAACTCGCTACAATTTGAGAGTTTTCAACGAGAGGTTTTACCATTTTTTGTAAAAAATATTTACTTCGAAGTTCCATATCCTGCTCTAATATCATATATACATATTCTCCACTGGCCATTTTCATACCGCTGGCTCTATTCGAATATCCCCCATCAAAATTACGAATGACAAAAACTTTATCGGTGTATTTCTTAGCAATATTAACGCTTCTGTCAGTAGAACCATTATCAACGACAATTATCTCAACCATATTCTTGGGGTAAATTTGTTTTTTTACGCTAGAAAGACATCTTCTTAAACACTCTCCCCCATTGAAACTTAAAACGACAATTGAAATTTTAGGTTCATTCATATTTTCTTATTTTCTTTTTTTGTGATAAGAACCAAAAAACCCTTAGAAAAAACCATTAGAAACGGAAATTTTTTCAATAAGCGAATCCCGACATTTTTCATAATTGTATAAAAAACGCCAGTATCTCCTTGTCCTAAGAACATTTCATCGGGTTCCGGAATTAAAAATTCAAATTTGCATGGAAACGAATTAAAAAATCTTTTTAACCCAAAATAACTTTTTGCATACGCGCTATCTTCAAATGACATCCCTTTTTTCATTAAACGAACATAATAATTACCTATCTCCAAAGGTAGCCAAGAAAGAAAAAATAATTTGTAGTGATATTCGTAGGGCCAAAGCTTGTTTGGAACCGTCAAATAAATCATTCCCCCATCATTTAATATGTTGAAAATATTTTTAAACGACGCTTCGGCATTGGGCATATGTTCGAGGGTTGCAAGACACAAAACCAAATCATATTTTTGATTAGTGCTATATTTTTCAATCGGTATATTTTTAAATGTGCATTTTTTTCCAATTTTATATTTCTTTTTTTTAACTAAAGACCGCTGGTAGGCTTCAGTAAATGGTTCAACACCTACAACCTTCTTAACCTTCTTTGCAATTTCAAAGGAATATTGACCTGTTCCGGAACCCACATCGAGAACCACCAAATCTTTAACTGGCTTAGAAATTCTTTTGCAAAGCTTCAAAATATGGTGAACCATTGAAATCACAACTGGAAAATTTTCCTTCTCGGCAATCTCCCAGTCAAAATAGTGCTGTTCAAATTTTCTGTTCTGCATTAGCGGCCAACCTTCTAAGCGGAGAACTTAAAAAATGACATCCTCCCCGCCTTAAAAGGCGGGGTTTCCCCAAGGAGGATGACATATAAGCAAAGCTTAACTCTGTTTGCACATTTTCAGAGTTCAATTCTAGAAATCTTACTGGTATTCCACCATAAATACCAAATTTTTCATAAATCCCGGCTTTCACCAATGACAAAGCACCAATTACAACTCCGTTCTCAAGTGTTACCCCTGGTAAAACAATACTTCCGCTTCCAATAATTACGTGTTTGCCGATATAAACATCTCTTGCTTCCACATTTGAAAATCTTTTATCGACAGTTGGATTAGTCATAAAATTACCGGAATAGTCATCATTATTGGAATATATACTCACCCTTGATGAAATGTTAGCAAAATCCTGAACGGTTATTTTACCCTTTCCGATGAGCGAACTATACACGGCGATATGAACGTTTTTTCCTATACGTATCCCGCCATCTCCCGCAGACAAGACAACAAAATCATCTATCCTGGTATTATCTCCGACAGAAATCATATCGGGTTTATACACAGAAGCTTTCTCCGAAATTAAAACTCCCTTACCGACATTTTTAAACCCAACCTGTAATATTTGTTCTTTTGTTATAAATCCCATTATAACTTTGCTAGTATTAATTTTGCTATCAACCCTACATCTTCAATCCTCAACTCATAATACAAAGGCAAACAAAGTACTTTTCGGGAAATATCTTCCGATATCGGACACGAATTATACTTTACATAACTTAGAGTATTTAATGACGGGTAAAAATACCTTCGAGGGAATATTGAATTTGCGTTCAAATACTTCACAATTTTCAACAATTGTGCTTCGGATTCAAATAAGACAGGATAATATCCATAATTAGATGTCGCACCCTGTACCGTTTTTGGCATTTTTGATGCACAGCCTGATAAAAGCTGATCGTATCTTTCGGTTAATTTCTTTCTTTTTCTTATCATATTTTTCATTTTTGGCAGAATGCATAAACCCGTCGCAGCATGAAGTTCAGACATCTTCGCATTTATACCCAAACCCAGAAATTTATCAGGCCTTGCGGAACCTTCATGTCCAAAATTTCGATGGAACCAAATACGTTTTGCCGAATCCCCGTCACTCGTAACCAAAGCCCCACCTTCAATCGTATGGAATACCTTTGTGGCATGAAAACTGAGAACGCTAATATCACCGTAGTTTAAAACAGATCTTCCTTTGTAGTTTACCCCAAATGCATGTGCAGCATCGTAAATAACTTTCAGATTATATTTTTTTGCGATCTTATCTATTTTTTCCACATCACATACATTCCCATAAACGTGGACTGCCAAAATTGCACTGGTTTTGCCGGTTATGGCCGCTTCAATTTTATTAACGTCAATACACAACGTTTTCGAATTAATATCTACAAAAACAGGTTTGCAATTTTCCCAGACAATACTTGAGGTCGTTGCAACATAAGAAAATGGCGTAGTAATTATCTCGCCCCTGAGGTTAAGTACCTTAATTGCAATTTGAAGTCCAAGTGTCCCATTTGAGACAACACTAAGATTTTTGACTCCTAAATATTTTTTTAATTTTTCTTCCAACTTTCTTACCAGTGGTCCATCATTTGTTACATAAGAGGTCTTCCATAATTCTTTTAAATGTTTATTGTACTCATCTAAACTTGGCAAATATGTTTTTGTGACGTTGATCATTCGTTTTTAATTAGTATCCAATCCAAATTGCTTAGATATCTTTGGTCATAACAATTTCGTCAGCTTTTTCCTCAATTTGTTTAAAACCGTGCTTTTCGTAAAATTCGATTGCAGACTTATTTGTTCTAATGACTTCCAAAAAAAACCGCTTCATATCTGTATTATTTTCTTCATATAGTTTTAAAAGAAGCTCAAGAGCTTTTCCCATAATACCCTTCCTCGCGTATTTTTTTTCTCCCAACATGACTCTTCCAATCTCAAGTTCACCGTTGTCGTGTTTTATCATTGCCAACGTCCCCACTGGAACGTTTTTATACAACACTATGTAAATAGTATCGTTTGGGTTCTTGAGGTATCTGTCATAATACCAGTTAATCTGCATTTTTGGCGAGACTACATCCTTGTTAAAAAAAAATTTGCGGTTTGCGTTCCTCCAAAATCTCAGCATTTTAAGATCGTTCTTCCTTAACTTACGCAATTTGACAAAATTAGATAAATTACCCGTTAAAGGCTTTCGCATATTGTATGTGCTATCAAACGACCATTTGCAATTCTCATTGTACAATGAATAGGTAAAACAAACCCCTATTTGTTTTTGAAGAATTCCTTAATTCTATCAATAATATAATCTTGTTCAACTCTTGTAAGTTTAGGATAAAGAGGTAGGGTCAGCACTTTCTTCCATTCGTTTTCCGTAACAGGAAGTTTTACATTAGGGAAAATGTTACGGTAAAAGGGTTGCAGATGAATTGGCATGTAATGAACTCCGGTAGAAATGTAATGTTTGCGTAAATATAGATGTAACTTGTCTCGTAGTTTTGTTCTAATGACATAATTGTGTTGTGCACTAACTGTTCCACTTTCAACGTCTGACAGAACTGGGCAAACAATATCACCAACTCCATTCAGGTGTTCATTATAATACTCCGCCTTCGCCCTTCTTTTTTTATTTGCCATGTCGAGTTTTGCCAACTGAACCAAACCAAGCGCTGCATTAATGTCATTCATATGATACTTATAACCTAGCTCATGAACTCCATAATACCAACCATAACCTCTATTAGAAGCAAGCCCGTGTTCTAAAACTTTTTCGATTCGACCCCATGTGTCTTTCGTAATTCCAACCCAACGCAAGCGCTTTAATTTCTCCGATGTCTTTTGATCCGTAACGGTAATCATACCGCCATCACCCGTTGCTAAATTTTTAACAGCGTGAAAACTAAAGCATGTGTAGTCACTCAATGACCCAATTTTTTTACCTTTGTAAATAGACCCACATGCATGTGCCGCATCTTCGATTATAATAATGTGACGGCTCTTCGCGATCTTTTGCAGGGAGTCCAAATCGCAAGGTAACCCCCCATAATGAACAGGGATAACTGCTTTTGTTTTTTTAGTGATTTTATTTTTTACGTCGTTCACTGAAATGCATAAGGTGTCGCGCTCAATATCTGCAAAAACTGGTTTCGCCCCAACATACATCACCGCATGTACAGTTGACACAAATGTTAACGAAGGGACAATCACTTCGTCACCCTTACCAACTCCAGCAGCAAGTAAAGCCAAATGAAGTGCCGCCGTCGCAGAATTCACTGCCACCGAGTACTTAGCATCCATGTACTTCGAAAATTTTTGTTCAAAGTCTTCAGTTTTTGGACCCAGGCCAATCCAGCCGGAACGAAGAACATCAACAATCGCCTTTTCCTCTTTTTTACCATAGTCAGGATAAAAAACTGGGATTAGTTTTTTTTTCTTCATATTTTTCCCGTTGAGAACATTGATGTAAACAGCTTGTTAAGAATGTTATCAGCTTGATACTGATGGTATAGTTTATTAACACCACGACGAAGTGAGTTTAGCATTTTGGGACTATCATAAATCTTTTTCAATTCTTTTGCTATAACTCCCGGGTCATTGTCAACAATAATTCCCGCTTTGTAATCATAAATGTATTTTGCCAGGTATGGAACAGTAGTTACGATAAGCGGTAGCCCTTGAGCAATATATCTACGAGATTTCCCTGAAGTTAAATACCAATTTGGTCCGTATGGGTCTGATGGATAAAGCGATAAACCTAGATGACATCGGGAAAATATTTTTGCAATTTTTATGCCGTCATCCACGAATCCATAAAATTTAATCGCTTTAGAAATTTTACTTTTTTTAACGTATTCTATAAGACGATTTTCTTCTGGTCCGGACCCAATAATATGAAGTTCCGCTTTCATACCTAGTTTAATGCAGTTCTCAACTGTCTTTACAGCCTCATAAACGGCGTTATTTCTTCGCAGCGACCCAAGAAATGCTAATTTTAAAGGTGGAATGGGTCTTGGCGACTTAACTGAAATTCTCCTAAAAAACACTGCATGAGTTAATCGTTTTACAACTGTTGTTGGTAAGCTTCCAAAATGCTGCACGTCAGTCTCTGCAAGTCTTGGGGTTGTATACCAAATTTCATCAACGTTGGTACGAATAAAATTCTGAACATAATCAATGCCTCGATAGTACAAACTGCGCAAAAATTCTGGCGGAATAAGAAAAAAATCAAACATCCAAAATACGATCTTATTACATTTTAAAATGCCAAGTTTTCTAAGGATGATGGCAACAAAAGCCGGCATAAAATGCTGCGCAAAAAATATATCGCATTTAAAATTAACTGTTTTCAAAGCTCTTATTAAGTCAATCGTTACAAAAGTCAAAGCTTTTGGAATGTTATATAGGTATAGCTTAAGACCTGCCTCTTTCAAATTATTTTTAACGTAAACTTTTTCGTTAACCAGTTTTCCATTTTTGTAGGTCAAAAGCCGACTCGGTGGAATATTAGACATCTGTCCTAAACTCATAATAAAATCATCCACCTGCGCAAAATTCTCTCGCAAAAATAGGGAAACAACAGCATCCTTTTCATAGGGAAGCTCTGCGGTGAAAATATGTTTATTCCACTTTTTCATTCTGGATTTTATCGTAATATAATTTTATTTTGCTTTCTTAGCCACAACCAACGTATCCGACCCTAACTCTGTTGACTTAGAAAAAATTCCATCGATAAACTTATATACCATTCTCATTTGTTTTGGTAAATCTCCAAAAAGATTTCTCTTTAACGAAGTAATACGGATAATTTTAAAATTGTTCAACTTTAATAGATCTTTAAGTACTTCAGCTGTCAAAACTCTAATATGCCCGACCCCTTGTTTTGTCGCGGCAAATTTTTTCATAAACTTTGTGCCAACTCTTTTATCGCGCATACTAGCCTCAAGAAAAATGGGGTAAATCCCGAAAAGAAAAAGTACCCGATTATACCACGCAACTAAATTTGGAGTTGTAAGTATCAGCTTTCCACCGTTTTTCAAAACTCTATAACATTCGGACAAATAATGATCCGGGCTTAAAACATGTTCTATTACTTGGTTTGAAAAGAGCAAATCAAAACTATTAGCTCTGTATGGAAAACGTTTATCTAAATCGCAAACCTTTGTTAATATTCCTTTTTTTCGGGCGAGTTCTAATCCTTTTTTGGAAATATCACAACCATAGACTTTTGCCCCAGTTTCATCTTTTATCTTTTTTGACAGAGAGCCATCTCCACACCCGGCATCTAAAATATTTTTGTGCCCGCCGACCAAATCTCCACAAACAGTGTTAACGATATAATTATAAAAAAGATCTCGCTCCTTGCTTGCCTTCTTCAAATACATTCCTTTTTGGTAGTAGTCTTCTGTTTCCATGTTAATATCCTAAACCAGAGAGTTTTCTTGAACGCTATTATAATTTAAATTCTAAAACAAATGAATCGTTCCCTTGACGACTAATAAAATAACCGTTTGACATGCCGTTTATTTTAAATGGTAAATAATAACCCCCGCTTAAGTCAACCAATTTCCACCTTGGATCATATGCCTCAGAAAAGACTAACCAAAAAGGTGATGTTATTTCATTTGCATTTATAACGTATTTTGCCGGAGTTTCAGCTCTAAAAGTGATCTTTGGTGGAGTATCTACGTCCGTAGAAAAATCAATTTCACTTTCACTAATCACGTCATTTTCAAAAATAAACGCTGCCGGTAACTTTCCAAGATTCAACAAGCTATTCCAATCCGTAGTTTTTAGGATATATGAAGGCGAGTATATTCTGGGAACAAAGTACTCACCTTTTAACTTAAGAAGGTCTACATTTTTCGTCGAAATTACTTCATCGTAGTAGTTAGTCTTGTTTCCACGCCCTTTGTTTACAGAAATCTCATTCACGCGAAGTTCGCCTTCGGGGACAGTAATTGTCAAATATTTTAATTTACTGATATTCAAATGAGCATATCTTTCAGTTGGATTTCGAAGGTCGAATGTAAAGGAATCGGCAAGCGGATAAATACGGTAAAAGCCATCAACATCACCGCTAAAGTCAAGGTGTTCATTATTGTTATCTTGTAAATCTAGTCTTATGTTTCCCGAAAAACCCGATGCAAATTTAATTGTAATAAATATTATATTTCGGAAGTCAATACTGCTAACGTCACAAGGGCTGCCTGCCACGTAATTCTTACATATTACTGTCTTATTTTGGATATCTGGTAATATACCATTTTGCAGATATGATGTTTCTTTTTCAGTGGTATCTAAATTTGACTGACCCCCATCCAAATCTTTCTCGACAACGAGATATTTGATGTTCCCATATCCTGCCAACTCGTCAAGTCTACCTTCGTAGTAACTTTGCCGTAAAGCTTTCCAGTATTGATTAAAATCTTTACTTCCTAAAACTTTGTCCAAAGAGGATTGTTGGAAAATATACATGTATGGCTGGATTCCAGAAAATGGTGTTTCCCAGTTAAACTTCACCCCGTCGCTACGAATCATCGGAATGGTTAACAGGCGGTAAACACTTTTGTCGGTCGACAAGTAGTTTTTAAGATCTGTATAACTTTCCGGAACTTTTATGTATGCGTTATATTCCTTGCCGCCAAAGACAGATATCCTCCACAGAAATACGTGTGCAAATCCAGCAACTATAACAATTATTAAAAACAGATATATTTTTTTTCTATAAAGATAAGATAATGCTTTACCGATCAACATTGCATAAATTAGTATCAATACAATTCCAAATTTTTCGTAAGGATTTCTGAATAGCTGCATAAAACTCAACTTTTGAAAAATAAACTCCATAATAAATCCAGTTGGGAAATTCGTGCCATTCAACATAAAGAAGGTAATAGCAACAATCAAGATGATTGCAAGTTTTTGAAATTTATCTTTAATAAGTACAAATCCGGACAAAGCTAGAATTGGGATTATCAAATTTAGATAATTAAAAATATTCGGGATCACGTTTGGATACCGCAGTAACCCAAAAATACTAAAGGGTTGTTGGCTGCTTAGACTTTTTAACACACTAAGATTAAATTCAGGACTGAAAATTCCTCCGTAGTATGAGACAGAATTATAAAGAACATATCTAATCCACCACCAGTTTGTTAGAGCCCACAATAAAATTGCCAAAAGCAAAAAGGCTATCGGCAAAAACTTTTCAGAAAACTTCTTGCTTTTAGTTGTTAGGTATTCAGAAACAGCAAGAATTCCCAATGGTACCCATTGCGTGATAATTAGTGCCGGAGAAGAATACGCATACGAAAATATCGAATTTACCAAAATAAACAAAAATAAAAACTTGAGCTTTCTTTTTTTTAAAAGTAGGTAAAAGTAGTAGAGAGATAACGGAAATAGTGGATAAAAGAAAAAAATAGGTGAAATGAATCTGTGCCAAATATTGGCATAAGTGTACGTATTAATTAAATAGAATACACTTCCGAAAGCCGCTTCAGCTTTTCCAAATAATTCAGATAAAAAGAGATACACCCCAAAACCACCCAAAGCATAAAGCAAGATAAATGCTCCAGCCTGAACCTGCCCCGGCTCCAACCCAAGTTTGACCAGTAAAGAACTTAGATAAAAAAAAGGGTAGCGAGAATGCGCAACTGTCTGTGGTGCTCCGAATGCAGCATCATTCCAGGCATACCTATAAAATTCCATAGTCCTCTGGGGAAAAGCAAATGAGAGACTTTCTTCTGCCCCTCCAATAAGTAATCCACTTCTATACCAAGGAATAGAAATCACCAGGGAAATAACAAGAGGCAGAATTGGTGAGATTATTAATTTACGAAAAAAGGCTTTGTTCAATAATTTGTGCATTTTTAATTCCAAAATTCGCAAGTGCAAATTCCCTGCAACTTTCCGACTTACGTTTCAAAAGTTTCCTGTCGAGAACAAACTTCTGGATAGACTTTTTAATCTCTATATAATTATCATCTTCCATGCTTCCAATTTTTTCGTTAAAAACATCTGGTATCCCTCCCGATGGTGTTGTTATCACAGGTAGGCCGCAAGAAAGGGCCTCAATCATCACCCGTGGAATTCCCTCTTCATATTCTTGTTTAATGATACGCGACGGAATTAATAAAACGTCAGAAGCGCAATAATAAATGGGAAGGTCCTTATTGTTAACTTTTCCTAAAAATCTAATATTTTTTATTTTTTCCGACGCGGTTTTAACCAAATCCGTTAATGGTCCAGAACCCACAATAACAAACGTAATGTTAGAAAGTTTTGAAGCCAACTTTAAAATTGTCCTGATACCTTTTACCTCTACAAGTCTGCCAACAAACAAAACTGTAAATCTATCGCCCCAACCAAGTTTTTTCTTCGCAGACATTTGGGGTTTGAAAATATCTTGGTCAACCCAATAATGGTAAATTATAATTTTGGACGGGTTAACACCAATCTCAACAAGTGCATCTTTCGCGTTTTTTGTTAAAACTAAAACAGCATCAGAACTTTCCAGAACATAAGAAACCATTTTTGTCATCAAAGAAGCTTCTTCAAATTTGAAACCCACATGTGTATTCACAACATAGCGCTTTTTAAAAATTTTTGCCAATGGAAGACTCCAAAGCGCAGCGATGAACCCATGCACTTGCACAACGTCAATCTCTTTTGAGTGGTTAAGCAAAAACAAAAAACAATCAATAAAAAGTCCAAACCCAATATAAATCGTTCGTAAAAACGCAAAACGTTCAAGTTTAAACACCAAATTAAAATCCGGCCACCACATCCGGTGAATTTTAAGATATTGGGAATCCTCATTCGTCTTTCCGCGAAATTTTGACCCCAATGCTTTATAGGCACGAACAAATACTATGTGTTTTTTAGAAGCCAAATATTTCACCAAATCGCTTAAATGCGTTTCAACACCACCAACAGCTGGCTCAAAATAGGGCGAAATAAGAAGAATGTTCATTATTGATATCAAATTTTAGCATAAATACCGAGGGTGTTTGAAGCAAAAATAATACAACACTAGGTGCAAACAACCCCCTCTCTAAAACTGACATTTAAATTCATCTAAAAAGCCAAATGTAACAAAAAAGTCTTGTATTTTGTAGAAGTTGTGGGGTCTAACTTCCTAACTTTTGAATATAATTATTTAACGAGTCGATATCATATTGGACAAACATCCAATCAGATGAGTTGGCTGAAAACTCGTCCCTCATCAAAGCTAAGGGTTCAAGATATGTTTTGTACTTTTCCCGAACTTGCAACTTAGTTTCCTGGGAAGCGTTATTTTCTAAAAATTCTTCCAGCGTCCCCGCATAATAAGCCAAACGACTGCTTGTTTTCTCCATTTGATTTCGGTTCTTTGTTTCAACAACGTAGTCCAATTCAGACAATCGTTGTTCAACTAAACTACTGTAGAGTCTAATTTTTGCATCCTTGTTTGTTATGACACGCTCCTGCACTTTCTCCCAAACCCGTTTCACATTATATAAAATATTACCAGGATTAATCCGCTCGGGTTGGATGTTTAGGTCCTTCAAACTCACTGCTAGGGAATACCTGGGCGAAAACGCAAGTAGAAATATGAAAAACAAAAAACCAGAGATTATTTTCTTTTTACAAAACATTTATCTAAATAAAACGATAAAAATTAAATTCTAAGCAAGTTTTCTTTGAACCAACTCTTTTCTAGCTTTTTCAAATTTATCGACCGCTTTTTGGGAAGCACTCCATTTAATAATTTCTTCCATACCACTTTCAAAAGAGATTGATGGGGAAAAACCAAGTTTATCTTTTATTTTAGTAATGTCAGCAAAACAATGCCGGACATCACCTGCACGAAACTTGCCGGTAATCTCTGCTTTTATTTTTACTCCCAGTAAATCTGCGAGAACTTCCGCAACCTTTTTAATGGGAATCGGATTGCAAGTTCCTACATTAAAAACTTTACCGTCGGCTTTGTCACTTTTAAGTGCTAAAATATTTACACGGGCTATGTCGTGGACGGATATAAAATCTCTTGTTTGCAACCCATCTTCATAAATTACTGGTCGGTTACCAGACATAAGTCTACTCAGAAAAATGGCGGCAACACCGGTATAAGGATTGCTCAAGCTTTGACGCGGTCCAAAAACGTTAAAATAACGCAAGGCTACGGTTGGAATTCCGTACGCTCTTCCAAAAACCATCAGCATGTCCTCTTGGTCTTTTTTATTAATCGCGTAAATCGAGTTACAATCCTGCATTTCTACCTCAGTTATTCCAACTGGTCTTAGTTTGCCTCCACAAACTGGACATCCAGGCTCCCATTGCTTTTTCTTTAACTGTGTCTCCTCACGCAAACCAGGTCTGACTCCTCCGTGTTTTTTACAGATGTACGACCCTTCTCCATATGAGCTCATTGATGCAGCTACGATAATTTTTTTTACTTTATTTGGCTTGTTGGCAAGGATGTCCAAAAGAACAGCAGTTCCATAAGTGTTAACTTTTGTATAATGTTTGATTTGATACATACTCTGGCCAACACCAACGGCAGCTGCTTCATGAAAAATGTAATCAGCATTATCAATAGCGCTTTCGAGTACTTTGCGGTTGGTGACACTTCCTTTGATAAATTGTGCCTTTTTATTTAAGTGCTTTGGCGGTCTGCCCCCAGCGTGGACTTGAGGATCTAAATTATCAAGGATTCTAACTTTATAACCGCTGGCAATCAGATTGTCTACAATATGCGAGCCGATAAATCCCGCTCCGCCGGTTACTAATACCAAATTCTGACTTTTTTTCATTTTTTTATACTACATCGCCTGAATTAAAAATAACAGACTTTTATTAGCGAATGTTTCAGTTTAAAATATCTATCAGAGATAGTATCATGAAAAATCCAAAAATATCAATCATTATCTCAAATTTGAATGGGGTTAGACTAAAACTACTCGACGATTGTCTCAATTCTTTAACCAAGCCAAATTATCCAAATTGGGAATTGTTTGTTGTCGACAACAATTCAGACGACGAAAGCGTTCTCTATCTTCAAAAAAGGTTTCAGAAATTAAAAAACTGCCACGTTATTAAAAATAAAGTAAACATGTATAGTCAAGGCCTTAACTTGGGTGCAAAACACGCAAAGGGGAAATATCTTGCTTACTTTAATAACGATGTAGCAATTGACAAAAACTATTTCAGATACGTAATTAATAAACTGGAAAGCGACTCTTCGATAGCAATTCTGCAGGGTAAACTTCTCAATTATTACAAAAGGAATATCATCGATAGCGCTGGTGAAACGATGGATAAATTTGGAAATCCGATTACTATCGGTTCTGGTGAAACCGACCGTGGCCAATATAATAATGAAAACGAAATACTTTCAGCAAGCGGATCAGCCTGTGTAATAAAAAAAGATATTTTTCAAAAAATTGGTCATTACGGGCCTGAGTACGGAATTGGATATGAAGACATGGACATTGCCTTACGCGCTAGGTCCATGGGATACAAAGTCGTAAGGTTTCCAAAAGCGGTTGTCTTTCACAAACGAGCATCGACAGATTTGGCGCCCTTTATCAGAACAAAAGTAAAATGGCACTTTAATAAAAACCGCTTATCTACAATGATTAAAAATTATCCACTATCACTTTTGATTACCTCCCTACCGTTTACAATCATGCTATATGTATTTATCGGATCTTGGGAGTGTCTGGTTCACGGAAATTGGAAAATCGGACTGACAAGGTTCACATCTATCGGCTGGGTAATCTCAAACATTTCTAAAATAATACAAAGGAGAAATGCGATCAAAAAGGTAACGGTTGATGGATATGTCTTCCCCATTAATTTGTTTTCCGACAAATCATTTTTTACCTTTTTTAAAGACTTTTTAAAGATAAACAAAAGTTTAAAGTAGCTCTATTACCCGCCCCAACTTAAAACAACGGCTCCAATTAACATTTTCGTACTCTTCACAAAAATTAAATAATTATATAAACTCATTCTATGCGAACAAGCGACTGGGAATTGCCTAAATTCGAAAAATTCGAGTTTCGAAAAAAATCTTCAAAATACTGCGTTTGCATCCCCATTATTAACGAGGGTCAAAGAATATTGACACAACTTGAAAAAATGAAGAAAGTCTCAAAATTAGCAGATATTATCATTTGCGATGGTAGAAGTAACGACGGATCGACAAAACTATCAGTAATGAAAAAATATAATGTCCGAACACTACTTACTAAACTCGGTCCCGGAAAGCAAGCTACACAACTGCGGATGGGTTTTTCCTACGCACTGAAACAAGGTTACAAAGGAGTTATTCAGGTTGATGGGAACAATAAAGATGGTGTCAACGCCATTCCAAGATTCATCAAAGAGCTTGACGCTGGCTATGACTATATTCAGGGATCACGTTTTGTCAAAGGCGGAAAAGCCGTAAACACACCCATTAACAGATACATTGGCGTACGTTTTATTGCTTCACCGCTTATTTCTCTTTTTGGCGGGTATCTATACACCGATATAACTAACGGATTTAGAGCTTACAGCGCAAGGTATTTATTGCACTCAAAAGTTCTTCCATTTAGAAGTGTCTTTTTACAGTATGGCCTAAACTTTTACCTTGCAGTCCGCGCTCGACAAGTAGGGCTTTTGTCAAAAGAGATTCCAGTACTTCGAGCGTATCCTAAACACAGCACTCCATCGAAAATGAAAAATTTTTCTGATCAATTTGATTTATTGAAAGAAGTCGTATATGCGGCTTTTGGCAAATACAACCCAAGATAACTACCCATTATTTACGCAATGTTTACAAACTTTCAATCAACTGCGTACTTTCTTTTGTAGATTTTTCCCAAGAAAATTTCTTGCTCCAATTGATGCAATTGTTAGACAGGGTCAAGTAACGGATTTTATCATTGTTTAGCTTGATTATCTCCATCGCGATTTGATGAAACTCCCCTTTTTGAAAAAGCATTCCAGTCTTTCCGTCTACAACGGAATCGATTAGCCCCTTAACTTTATATCCAACTACCGGTGTCCCAACTGAATTTGCCTCAATATTCACCAAACCCCAACCCTCGTGAATTGAAGGGTTTATCATGCAAAAAGATTTGGCTAAGATTTCGAATTTTCTTCTCTCTGAAACAAACCCTTCAAATTTTACTTTTGAGACAAGGCCTAATTTTTTAATTTTACGCTTTAGTAACTTGGTGTAAGTACTATCACCCTTCCCGACAATCAAAAAATCCCAACTATCGTCCTTACGATGCACTTCCGAAAATATTCCAATTGCGTCTTCAATTCCCTTATCTTTTGCAAGGCTTCCTAAAAAGGTCAATATTTTTTGTTTTTTGACACCTCTAACTCTTATACTGTTAAATCCATTTTGAATAATGTGAATTTTTTCCTTAGCAACACCAAACAAGACGAGGTCTGTCTTAGTTGAACTTGAGACCGTCAGAAAATCGACATTTTTATAAAGTTTAAAAATTAGAGGTTCAATTTTAGGACCAAACTCGGAAGCTATCAAATTGTATGGTTTGGGTAGTTCATTCTGTTTCCAGACTTGCATCGCTATTTCATGAATGTAGGCAAGTACTTTGGTTCTCACAAATAAAACAGTAAAAAAGGGAATACCATGAAATTGATCTACAACAATGTCAAATTTAGGATGTTTACCCAAAAGGAACCAAACCAATGCCGCGGCGTGTACTCCCAAAACTTGATTTCCCGATCGTACGATAGTTACACCATCAATCATTTCCTGTTTTTTGCAATTGAGAAATGAGGAAGTAAAAAGAAATACATTATGACCCGCCCTAACCCAGGCTTTCGAATGTTCGTGTGTGGCAATCTCCGCACCCCCCGCATTTGGATGCCCAGGACCTCGCCACGAAAAAATTAAAATATTCATTTACCGTTTATCTTTAGATACTCTGGTGTAATCCAATTATCCTTATTTCTAGCATCATAATACCGCTTGATCATCAGCCTGTAGAAAACGGCAACGGTATCCCAAAGCGTAGCAAACGATATAAGAAAGAACTTTTTTCCAATAATCGTTGACACTCCGTCGTTGAAATTCATTTTTAGTTCAACCGGGGCTTCATAAATCCTCTTAAATCCAAGATAATTTGCAACAGCTAAAAATTCGATATCGAACGCAAACGCCTTAACAACCAACCTCGGCATAACTTTTTCCAACACTTCTCTTTTAAAGAATTTTATACCAACCTGAGTGTCCTTTACGTTCAACCCGAAAAGTATCTTTACGATTATCTGGTATACAAATGAAATAACTTTCCTCTGCCAAGGGTAAATAACTTTTGATGCCGGATGTCTTTTTGAACCAATAATAATATCGGCATCATACCATTGAAAATGCTCTAAAAGTATTGATATTCCATTGGGTTCCAAATCCCCACCTGCGTCGATAAAGCCGACAACATCTCCTTTTGCTCTTGCCATTCCGTAGCGTACAGCGTGTCCTTTACCCAAGTTTGTCAAATAGCCAACGACGCGAATTTTGTCTGGAAATTTTGCCGCAACTTTCGATGCAACATCGTAACTTTTATCAACCATACCGTCAATGACACAAAT
>LBWP01000018.1 GCA_000993685.1 Candidatus Woesebacteria bacterium GW2011_GWA1_39_21
CCAACAGATAAACTCATAGACGTATTTTAACAGATCATGAAATTATAGAGGTAACGAAAAAAGGATTGTCATAAACGTTGCGGAAATGCTGTATATAAAAAATGCCTTTAAAGTTTTCTTATAACCGACCGATGCTCCAAATAATGTTATAACTATCAAATTAAGTATCGGGGACACGGTAAGAAAAGCGAAGGTGCCCATATGTGTCATTCCCAAGTCAGATAGAGCCTTCGCTACCGGATAGTTTCCAACAATTGGTCCAAAATACAATAGGAAACCTAATACAATAGAGATAAGGAAACTTTGTAGTGGATTACCAGCATAATGTTGGAATTCTCTTTCAGGGATAAACGTACGAAGCAAAGCGCCGAGCACTACACCCACACAGACCAAAAATAGCAACCTACCCTGCCGTTTCCAAAAACCATTTTGAGTCTGTGTTTCGTTTACTTTAAAATGCACAAATTCTTTCCTTAAAAAAATGCCTGTTACTGTAAGCGAAGTGAAAATTGCAATTCCGTTTAAAACAGCGTATTTAAGGCCAAAAAGTCCAGAAATTATAAAAAACGATTGCAAATCCCATGCACGTTCAGCAATAAAAAAACTCAAAAGCACACCAGGGTTAAATCCCATTTGGGTCAACTCATGAGCAATCGGCAAAAAAGACATAATGCTAAGCGGTGAAATCATACCTAATATCTGAACAAGCGCGAGTCTTTTCAAACTCATGCCGCCAAAATATTGGGTTATAGTATTTTTATTAATCTTTTTTTCCAGAAAGAAAGCTACTATCGTTCCAATAATTAGCCAGGGGAAGATAGAAAGTGCATAATTTACAACTGTAGTTAAAAACTGATTATTCATTTTTCTGGCAAACCCTAATTACAACTATAGCAAAACCGCCGGGGTATTTGAGTGTACTATTCTCCCAAGTACACAAGTACATCTCTCTCACTATAAATTCTTTCTTTTCTGAAATTCGGTAGATGGAAGCTGAAGTGAAATTCTACGGAGTTTTTCTATTGTTTGCCCTTATTCATTTCAATACTTTAATAAGCTCTCTTGGCGTTTTATCTATTCCTCTTCACCAATACTCGCCTACAAAGTTCCTCATCTTTATCCGACAGCGCGTATATCGGTTTTCCTAATGCCGCAGCATAACCTAGTTCCAAGGTGGAACTATTACCCATATATCCGCCTTTGTTATAAATATAAACAATATCGGCCATTTTGATTTTGTAGAAGTGATCATGGGTTAAACCCAAAGCAACAAACTTTTTGTAAGTGTTAGATAAATTTTCCCATTCTTCCTGACCGGAGTGTAAATACGGCTCATAGACGACAGCCCCCAACTTTTTCAATCCAGCCGCAAATTTTCTAATTTCTGGTTTAAATCTTCTGCTTCCACACATTACAACACTTCTCATAATTTCAATGTAAACGAATTTTAGTTCACGACGATATAATAAGCAATTTCATTTTTACCCGATTGCCCGCGGACTTAATTGGAATCAAGAGTCCCAAAACCGCAGAAATTTCTTTCGCTGTCAAGGGTTTTTAGTTTGCCCATTGTACCTACTTCTTTTAAACAACATCTATTAGAACTATAAAGGCAGATTTCGGTAAAATTCCAGAAGATTGCTGCTTGATTTTTCATAATCGGAGGAACCAAAGTAAAAGATCGTCCACCCCAAATTTTTGGCCGCGTCAATATTTTTCTTACTGTTATCGACAAATAAAATCTCCCCATTTTCTACACCGCTTAGTTTCTGTGCCAACAAATATATTTTGGGGTCTGGTTTTTGCAAATCCACTTTTGATGAATCGATAACTACATCCCAATCGATAGACGGAAGCAAATTCCTATCTCGAATTAGATCCAACATTCCCACGTACATATTAGTTAAAAGGCCAACCTTGGAAGTCCGTTTAATCTCGGTGATCACCGGCCACAACGAGGTACTCGGCTGAAAGTAATCCACGTAGTAAGTAAGAAGCGAAAAGTCGGGTGGAAATTGGATTTTAAATTTTTCAGATAAAATCGGAATCAAAGAATCAACTTCTCTGGTCAAATTTAAATCTTCGTCTTCGTATTTGTCGTATAATTTGTCAAACTTCTTATCAAACTCCTGCTCAACACCGATCAATTTTTTAAAGTTGCCCCATTTATCATTTCCGCTAAAATCTTTCACAACAACCCCGCCAATATCAAAATAAACAAATTTAATCATATAAAACTATTTTATCATTCCGGTGCTTATTAAAATTACGGAGGGTGATTGATTTATCTCCATCATTGCAGGTTGTTTTACGGCTACGATATTCGTCCCAAATGGAAGTTCAATCTTTGCCTACACCTAATCTTCAAAAATATCTTTCTTTATACTCTTCAACAAATTTTCCCAATTCCCTTCTTTTATTCCAATCAGTAAGACCACTTGTTTGTAAATTAGAAATAAAGTTACCAATTACATTTATCTTTGAGAGAAGCCCCACAGATTCATGAAAAGTTTCTCCGTTATTGTATGCTTGATAATATTCCCGCTGAAATTGATTGAAGACCCCAAAGTTATCACACATCGCAATCTTATCATTAAGCCAGCTATTAAAGATATATGTCGGATTCTTTCTACGAGGATCGTCTTTTCTCAAAATAGGAATTTCCGGTAAGTTCAAACGTTTTTCTAAACTTTTCTTTTGTTTTCTTAATTCTTGCTGAAGATATTTATCTTCCTCAATCTGAGGTGAATTTTTTGGAAGTGGATATGGTTGGTTAACTTGTCTTTGTATTTTTTCCAATCTTACATCCGAACTAATAATTTCATCATGTGCATATACCCGACCTTTTGGTTTTACTGGAGGGTCTTTCCATAACCGAGGTTGACGTGCCGGCTCGTCCCCACCCCCTTCGGATACATGATGGCGACTGGCCTTTTTAAGTTCCTCTTTCGTAAAAAGTGACATTTTTCTTTCAGGTGAAAGCTGCGATCTTCTGGCATTGACCTTGGCTGCAAATTTAGGATCCTCCGCCATAACCCCAAGCCAATAATCTAGTACACGGGTATTATTTACACTCATCTCTTCCCTCTTTGTCCTGCAATTTAAGTAGTTAGCCACCTCTTCGACGGCGTTAAAGACTGATCCATCCTGCTTATTTTCTGACTTAGCCATATTGGAAAGTTACAAAATTCAAAATTATAGATCCGATTGTAGAACAATGTTGAATATTTTGCACTACAACAGCATATCAAGGTAATTGATCACTGATAACATAGTTATCACAAAAATCTTTAATCGATAAACTCTCAACCCGGAGCAAATTAAACTCCTTAATCAGGGGGTATCTGCGGTGTCCAAAGCCTGCACACAAAGGGTCGCGACTAAGCTGGTATTTAACACCCGCATCATTTATGTTTGCAACAATCGCAGAAGGATCGGCCAATCTACACTTCATCGTGGCATCAACAAGATATAAACTGTCTTTAGAAAACTCCTTTGGACATTCCGACTGAAATAAGACATTTCCAAATGAATAATCTTGCGACGCAAGCCGCAAGTTAATCTTTTTGATATCGAACGAGTTTTTATAGTAATCACCAAAGAAAATAAAACGATAAAATGTAAATTTTGGCGAAGGCGTCACCCAGACGACTTTTACACTCGGCTCCACCCTTTCTAATGCCCGAATATAGTTTGTGGCAATTTTATCCTGGAAAAAGAAGGTATCGTTTTCCTCAATCGGCAAGCGGTAATAATATTGAAAAATAAATCGCGTAAAGAAAAATAGATAAATAAAAGCGGTTGCCAAAACTGCCAACACCCGGAACTTTTTGTTTTTAATAATTTCAAGTAACGAAACAATTCCATACGCCGAAAACAAGATCAACATCGGAATCAAAAGCACAGGCCGCATAGAATAAGTTGAGTTTGCAATATCAAAAAAATTGGGTAAAAAACTGGCAGCTACGAGTAACAACAAAAATGTAAGTTTTTTCAAATCTCTTCGTGCAAGAAAGATAAATCCCACAAAAACAAAAAATAAATCAATTAAATACATCGGGCCTTGTTGCGGAATTTGTAAGTGACCGCTACTTTCGGGAACACCGTCAACAAATAAAAATGACAAAGAGGCACCACCCAATGTGGCTTTAATCCGATAGATCAAATTCTCAACTGCTTTATTTTCAATAAATTGTGCAAGTGGAAAATCAACGCTGTGTGTTCTTGCATAATTTACCTGATTGGAAAAATTCTCGGGGGAAAACTCTGCAATTCGCGCACCGGCCGGAGATTTAGAAAGCGCCAAAAAATATAAAAACAAAAAGACGGCAGTCAGAATGTTTAGAGAAATAACCGGCTTTACATTTTCTTTGTTTTTAGTAATCAGAGCAAAAACCAAAAATGAAAACGTGATTGGTAAAAGCAACGTTTTTGCAGAAAAATAACTAAAAAAACCAAAAAGTAAAAATGGCAGAGAATAGAAAATTTTCCAACCGCGGTTTTTAAGAAAAAGATAGATCGAAATTAAATAAAAAAAAGCGGCGATGATCGCTTCGTAACCTGAACGCGAAAATTGGACCATCCAAGGATTAACGACAGCCAAAACTAAAACAATTTTGGAAATCTTCTTACCAAAAAGCTCGTCGGCAATCAGGTATAGAAAAACGACTACCCCAACGCCCGCAACAACAAACGGTAAACGTGCGGTTGTTTGTGAGAATCCGCTTATCAAATAAATCAGTGCCAAAAAATATGAACTAAATTCACTGTGAATACCACCACCTGTTTCACCAGAGTGCAGCCCAAAAACTCCAGTTACAACCCCTGGGATGTTTTTACCTGTATTGATTAAGGACTGAGCGTTGAGAATAACATTTGCCTCGTCATTTGCAAGAGCGGGAGGAAGAACGTTCAAAAAGATAAGACGCAAAAAAATTGCAAGTGTAAAAAAAATCAAGAAAAACAACCTCTCATCAACATTTATTATCCGTTTCATCAAAGTATCTGGCTTAATTATATAATCAGGCTACGAAAAAGGGAGAAGCATCTTACCGTGATAATTAAAAACAGTCTCCTTTTATGATAAGCGATTAGTGAATTATTGAGGACAAAAAAGACAGCAGAAAGCACGAACATCTTGAAACATCCGAGCCTTCTACCATCTTTGACATGCGTAACCTAAAACGTTTTATCTTGAAACAGAGACCGTTGTTCCTTCGGCACTGCAGGAGTCAATTGTGACAATACCGTTATCAACTGTAACCGCGTATCCTGTGGTTGCAGCCGCGCCGTCCGACGGATCCAAAGGTACTGATTTAATGTAATTCGCAAGTTCTGTCGACAAATCTAGACAGTCTGCTTGAGCACCAGTACACAAAGTCGCTCCTGTTCCCGTACAAGTTCCCAACTGATAAGTATTCCCGTTATCAGTCAAGCCACAAGTTGCAAGATCGTTATCGACAATACACTCATGCATCGCTGTAAGAACTTGGTTAACATCATTCCATCTTCTTGCGTTTCTCGTGTCAATTAATCTTTGTGCCGGGTTAAGAGCTGCAAAAACTACTACCAAAAGAATCGAAAGAATAGCAACTACAAGTAAAATTTCGATTAATGTGAAGCCGTGTTTAATTTTAGGCAGATTCATTTACATTTCACCTCCTCCCCCAATGAGATATCACTTTATGTATCTCATGGGACCTCGCAGTGAAACAAGTACTTTAAATACGATATCTCACCGCAACTATCCATTACTCATATATTCAGTATACACATAAAATGTCTAGGATTGTCAACGGGCATCGGAAGCTGACTGCTCACTCCTTGCTCCAACAATAATCTCAACATCGTAGTCAGAACCAGAAAGCGTTGAGCTTGGTGAAGAGACGTTGTAATCGTCACTTAAAGCACCAACAATTTGCTCTATCAGCAAACCGGGGAAATCGGTTTTTGTTATAACCTGAGTGTCCCCGTAATTGTACGAATCAGCGTTTCCTGTATCAAACTGCGTAAACCCCTCACTTTCCAAAATGGCGACCACATTTTGCGCCTCACCGGCAACTCCGCTTCCATTTTTGATATTAATTTTATACGTTGTTAAATCCAATACTTCCGGAGTTGACTGCTGGGTTATCGTTGGTTCTATAGTTTCTGTTGGACTAACCTCTGAAGTTGCATCCGTTTTTTCGGACTTGGGCGCGAAGAAATTCCTGTAAACCATATATCCAAAAATTGACAAAAAGGAAGCGATCAACAAAATCAAAAACGCTGTCAAAATAACTTTTTTCACACTCGGTGCTTCATTATCTTCAACTTCAGCCATCTCTTTTGATCCTTGTGAATATGCCTCACCACTCGTGGCCGGCTCCACAGGCGCCTTAGTGTTTATAACATCCTTAAAATCTTCCTCTTTTTTGCTTTCACTCAAATTTATGTTTAAGACATCTTTATCTTTTCCCTTCATGTCATCCTTCAGGGCTATTCCTATTATCGGGTTTGCGTTTCTTGTTTGCGCTATCTCTACAGGTTCAATTGCCTCAATGTCGAGGTTTAAATTGATTTTCGATTTTCTTAACAACTCCGTGACATATTTAACCGGAGAGAACACAATTATCTCTCTCTCCTTTCCATCAATGGGTTTACTTTTACCAGTCAGGTTAAACTGTATTTCCCTGAAATCCCAATCTTCATCACGCAATACTTCCGGAATCTTTTCCCGTATTTTTTCGGCTATCAATCTTCTCTCATCCGTTTCATTTAGGCCGGGGGGAATACTCAAACGCAGCGTGTACGAAAGCGAATTATCCAAAAGAACACGCATTTTTTGCGATTGTAGCTTTTCAACAATTTTACTCAGGCAGATATCAAAAGTGTTTGTATCCCAACCGAGTTCAATTCTGTCATAAAGCGCTTGTTTCCCTCCATCCACTTTCACCCCGGTCAACTTGTCTTTAGATATATAAATAACCGTCATCATAGATCAAATCATTTCAAACATCATTCCAATTATTGACTACAATCGTCACATCCCTCGTTACATTGATGCGAACTGCCTTGTAATAACCTTCAACATCCGCACTGACCGTAAAGTCCCAAACGTTTCCAATGTGTGAATTAAGCGTAACACTGCAGGTATTATCTAGTAAAGACACCACCCCTGCAGAAATGTTGTTGTTCTTACTCAGTTTCATCAAAACATCTTCCACGCAAGCCTCAACAACGTCTGTGCTACTATTGGCCATCTTGCCAGAAATGGCCGACTGGAGATCGTTGACCGACAACAATGCTGTTGATACACCAATTAACAAAACGAGCGCCAAAACAATAAGCACTGTCGAAAGGGCAATATAACCATTTTCTTTTTGCTTATCGGTCTTTCCCAACATAATTTTCTAATCCGGCCTCAATTCTACAGCCGACTCAAAAGTTTCAGATTTGTTAAGCTCCTCCCTATCCCCAAAGCTTGAAACAGTAAGCGTAAATTTAATATTTTTGGAACCATCTTTCGTAAGATTGGAAAAACTCAACTCTGATAGACTGACTTTGTTACTTGTCAAATAACAGGGGTTTGAAGTCGGACAGGTTCCCGAGCTTCCGTAACCGATCCTCAATCTTCCATTTGCAACATCGATAATTGTCGGATTTCTATTTACGTCAGACATTGTAAGCGATAATGTCTCCGAAGAACCGCTTGTTGGGCTGTTTACCGATTTCGCATTTCTTATTTCATAAATAATCCTCGCCGAAGCAAACCTGATATTTTGGTTTACCTCTTGTTGGATATATGATTTCAACCTCCCGTAAATCAAATCCCATGTAAAATAAACCAAACCGGTTAGAAAAATACTCACAATTGCGATGTATAAAATCATTTCGATAAGAGTAAAACCTCTCTTCAATTTTGATTTTTGCCACTGGCTCGGAAGAACCTTTGGCTCGGAGAGATTTTTGATTTTTGATTTTTTTTTCATGGATTTCTCCAGTATGCAAAAGCAAAACCTTGCTGCGGGATTATCGCAGTTGTACCTAGAGCTGCACTCCCGTCGGAATTATTCCAAGTGAAATTACCAGACGTGTCCATCAAAATCCGTTTTGCAAAGAGCAAGCGGGAAGCGTTCGTAAAAACTACCATCGCCTCATTTTTAGCCACCGGATTGAAGTCGCTATCATAGCGCTCGCGGATATCACCGACATTTGGTACTACATCAAAATCTGCCTGCATAACCGGAACTGAACCGGGAGTGGCCGCAAACCAACTTAGGTTTTGACCTGTCGCGTCATCATAACTTAATACCCAACGTGTGGTCAAACCATTGATAAGCCAAGCCGTTGAAACCAACTTTGACCCAGGAAACGGGCTTTCAGCACTCGCATCTAAGTTACGGTATCCAGTCCAGGCAGAGCCGGACCAATATCCTGCAGTTAAATCATTTCCGGCATCTCCAATCGCGGCATAAGCGATTTGGTTAGTATTGGGATTTGCCGAGACGTCAATATTGTGAACATCATCATTCACTGTCGGGATGGGGGAAGCAGTGCTCCAGCTACAAGTATAAACTCCACCCGTACATCGAGAATATCTGGCACCGTTTACTCCGTTTGCTCCACTTGCGTTTCCCCAAACAACCATGGCGTTTCCACTGACCGATTCATAAACTACACCAAAATTGTCAACATCTTGTGATGTATTGACTCTCTCAAGATCTGTCTCAAGCGCTTTATATGTTCCCGTCCCGGTGGCCCAAGTTGAACCCGACCAATTGTTTACCCCTAAATCTGAACTGTCGTCTGCCCATATCGCCGTGATATTATTCGAGGCGGTTCTCGGGTCACGAGCAAGGCTCACCCATTGAACAGTCCCCGTTGTTGCCGAAGGATTCGTTGCAAAATTAACAGCAGATGTCCAATTTACGAGTCCGCAACCACTCGAGCCAGCCTTTGTCCGATATACAAGCGCGTTGGCAGAAGTTGTATTTTGCGAATAAACAACCACTACATCGCCGGAACTTGTTTCATAGGCAATATCAAACCTCTTAGTCGTTCCTCCCCCGCCAACGGAAACACTCCACTCATTTGTCCAGGAAAGACCGTTAAAACACATGACTTGTAACACCCCAGACGAAGAAACATAACCTGCTATTGCCTCAATTTTCCGCGGTGAAGTTCGTACGGAAAAATATTGTCCAGAGCTACCCGAAACAGTATTTAATTGCGCTCCAAAACTGTTAGAGTAAGAATTAAACAGGCGATATTTTGGCGTATTCGAAGCGTCGCCATATATTACCAACGCATCCTCAACTATTGGTTTTCTGAAATTCGTCAAATAAGTTATATGTGTAATCGAATTGTTTCGCGCCGTCGAAAAATTCCAGTTCACAGTTGATGTAACCTTCATTGTATTTGCGTCAAGGGTTCCCCCACTTTCAACAATGTTTCCGTTTCCGTCACGATTTACAGCCGAAACAAGAATTATCCGCGTGTATTTGTCTTTAGTGTCATTGGTTCCGTTAAATTCCCAATAACCGTTTGAATACCATAGTCCCTTTGTCTCTGCGTCTGCAACTAAATTTGACCAGTACTGGTCTTTTATCGACCTCACGCCTTCAATTCCTTCCTGCGCATAAAGACCGGCATTTGTTTGCTCTTCGCCAAGTTTGTTAACCGAAAAACTGTGTAGCACCAAAGTCATCCCAGAAACTGCCAGAATAACAAAAATGGCAATTGCTAAAATAACTTCGACAAGGCTGAATGACCTGTTTCTTTTCATTTTTAGAATACTTTTTGGGAAGCAAAATTAATTTATCGTCATTCCACCGGCATTGTTGATCGACACCGTTTTTACTCCAACATCGTTGGAAATTGTAATCGTCAAAGCTTGTGACGGCTCTCCCCTCTTCCCAGGAATACCCGAAAAGCTTATATCGGAGAGTCCTGACACAGTGACTTTCGAAACATCAAAATCTTCGTGATGCGTCGGAGTTGAACACGAGCCGCTGTATAGACGAATGTTATTTCCCATTTTACAAAAACCCCATGTTGCACTGCCTTTACTGGCCATTGCATAAGCCTGACTCTTACGAACAGTGGAAACAACTTTATTAGCTGCGACTTCCAAATTATTCGCTGTCAAAAATCTTGAGATAAATGGTGCCGATGAGGCTGCAATGATCGTGATAATCGCAACAACCAGAAGTAGCTCAATTAGTGAAAATCCATTTTTGGTTTTTCGTATGTTGTTCATAACACATAGACTCACATTCTTTAAAATCAGGTAACACCCGCTCTCTTATTGCCCTATCGACCCCGTCAGCTCGTAGATCGGTGTAATAATTGATATCGCCACAAAACCAACTGCAATTCCCATAACAACCAGTAAAATCGGCTCCAGAATTGTTGCTAGATTTTTACTTAGATCGTCAATTTCATCATCGTAAAAGCTACTCAGGTACAGCAAAACTTCATCCAGCTTCCCAGATTTTTCCCCAACCGAGATCATCTTTGAAACAATTACCGGGAACTCCCAATATTTTTTATTTTCCATGCTCGTTCCTATATATTTTCCCTTACTTAAAGTCTGGGCAATCTCGTCTAAATCTCTTTGAAATTTCAGGTTTGAAAGTGTTTCTGACGTCACCCCCAAACTTTTGACAATAGGGACGCCGCTTTTTATCAAGGTCCCAAAATTCCTCGTAAAGCGCGCGGACTGCGAGTAAGAAACCAATTGTCCAACAATTGGAAGCTTCAAAAGTATAATGTGCCAGGTATATTTAAATTTAGTCTTTTGCGTTACAAACCTAAAAATCAAAATAAGCACAAAGATGGAGGCGAAAATTACAACCCCATCTTTCTGCATAACCCTGGCAATAAAAAGTAGAATTCGCGTTGTCACCGGGAGTTCGACATCAAAAGATTCAAAAAATTCAACCAGCCGGGGAAGAATAAAAATACTTAAAAAAGTTCCCAAAACGAGCATCGCAGTCATAATTATTGCCGGATATAAAAGAGCTGCCTTTACCTTTTTTCTCAATGAATTATCTTTGGAAAGCTGTGCCGCCAAGAAATCCAGATTATCTTCCAGTGTCCCAGATTCTTCCGAAATCTGAATCAAACTTATATAGAACTGATCAAAAATTCTCGGGTAAACTGAAAGCGCACTTGAAAGCGATTGTCCGTTCTCAATTTCCGCTAAAACGTGGCGGAGGACTTTTTTAAAGGTGGAGTTTTTTGTTTGCGCCATCAAAGTCTGGATAATTTCCGGAAGCGGAATTCCAGCCTTGTACATTGTCGAAAGATGTTTTGTAAAAAGGATTTTTTCCTGAAAAGGAATTGATGCCTTTTTATTTATGGCAGACTTTTTCATAGCTTATTCTTTTGTCACTCTTAATATTTCGTCTAAAGTTGTAACCCCCTGTAACATTTTTTTAATACCGTCTTGAAACATTGTCGTCATTCCGTTTTTAACAGCGATGCTTTGGATAACCGATGCATCCTTTTTGTCAACAATGGCCTGTTTAATCTCCTCGCCAACCAATAAAACTTCAAAGATTCCAACTCTACCCAAATATCCAGTTTGGTGACAAATATCACAACCTTTGCCTTTGTATACACGTAACTTGCCGTTTTTGAATTGATCTTTTAGGATCAACTTTAAATTATTGCCATGTTGCGAATCTCCATCGGCGCCCACACTCTCATTATCAAACTCCTCAGAAATTCTACACTTTGCGCAAATTCTTCTGACCAGCCTTTGACCAATAATTACATTAACCGTTGAACTAACCAGAAACGGCTCGACACCCAAATCCAAAAGTCTGGGGATTGAAGTTGCAGCATCATTTGTATGAAGTGTGGAAAGAACCAAATGTCCCGTCATTGCCGCATTAACAGAAATCCCCGCCGTCTCTTCGTCTCTTATTTCTCCAACCAACATAATGTCAGGGTCTTGCCGAACAAGGGAACGCAGTCCGTTAGCAAATGTTAAACCGGTTTTTTCATTGACCTGAATTTGACTGATGCCTTCAATTTCGTACTCGACAGGGTCCTCAATCGTCATAATATTGACTTCTCTTCGGTTGAGGATTTTCAGTATTGCGTACAGTGTTGTTGTTTTTCCTGAACCGGTTGGCCCCGTTGACAAAATCATTCCGTGAGGTTTTTTGTACGCGCTGGTGAGTTTTTCCAAATCTTTCTCGGAAAAACCCAAATCGGAAAGCGAATATTGTCGAGATTTTTCTGATAAAAGCCGCATAACGATTTTCTCCCCGTGCGTTGTCGGGACTATCGAAACACGGATGTCAATATTCTCACTTTCCGTCTTAAAAGAAATCTTTCCATCCTGTGGAGCTTGGTGTTCGTCCGTCCGTAATTTTGCCAATACTTTGACCCTCGTTACAACCTGGTTATGGACATCCTTCGGAAGCTCCATGATATCGTGCAAAATTCCATCAATACGAAATCGGATTAAAGATTTATCTTCATACGGTTCAATATGAATATCAGACGCTTTGTTTTTGTAAGCATACGAGATTGTCGTTTCGACAATTTTTATAATCGAAAGGTCATCTTTCGTCTTTTTCGAAGCACTATTTACGCTGTCGTCAAGAATTGTATGGTATGCAGTCTTAATATCCTTTTCATAATTATTCAAAGCATCTTTGACGTCGTTTTCACCTGCATAATATATCACCACCGGAATACCAACCTTTTTTTCAACAAAAGAGACAATCTGGTCGTTATCATAACTACTTGTAGCAAGATGAAGTCCAAACTTATCTTTTTTAAACGCAACTATGTTATTTTTCTTTGCAACGACTTCTGGAATGACATTCAAAACCTCTGGGGAAATAACTTGCTGGCTAAGTTTAACAAAAGGAACTGACAAGTTATCAGCAATAATTTTTCCAAGATTATCTTCAGAAATAACATTTTCACCAACTAAAGTTTTGACAAAATCGATGTTATTATTGAGACTTCTTTTGTAAAGGTCCTCAAGTATCTCTGGGGTCGCGATATCAAGTTCGAGTAAAGACTGTTTTAACTTTCCTGGACTTAGTTTCATACCTACATCAATAGTAGCAAGAAGCGTACCTTTTTCCAAGAAGTCATTTACCTTGCGCGTTTTTCTTTAAAAGAAGTGCTTTGATTTTTTCACCTAAAACTTTCATTGAAAGATCTGTTTTTACAATGTAATCATCGGCACCAAGTTTTGTAACTCTGACTATGTCTTCGCTTTGGCTTAAATTGGACGAAACAAGAACGGGAACATTTTTCCAGCGTTCGCTTTTCTTCAAATAATCGAGGATCATAAAGCCATCGGTTTTGGGCATGATCAAATCCAAAACTATAATGTCGGGATCAAACTTCTCGATGTTTGCAACAAGTTCATCACCATCGGCAACACTTAGGACTTCATAACCTTCACGCGTCAGCTTTACTTTATAAGCGTTTGCAAGTAATTTATCGTCTTCAGCAACAAGAATTTTAGTCATACAAAACCTGTGTAAATTTTGCTATCAAACGATAGGCAAAACTACATTCCTATCGTTTCTTTTATCTTCTGGATTACATCATCCAAACTCCAGTTAGTTTTCACCAAATAGTCATAAGCTCCCCGTTCTTTGCTTTCGTGGATCTTTTCCGCGTCATCCAAGTTAGAAAGTATTATTACAGGAGCCTTAGTCCCCTCGGCCAAATTATACTTTTCCAAAAGTGTAATTCCATCCATCTTTGGTAAGATGATATCCAAAAGTATCAGATCAAAATTGTCCTTAAGCGCCAGATCCAGCCCGGATTCTCCATCGGTTGCAGATACAACATCGTAACCGCTATCTTGAAGCTTTTTTGTCAGTACCGACAAAATCATTTGTTCATCTTCAACGATTAATATTTTTTTGTTCATCTTAGTTTTCTAGTCAAAGACATTTACGATTAATTTAAAATACGACACCTTAAGTTTTCGCCGCGCTTTCTTGCGGGGCAACCAAATACGATTTTATTATTTTTGTAATTTCATCCAATCGGTAATCGGCTTTGAGGATGTGTCTTTTAACACCCCTCTTAAGCAGGGCTTGTACTTTTTGATCGCTCGCGGAATTAGAGACAACAATCACGGGAATATTTTTCCATTTTTCATTCTGGTTGATAATATCCATAAAAGCCAAACCTGTCGTGTCGGTTAAATAATAATCTAGCCATATTAAATCCGGCAAATCCCCCATCGTTTTCAAATAATCAACAGCTTGACTCACCTTAGTACACAAAAGAACTTCAAACCCTTCCCGCTGAAGCTTTTTTCCAATAGCCTGTAGAAGCAGAGCCTCATCTTCGATAACCATGATTAAATTGTTCAATTGGCTCATGAGTTTATTTTATCATAAGTTCAAGAGAACCACGCATTTGTGCGTGGTATTACGAAAAGTGAAAATGACATCCTCCCCGCCTTAAAAGGCGGGGTTTCCCCAAGGAGGATGACATATAAGCAAAGCTTAAGATTTTATCAAAAGCAAAGCTTAACTCTGTTTGCACATTTTCAGAGTTCAATCCTGCCCGCTAGCTTGCGCAAACTACCACGGGCTAAAGCCCATGGTATTTTGTCTACAAGATTGGATTCTTGCTTCATCCACGGACTTAAGTCCGTGGTTTTCGCAGATAAATTCAAATAAAAAAATCAAACGGCACTAGCTGATCGACACTTCGCCTACCTTTGCGGGAGTCCCGGTAGCAGGCAGTGTAAACCAAAATACCGTGCCCTTTTGAACATCGCTATCAAACCAGATCTTTCCGCCGGAAGACTCAACGATCGCTTTTGCCAAATATAGTCCAAGTCCGGTTCCGTCTGTTTCTATTTTTATAATATTACTGCTTCTGAAAAACTTCTCGAAAATTCTCTCTTTTTGATCTTCAGGTATCCCAAGTCCATTATCAGACACTTGAGAAACAATCTCATCTGCCCTTTTGGAAATCATCACCATAATTTCTCCATTGTTTTTTGTGTATTTTATTGAGTTAGTTAAGAGGTTCATATAAACATTTCTGATTAATCTTGGGTCGACGTTAATCAGAGGCAAATCTTCGTGGATTGATATCACAACACTGTGACCCTTCTCTTTTATTTTCGGTGTCAACTCAAAAACCACATCTTCAACCAGCTTCCTTAAATCGGTTGGTTTGGGGTCAATAATAATTCTTCCAGATTCGATCCGGGAAATATTCAAAAGCGAATTAACCAAATCAATCATCCTTTGGTTTGATTTGTAAATGTTGTTAATCAGATCTACTTGTTCTTTGGTTAACGATTGTTGATCATCGAGTAAAAGTTCCGCAAACCACTTCGTCGCCGAAAGTGGGGTTCGAAGCTGATGTGACGCCAAAGAAATAAATTCCGTCTTCATTTTATCAACCTCTTTTTCCTTGGTAATGTCACGAAAAACATTAACACCTCCGACAACCAGGTCATGGGCAATAAGCGGTGTGGCCGTGATAGAAACCGGAATTAATCTCCCGCCCTTGCTTTTGTACAAATTAGAATTCTCATAAATTCTTCTTTTGGAAAAGAGTGCTAGTCTGATCGGCCTTTCGCTAATATCCATCTCCTGGTTGTTCTTTCCAATCATGGTGATTTTTTTCCATAAAAAATCACCCATCAATTCCTCTTCGCTAAAGCCCAAAATGTTCACTGCCTGCTGGTTAACGTAAATCACTTCACCTTTATCGTTGACACTAATCACTCCATCGCCAATACTTTGTAAAATCTCCTTTGAACGAATCCTATCTTCTTCAAGTTTTCTGATTTCTTCATTCTTTTCCGACTTTTTAATTTTTTCTTCGGTGTAATCTCGACCAATCAAAACAATTTTGTCCTGATAGCTAAAAAGCTTCAGATTGAGATATTTTTCGGCGCCATTTTGCGCCTTCATAACCAGGTCAATTTTAAACGATTCACCCGCCTGCGGCTTTCCAATTAACGAGAGCTTTTCGAAATTTTGCTGGTTGAGAAAAATCTTAAAACTTTTTTTTGTAATCGAATTCACATCGCTACTTGCTAGATTACAAAACGAGGCGTTGACAAAAACAATGTTTAACTTGGGATCCAACACAACAACAACGTCGGTGATATTATCAACGTAAAATTTTAAAAACTTTCTATTGAAGGCGGACTCATCTAAAAACAAAGAGTTGATACTCATAGGGCAGCTGTCTTTAAGTGTACATAGACGTGCCAACCACGTCCAGATGTTTTTGTGAGTTTAGATATTGGAAATAAATAACAATTATGTAAAATTATCCTTAAAGATGGTCAGATACAAAGAATACGTCAAAAAAATGCTCGATGAAAACGAGTCTTTGTTTGAACAATTTCGGACTGTCCACGATAAATACGCCCGGGACGACGTTAAGTATCAAGCACAATTAAACCAAATCGGCGAAAAAGTGCTTGAGGTTGTTAAGGAATACGAAAATCGAGTTTGCGCAAATACCGAACGTAGTTATTCGCAATATTCGGCAAATTTGGCTGAAAAATTCCAAAACGAAATCCGACGAGTTTTTCCGATGTTTGATTTTATCGGTGTCAAAATTAAAACGGTGCGTTCAGCCCCAAATGTTTCACCATTCAAACTGAAAAAACTTCTTTAACTTAGAAACTCAATTTTCAATTTCAAAAAATAGATGACCTCAGTTTAACTAAACATCATTCCTGTATATAATTATTTCAATGACCAAGGTGAAATTTAGAAGTTATTTTTCAGGGCTCACCAAAGACAGCTATTATCTTGCCTTAACTTCACTTTTTTCCGATATTTCCTACGAAATTTTGTATCCGGTACTTCCTATTTTTCTGACGCAGGTTTTAAAGGGCAGCGGAAGCATTGTCGGTTTTATTGACGGAGTTGCACAAGCTTCGCAAAACATTATCCAGGGATTTTCGGGAACAATTTCTGATAAATTAAATAAAAGAAAACCTGTGGCTATCATCGGTTATTCTTTAAGCGCTTTAAGTAAACCATTCATCGGACTTTCAACAGTTTGGCAGCAGGTTTTGGGAGCCAGGTTTTTAGACCGCGTCGGCGCCGGAACACGTTCCGCTCCGCGCGACGCATTAATTGCTGCATCTGCCGGCGAGGAAAACAGAGGCAAAGCTTTCGGGATTGAAGGCATCGGAGACAATTTAGGCGCTTTTTTGGGACCGATATTGGGAGTAATTCTTCTCTATTCATTTAACCTGCAAATCCGTCAGATTTTTTACGTTGCATTCGTCCCGGGACTTTTATCTGTTGTCATGATACTTTTGGTAAAAGAAAAAGCTGTAGTGGAAAAGAAGAAAACCGAACTGAAGTTGTCACCTAAAAACTTCAGCAATAATTTTTGGAAATATATCGCCGTAACCGCAATTTTCGGGCTGGGAAACTCCAGCAACGCATTTTTAATTTTGCAGACAAAAGACATCGGTGTAAGCCTTGAAACAACAATAATTATTTATGCCTTTTTCAATCTGGTTGCAGCTCTGGTGTCATACCCATCAGGCTATTTGTCAGACAAATTCGGACGTAAAAAAATCCTTCTTTTTTCATTCTTAATCTTTATTGCAAGCTACTTGGGTTTTTCTGTCAGCAAAAATGTTTTCCTGATCGGATTTTTATTTATCCTCTATGGCATTTACCAGGGAATATTTCGGTCTGTCGGAAAGGCATTTGCAACCGACTTTGTTTCGCCAGATCTAAGAGCAAGCGGTATTGGATGGTATTCAGCAACCATCGGTCTTACAGGACTTATCGCAAGTATTGTCGCTGGCGAGCTTTGGGACCGCGTTGGGCATCCGTCAGTCTTTGTTTTCGGAACTGTATTTGCAATTCTTGGGACACTTGCGTTTGTCGCTTTGGTTCCTCAGAAAAGTAATCCACGGGTTAATTAATATTTACTCTTAAATTCAGCTAAGCGAATTTATTTTATTGATATAAACAAGTTTTTCATTGGTTTGCTATACGTTTAGCTGAGACTTGGGTCTTTGCCAACTTCATGATAAAATAAATCACCGCTTGATATAACCCTGTGGTTTTTATGTCTAAAAAATATGATATCCTCCACAGACTTAAGTCCGTGGTTTCCCTTGAGGGAGGATGACATATCAAGTTCAATTTCTCCGTCGAGTCAGACTCGACGGTTTCCTTGAAATTGCTATAGAAATTTAAAAAATTTATACATCGATTTCGTCAGAAATTGCTATGGGAAAAATATTAAAAACATTTTATAAATTCTTTTTCAAAAAGAGAGCTTGGGCTATCTTTTTTATAGGTTTAATATTTGTTTCTCCCGCCATCGAAAGTTTTTCTCCGTATTTTTACAAGTTATTTGTTGATGCTATCCCCTCATATGACACCAATCTCATCATGAGAATTCTTATTACCTACCTTGCAATCAGGATCATTGCTACGATCATTGATATTGTAAAGATGCAGGTCGGAGACATATTATCTGTTGATGCGGGAGCGGAAACTATGTCTTCAATATTCTCCCATGTTCATAAACTTGATTTTGCATTCCATAGCTCAAAATCATCCGGATCTTTAATCAGTGCTTTTAAAAGGGGTGACGGCGCGTTTTGGAATTTTTATTTTGCAATACACTTCCGAATTGTTGATGTATTAGTCCGATTCATTGTACTCCTCTACTTTTTTAAGAATCTGAACACTCAGATATTCTTAATGATTCTTGTCACCTTCGCTTTGACTTCAACCATAACCGCAGTGTTTGTGAAATACAACATAAGGGCCCGAAAAAAAGTCAACGAATACGAAGACGATATTTCAGGCGTTATTGTTGATAACATGATCAACTTCGAAACCGTAAAACTTTTTTCAAAGGAAAAATGGGAACAAAACAGGCTGGAAAACATTCAATCGTTCTGGAGAAAAGCTGTCTGGAAATACATCTACACCTGGAGAGGTTTTGATCTTGCGATGGGAATCGTAATGAACGCAAGTATCTTCTTAATCTTAGTTTACTCGCTCAAAATGACGATGAATAAAACATTTACAATCGGTGATTTCGTTCTTGTTACAAGTTTTTTACAAAGTTTCTATTCACACTTATTTGATCTTGTTTTCGGACTCCGAGACATCGCAAAAAGCTATGCTGACATTCATAAGTATTTCAGCATTTTGGATAATAAAGTTCAGATTACAGACCCGGAAAATCCAAAAGTTATAAAAAGTGTTAAGGGAGAAATTGAATTTAAAAACGTTAATTTTGCCTATGACAAACATTCAAACAAAGCCCTGAAAAATATTAAATTGAAAATCCGTCAGGGACAATCAATTGCCTTGGTTGGACGGTCCGGAGCGGGTAAAACATCGTTTATAAAGTTACTGCTTCGTTTTTTTGATCCTGATTCAGGAAATATCATCATCGACGGACTAAATCTTAAGAAGATGACAAAAACGTATCTCCGAAGTTTATTCGGAGTTGTACCGCAGGAGCCGATCCTTTTTAACAGCACAATTTTATACAACATAAAATACGGAAAACCAAAGGCTACAAAAGCAGAAATAACCGCAGCTTCAAAAATGGCTAACATTTACGATTTTATTGAAAGTCTTCCGGAAAAATACGAAACACAAGTCGGAGAACGCGGTATAAAACTTTCGGGTGGACAAAAACAAAGATTGGCGATCGCCAGAATGATTCTCTCCGACCCCAAAATAATTATCTTTGACGAAGCAACATCACAGCTTGATTCTGAATCGGAAAAGTTGATTCAGGAAGCTTTTTGGAAAGCATCAAACGGAAAAACTGTAATTATCATTGCGCACCGCCTCTCAACAATTCAGAGAGCCGACAAAATAGTCGTTTTAGAAAGAGGTAGAATCGTTGAGGAAGGGTCGCACCAGGAGCTTTTACTTCGAGACAAAAGTCTCTACTCTCATTTCTGGGAGCTGCAGGTAAAACGTGAGTAAAAAAATTGTCAGTTAATGGTTATAACAGCGTTCAAGAAAACCCCACCCTTCAGGGTGGGGATGACCCGCCTGCTTAGCTTGCGCAAGCTAGCGGGCAGGATTGAACTCTGAAAATGTGCAAACAGAGTTAAGCTTTGCTTTTGATAAAATCTTAAGCTTTGCTTAAGCTTTGCTTTTGATAAAATCTTAAGCTTTGCTTATATGTCATCCTTCTTGGGGATACCCCGCCTTTAAAGGCGGGGAGGATGTCATTTAAAATTGACGCTGAAGTCCAAATTTGGGGGAAGCAGCGTTTTATCGTCGAGCGTTGAGTTGTTAACTTCGTTTTGTAAAACACTGATCCCCTCATCTATCTTTTTGAAATTTGGATCTTCCGCATATATTGACGGTTTATATTTTTGATACGGAGAATACGACGGGGTTGGCGGTGCAACTAAAACATTAATCGTTCTAACCGGTGCCTTTCGGATAAATTTAACGTAAAGCGCTGCTCCGATAACAACAACCATAACCAAAACGCCGACAAGTCCGGCAACTTTTTTTGGTGTCAGGTTCGTGGTCAGATCGCGAATGTCAAATAACTTCTCTGTTTGTTGGCCTTCAAAGGCAGGCGGCTTTGTTCCGGAAACTTTTTCGCCAGCTGGATTGTCATTTTTCTTCGGCCCGTTTACAACAAACGAAACTCCTTCATTGACCAAACCTTTAACTGCAACAGAAAGTTTCGGATCAGACTCCTTCGGTATTTCTGGAGGAACGGGAACGTTATTTTTAACTTCTTGTTTAACTTCAACCATACATCTTAGTTTTCGGAAACTTTTATCTCATTGATAATTTCTTTTGTTTTTATAATCCTGTCAATAAAAACTGCCATTACCTTGTTCAAAATTGAAACTGACCCGTTGTAAACGTTTAAGCTGTACTTTCCTTGCGCCTTAGCAATTTGCATATCACCCTGGCCGAGTAGTTTATTCAATTCTTCCGCTTTCAACCCAATTTCCGAAAACCAGCGGTCAATCGTACTGATTTTTTGATTGCTAAGCTTGTAGGCCTCTCTGTTTTCATTTTTTATTTTCTCTGTCAGAACGTTAAGATCGTTGTATAGCCCACCATATCTTAATTCATAAGTATCAAACTTTCCCCGCGCGATGTAATACAAATTCTCATACAAACCTTTTTGAAAAGCATTGACCCGATCCTCAACCTCTTTGGATTTTGCCGATAATTCGGTAAGGACGTCATCCTCGTAATATTGGTTTCTGTGGTCAGTTAGCCAATTAATCTCATCATTTAATCTTGATGTATAGTCGCTCTTGTTCTGGTCTGACATTGTGACCAAGCTGTCGTCCATTTTTGAAATAAGGGAGCGGTAGTAATAAATCAGAACATTATCTCGCGCCACAAGCATTTGTTGCAGGTCCTTCTGCAAATTTTCTTTTGAGGTTAAGGTTCCGTACTGATCATACTGTTTTTTAGAAAGTACATATTTGTCGTGGAGTGATAGGTATTCGTCATACTTCTGACGGTAATCGTTATAAACTTTTGCGAACTGCTCGCGCGAGGCATTTTGTGCAGAAACCTGTTGCGCAAAAACAAAATACAAGACAAAGGCAACAAACAAAGTAATTTTTTTCATACTCTAATACGCAATTCTTATTTTACCTCCAGTATAGCTCACAACGAAAGAGTTTAATGATTTAATCTGGACTTTATAAAGGTTTCTTCCCTTCCATAGTGGTATCACACCCGTTGTGACAATCTGGTATTCAGAATTATTAGTCGTTGCCATCTCGCTTCCATTGACGCCAATTTTATTCGTATCATCCCAAAGACGGACAAACGCTTGTCCGTTCCCGTGGTCAACTTTCAGAGAAGCTTCCCAAGACACAGTTGCATCTTGGCCGTAGTCGTGAACCAGGTCAATATACGTTGCCGTGTCATCAATCGTATACCAGTCGGTCGAAGTTGAATCATATGTTGAACCCATCGGAATATAAGTTACCCCAGATTTAACCGAGGTTTGCGTTTTCGCAACTTCACTCTTTTGGATTATTGGTGTAATACTTGAAATTACTTGTTTAACTTCTTTTTGAATTTCCGCTTTACAAGCGTCTCCACAAGAATCCGGGTTGTTGTTTTGACTCGAGGTTTTTTCAGACATTACCGGTTGTTTTGGGGAGTCGGCTAATTGTGAAAGTTTGGTTTCAACTCTACCAAGTCTTTCAAAAAAATAAAAAAAGGCCGAAGCGAAAACAACAACAGCCACAAGTGAAGTTGAAATAATTGCAAGTTTTTTATTCATGGCAGGAAACATGTCATCAGCTTCTTGGTACTTTCCTTCTTTTCGAAGTTGCTCCCGCTTTTGTGCCAACTCCAGTATCTGTTGCGGAATCTCAATTTTTTCTGTCGTTACCTCGGCCAGTTTTAGTCCCAAAACCGTGTCAAAATCCAAGACCAATTCGTATTTATCGTTTGCCGGGATATTGCTTTTAACCACACTCCATAAAGTCGCCAAAGCTTCAGGGGTGTTCAAATCGTTGCTAAGCGCATCTGAAAAACTTTTTGTATACTTATCGACTTTTTCCAGCTTACCTTCAGAAAGCGATGTTCTTTCGCGATTTGTCCGCAAATTCGAAATAATGCTTCTTAAATTGTTAAGTGCGGCCGTCGCAGAATCCAAAGCCTCGTAAGAAAAATTCAAACCTTTTCGGTAGTGTGAGTTCAAAATTAAATAGCGAAAAGCCATTGGATCGTAACCCTTTTCGACCAGCTCCGAAACGGTCACGATATTGCCAAGACTTTTACTTAATTTCTCACCTTTTTTACCCAACAACCAGGCATTATGAAGCCAAAAGTTGGCCGTGCTTTTCCCAAACGCAGCATACCCCTGTGCAATTTCGTTAGTATGATGAATTCCAATATGTTCAATTCCACCTGTATGAATATCAAAATTACTGCCAAGAAATTTTGTCGACATCGCGGTACATTCAATATGCCAACCCGGATAACCAGCTCCCCAAGGGCTGTCCCATTTCATAATATGCTCGGGATGACCTGTCACCCATAAAAAGAAATCCCAGGGGTTTTTCTTTTCGGGATCATCGGCAACGTCCTCACGCTTAACCTGCTTTTTCAAGTCCAATTTAGCAAACTTGGCATAATCTTTAAATTTTGAAGTATCGAAGACCAAACCCGTCTTTGTTTTATAGGCGAAACCTTTTTCTTCAATTTTTTTGATCAGATCAATCTGCGCATCAATGTTGTCGGTTGCTCGGCACAAAACATCGGGTCGTTTAATATTTAATTTATCAATGCTATCCAAAAACTGCGCGGTATACTTGTCAGCAATATGCCAAACCGAAATCCCCTCGACCTTCGCCCGTTTTTCCATCCGATCCTCGCCAGTATCGGCTGCCCCAAGATTGTCACCGGTCATGTGACCGACATCGGTAATATTCATTACCCATTTCACTTGATACCCAAGGTGGCGCAAACCGCGCACGAGTAGATCCCATTGAACAAAGGCGTACATATTACCAATATGTTGATTCCAATAAACCGTCGGCCCACAAGAGTAAACTCCAGCACTCGCCGGCTTGATTGGCTCAAATTCTTCAAGTTTTCGATTCAGAGTGTTATAAAGCTTCATATTTTAAAATCAATATACTTGTACGGATACTGCCGCCCCAGCTCAACTCTATGATACCATTCTTTTTTGACAATTAGCATTCCAAGAACTATCGCAAAAAGATTTTCATATCTTTGACTTCTGTGCGACAATATTGCTCTGAATTTCGTGATTACCTCAAGCAATGTCAGCTTTAGTTCGTAATCAGCATCAACTAAATAGTTTCGGACTTCACCAGGCACAAAATGCCGTGCAATTTGCGGATAGAAGGTTGTCCACACCAAAACCGGTCTTGATTTTTGGTCTAATTTGGAAACGATTTCTTTAACTTTCAGACAGAGTTTGATGTGGTCCGGATGACCCGTAGCGCCACTTGGATCATAAGTCACAACAACTGCCGGTTTAATTTTCAACAGACACTTTTCAACAACTTTGCACCAACCGTTTCTTGACTTTAATTTCCCGTCATCAAAATCTGTAAGGATCAAATTATCTACACCCAAAATTCGCGTAGATTGCAAAAGCTCCTCACTTCTAATTTCTTTAAGCGATTTACCTTTGGGATTAATACTAATTCGTCCGGCTCCTCCTCTTGTTAAAGTCAAAAGGTGTGTTTCAAATCCCAATTTCTTGGCTTTAAGTAAAAGCCCACCCGTTGCAAAACTTTCATCATCGGGATGAGGAAAAACCACCAATAGTTTTTTATTTTCCGCTTTTTTTAAAATCGAGCAAATATTTTTCATCTTCAGTAACGAAAAAACCCAGCGGAAGCTGGGTGAATTTCGTCAAGTTAAACCAAAACCTAATGGTCTAACTCGACGGGCAAAAACAACAAGAAAAATTTATTGTCATAACTTTGACGTCATTCTAACGAATAATTTTTACAATTTCAACTATTTCCTTCTAGCGGTAACCTACTGCTTACTTTTTCTGATCTCTGGTCCCGTTTCGCCCTTGGCTGTTCCCGGCCTTCCGCGCATCTGACCCATCTTTGGTTTTGAGGTTAAAGGAATAACAGGTTTTTCTTCCAAACTCTCACCAGGACCAACAATTTTAAACTGACGCTCAACCTCTTCATTCCAAACCCTTCTTTTTTCCTGATCTTCAGTCTGTACTTTTTTCAGTTCCTCGTTCAGCTGCTCTTGTGTTTGAATAAACTTTCGTTGTCTATCAATTTTGTTCTGTTTTTCAATTTCCTCACTTTCTGTTTTTTGCTGCATCGCCTCGGCGATCGGATCCGGTTGGCTGGAGTCCACATTTGCGCTAATTTGTGCTGCGGCACTTTCACCAAACTTTTCCACTTCCTCAAATGCCGACCCAACGACTCGGTTTACAAGATGATCTTTTTTTTGTTTGTGTTTGATATCCATTTTGAACTTCGCTTGCCCCGTTAGAAGTCTTTAAACTTTCTAATGGGGGTTTTGATTTTTCTATTGCATTTCCCTTCTTCCTAAAATTGCTTCGTTGAGTGTCGTCTCGTCCGCATATTCCAAATCCGCTCCTGTTGGAATTCCCATTCCAAGCCTGCTAATTTTGAGTTTTGAATTTTGAGTTTTGAGTTTGGCGCTAATATACATTGCTGTCGCATCACCTTCCATTGTCGGGTTCATTGCCAAAATAATCTCTTTAATTTCCCCATCATGACTTTTAAGACGGCTAAAGAGCTCACCGATAAAAATTTCATCCGGACCAATATTTTCCAAAGGATTTATCACCCCATGAAGAACATGATACAAGCCCCGGTATTTGCCGGAACGTTCGAACGCCAATAGATCAATCGGCTGCTCAATTACCATTACAAGCGATATGTCTCTTTGCGTATCTAAACAAACCGGACAAGGATCAGACTCGGTGACGTTTCTACAAACCGAACATAAAACCGTATTCTTTTTAAGATTTGTTAAACTTTCTGCAAATGAATCAAGTTCCGTTTGTGGAACGTGCAAGAGGTAAAACGCAAGCCGTTGTGCGCTTTTCGGTCCAATTCCCGGGAGCTTTTGAAAAGAGTCGATCAAATCAGTTACAGCTTTAGGTATTTTCATACTTATTGATTTTATTGCATGTTTAGTATATATTCCAGAACAAGATGGAACTCCAACCATTAGACGATACGAAAGAACGACGGTTTACTTTAGTTGGACCGTCCTGCGTTTCCTGTACTCATGAATGCTGTACTCCAACAAGTGGCTTCGACAATTATGTCATAAATAGCTTTTTTCTAGTTAAAGGCAAAAATATGCTCCTGCCGCTTTGCATGCATCCATTTGCTCCAATTAGAAGTGAGAAACAACTTGCGCGGGGTAATACTCCAGTAAGCAGTTGCAGAGTCTGTCTTGTCAAACAGCCAAACTTCGATCAAGATGCTGTTCTTACAGACACAACCGTCGAAAATTTGCAAGCAAATTCCAAAACAAGCTAAAAGACAGTTAGCAAAAAATAAAAATGAACGAGCATTATCCGAGTGTAAATTTCAATAGACGGTTACATTCCGCCCATTCCCCCAAGAAGTCCTGATAATCCTCCGCCCTCTTCCATCATTTTCTTTGCGGATTCTTTTTGGATCTCTTTTGAAGCTTTATTGATAAGATCAACAACATCTCTTCTTTCCTGACCATCAATTTCCAACTTTATCACTTCCTGAGCCCCGTTAACGACAACTTTACATCCATCCTTTTCTTCACTGTGAGTAATTGCCTCAAGCTTTTTTTTAAGCTGCATTGCTTGGGAACGCATCTTCATCAAGTTTTGCGCCTGTTTAAATTTGTCAAACATTGTCAGTAAATTATATCAATTATTGCGACTATCACAAGCACAACAATTAGTAAAAACCGTTTCCGCCATCAACCAAAAACCTCATCGACCAGCTTTGCAAGATCGGGGTCCTCGGTTTCCGACAAAAGAACCTGTGTACCCGCGCCATTTTGCTTCGCTTCTCCATCTGTCGCGTCATGTACACCATTAGTAGATTTAGTTTCGTTAACACTCTCAGGTTGAGTCAAAAAACACTCGACTTTAACCGTACTTCCGGTTACATCCTGCAAACAATCCTCAAGACAAATGTTGTGAGGAACTGATTCCAGTTTTTCTTTATGAAATTTATAAAAGACACCCAAAGACAATGTCTTACCATCAAAATTCAGCGGCTTCGAAGCCCTAAGAAGCGCTTCGGTTGAAGCATTTTTAGCTCTGATAACCTGTAACACCTGTTTCCAAACTTCCTCAGAAATATTCTCTCCGTTAACTAGCGGGGGGGTTAAGCCATCTGTTTGATAATTAGCGTCAGCGCCGTTTCCACTGTCGTGATTTAACTTTGCATTCTCGTCAACAGCGGACCGGGGTCTTTCATTTTTTTTAATCGGAGCCTTTTTATCTTCTTCCCCTCCAATTTCTGAATCGCACCATGCTGCGACGGAAAGATAAAACGGCATATAATCGGAAACGTCATTTTGATATTTACCCCAAAATGTTATAAAAATATCGGAAAGGGCAAGTACACTTTGCTTTTCAAATTTGTTAGAAGGATCCTTTATAAAATCGGAAACGGAAAAAAGCAGATCTTTAAGTTTTGTAACAACCTGCTTGTAGACCACTTTTGCAGGCACACCAGACTTCTCTGCAACATCCAAAGTCTCAATACACCCCTGAAAATCCTTTTTATAAATTCTTTCGAAAAACTCGTCAATGTTAAAATCAGACTTACTAAAAAGATAATTTTGCGCTTTCTCCAAGTTATCCAATAGACCTTTAATCGAAACCTCCTCGAGAATTTTTTTGGCATCCCGGAAAGACCCATCGACATTTTGTGCTATCAACTCCAACACCTCGTTTTTGTACGCAAGTTTCTCTTTAGTAACAACATTGGTCAGTGACTTCACGATTTCGGCAACTGTCGCCTTATTAAAATTTATCCTTACCGTACGCGACTTGATCGTGTCGATTAGCTTTTCCGGATTTGTCGTTGCCAGAATAAAGACAACATGGCCAGGAGGCTCTTCCAAAGTCTTTAAAAGCGCATTTGAAGCTTCGGTAGTCAACATGTGAGCCTCGTCGATAACATAAACCTTCTTTTTGGCACTTGATGGAGACAGTTTTACTGAGTCGCGAACCAGTCTGATGTCGTCAATTCCCCTATGCGACGCCGCGTCCATTTCAATCACATCAATGTTGGTTCCTTTTGTAATCGAAACACACTGCTCGCACTCGTTGCACGGCTCGCCATCTTTTGAAAGATTGGTACAATTTAAAACCTTCGCAATAATTCGAGCCGCTGAAGTTTTACCGGACCCGCGTGGACCCTCAAATAAAAACGCGTGAGGGATCTTTCCCGAAGAAACAATTTTTGAAAGCAGATCGCGGACATCCGACAAATCAAGTTCGCTAATTTTTTGCGGGCGGTATTTTAGATACAAAGTTGTCATAAATTCCAATTGCAGCTATTTGAAAAACCTTGCGACATAAAAACGCTCACTCGTGATGTTTTCCTAACAAATGATAAGCCCCGTGAATTAGAAGTTCAATGACTTTTTCTTCAACTAAAATACCTTCTATACTTGCATCGGCTGCGGCAATGGGATAACAAACAGCAATATCACCCAAGTGCAAAATCTTATCTGGTGGCTCGACAAAAGGTTGTTTGGCCTCCGCTGTTACAAAAGAAAGAACATTGTGGACCGAGTCTTTTTTGGATAAATACTTCCTGCCCAGATCCATCATCTCATTTTTGTTAACAATCAAAATATGAACATCAGATTCGGAAACAATCCCCTGGGAGGCAAAAAAGTCCGCCAACGTCTTTTTTAACTTCGGTGACGAAATTGGGTAACTCCCTTGTTTTTTAACGTACACTTTAATCATATTTAATCCGCAGCTTGTCTAAACCGTTTTTTCAAAAGACGACACAATTGTCACACATCTTTTCACCAACAAGACAAACCGTTACTGAAGTTTCGATTTAACAATTTCCGCAATTCTGGCTCCGTCGGCAGCACCCCCCACCTTTGATTTGACTAGCGCAATTACCTTCCCCATATCTTTCATCTCTTTGGCTTGAGTTTCCGTCATCACATTATCAATAATTTCATTCAACTTTCCTTCATCAATTTCAGCCGGCAGGTATTCGCTTAAAATTTTTATCTCGCTTTGCTCCTTATCAATTTTTTCCTGAACATGAACGGGGTCGTTTTTAATAAGGGATTTGTAAGTTTCAACTGTATCTTTTCGTTTTTTTACTTCCCGGCGAACAACGGCAATTTCCTCATCCTGGTTAAGCTCGTGCTGCTTTGCAATAAACTCGTAGTTAAGGGCGCTTAAAAGCATCCGGAGTGTAGTTAAACGAAGTTCATCATGTGCTTTGAGAGCTTCCCCAATTTGTTTTGTAAGCGAGTCTTTGATCATTTTTTCCGTGTTACACTTTTTCTAATCTTTTCCGCTAGTTTGGAAAGTTTTTCATCATTGGCACGTTTTGAATTGTGTGAAGATAAATAACCTGGGTATTTATCGAAATATACTTCGGGCATATTACTTTCAATAGGTTTCCACTTAGCCATGTCTGCCGTACCATGCATCGGGAAAAGTTTTGAGTGAATATGGTCCACTCCAAATCCTTCAAAAAACATTCCGCAACGACCAACATCCGTAAAGTAATTATCCAAAACCTTTGCCGTTTTTTTCGAAGCAATTACTAAATCGGTTAAAACCTTGTCGCTGTTTTCAAAAGGGTATGAAGGCAGATGTTTTTTTGTAGCAACTACTGTAAAGCCTTCTGTATTTGGAAAGATCGACAAAAAAGCGATATGCTTTTCATCTTCCCACACTTTATGACATGGAATTTTTCCTTTGACAATTTTGCAAAAAACGCAATTTTTGTCCATTGTATGGAGAGTTTACCACAAATTTATATCGCCCGGTCACTGGTAATACCGGCAAGCATGTGGATCACCATATGCGGGATCATCGCGGCATCACCGGCATTGGTGGTAATTCTGAAGCCGGATAGTTTTCGTTCGCTTGCAATTTCTGTCACGACTTTTCTTATATCGTCCCATAAGTAAGGTTCCGCGTCACGGATGTCTCTAATGTGTTGTTTGGGAATAATCAAAAGGTGTATCGGAGCAATTGGCCTGACATCCTGAACGACGACAACGCGGTCAGTTACCTTTTCGATACTTGTTTGATCCTGACCCTTAACGATTCTGCAAAAGATGCAATCATCTGTGTCTGCCATCTTGGATAAGTATAAATTTATCAAAATTGAAGAACAAGAGGAGAAATTAATTTTCTTGAACTACTTTTAGAATTGCCTTTGCCAATTTGTCCGAATCGTGACGGATAAGGCTTCTTCGTAAAGTGTCGCTTTGGGATTTTTCGTAGACCGTACTCGAGACAAAATCGCCCCTAACCACTTTTAATTTTTTTGTCTCTTTCAAATTGTCTTCTACAGGCTTTGCTTTTTCTAATTTGTACCTTTCTAAAACTTTCCTGGGATATTTTTTACTTTTATTCGCTAAACAGTATTTTATGACACCTCTTCCCAAATATTTTTCCAGCTCTTGTAAAAAATCAGAACTTTTAAAATTATTTGTCTGTCCGTATTTCGTCATCAAATTGATAACAAATATTTTTTTCGCGGACGACTTTCTTATTGCTTCGGCAATTCCCGGGACCAAAATGTTAGGGAGAATACTCGTGTAAAGATCACCTGGCCCAAAAACAATATAATCTGTATCTAAAATTTGTTTTATCGCCTTAGGATTAGGAGTGCACTGCGGAAAAACCTCAAGCTCAACAATTCTACATTTCGCCAACTCCGAATCTTCCGGCTCGTCTATAATGTGCTCACCCATCACCTGTTTACCATTTTCATAACGCGCCACAAGATGAGTTTTGTCAAAAGTCACAGGAATAATTTTCCCAGAAACATCTAAAAATTCGCATGTTTTTTCGATTGCCACTTCCTGATCTTTGTAGATGTCAGCAAGTGCCGCCATAAACAGATTTCCAAAAGTCATACCGGAAATTCCGGTTCCTGCGTTAAACCTATAAGTAAACAGTTTACGCAAAAGATCTCCCGGTTTTTCTTCGGAAAGGGCAACAATACACTGTCTTATATCGGATGTCGGTAAAAGTCCAAACTCATCTCGAAGCACACGGTTACTACCTCCATCATCCATCATCGAAACAATTACTGAAAGTTCAATTTGAGGAAACTTTTTTAGACCTGTCAAAACGGTGAATGTTCCCGTTCCGCCACCCACAACTACTATTTTTCTTTTAGTCATACCTCAACCGGCTACGTTCCATATTGTATCATTCAGAATATATTTTTGAAGATATTTAATAACTATAATATAATTCCGAGCATGAGTGAATTTCTTTGTCGTAACTGCAGATTCGCACAAACCCATAGTGTTGTATTAACTGAGCAACAATTTGTAATCGCCTCGAAAGACTTGCATGGGGGCTCTATAGACCCGTCCAAATTGCGTGCAACTAAGCCTGCAAAAGAAATATTTGAGGTTGGTAACATTACCAGAAAATGCAACGGTTTAAGACTTTGGCAACGCAAAAAAGTAGACCTTAAAGCTAAGTGTGTAAATTTAAAAGAATACCAGCCGAAACATCAAGAAGCGCCACAAAGAGGACGGAGATCGATTATTGCAAAATAATTATCCCTTAAGTCTTCTTACTACTTCATCGAAAGTTTTAAGCTCAGATTCTTTCCCTTTTCTTTCCTTCCACTCAATTTTGTCCCCCGTCTTTTCTGAAACAACCAACCGCACAGGAATTCCAATCAAATCGGCGTCGGCGAATTTTTCTCCTGCTGAAACAGCTCTATCATCCCATAAAATATCAATACCTGCTTCGTGCAAATTATAATAAATTTCTTCAGTTTTGAGTTTTGAATTTTGACTTTTGAGTTCTATTATGTGAGCGTCAAACGGTGCCACTTGTTTTGGCCAAACAATTCCTTTGTCATCGTGATTAATTTCAACCAAAGTTCCCATCACCCGCGTCGGCCCAATTCCATAACTGGCAAACCAAACAGGATTTTTCTTTCCATCGTGATCGGTATATAAAACTCCCATCTTTTCCGCATACATAGTTCCAAGTGGAAAAATGTTTCCTACTTCAATTGACCTACTTTCCACAAAATGTCCGTCGCACTTCGGACACTTGTCGCCAACCTTTCCTTGAAAGATTTCCTTGTTCTCGCCGTAGCCGCACCTATCACAAAAGTAGATTGTATCCTCACCGGCGTCTGACAATACCTGAAACTCATGGGTATGCCGGTCAGTAAAGACGCCACCAGAAGCTTCAGCAATTCGAAAATCAAATCCAAGTTTTGAAAAAATCCTACCGTATGCCTCTTTTACTTTTTCATAGTAGTCAAGCATATCGGCCTCCGTTACGTGAGCCGAATACAAATCCTTCATCATAAATTCGCGGCCCCTCAAAATACCGGATTTCGCTCGCGGTTCATTGCGAAACTTCGTAGAAAAATGATAAACGTAAACCGGCAAATCCTGATAGCTCTGAATGTTTTTACGAAGCAAGTCCATAACAATTTCCTCGTGCGTAAAAGACAACGCGTACTCTTTCTCGTTTTGACCTTTGAGCTTGTATAAGATTTCTGAAGCTTTGTCCCAACGGCCGGTCTCATTCCAAATTTCTTTCGGATGAAGAAGGGGCATTAGCATTTCCTGCGCCCCAATCGCATTCATTTCCTCACGAATAATTCGATTTATCTTTGTTATGACCTTCCATCCCAAAGGTAAAAGTGTCCAACTTCCAGCCATCAGTTGATCAATAAAACCACCGCGAACTAAGAGTTTGTGATTTACGCTTTCCGCATCTTTTGGAGCAGATTTCTTGGTCTTAGGAAATAACTTAGATTGAAGCATAAACTATGAAGATTATAACAGTTAAAAAACCATTAATCGACACTTAATAAACTACCGAGGGCTAAGACCCCTCCCATTCATCTGTGGACTTTTAGTCCACGGTTTTCAGGAAGATTGAATAAATTTGAATTACTTTAATGTGTTTTCTAAAAATCCCTGAAGGCTGCCACCCGCAGAAACTAAACGTCTGACTTCTACAAAAGTTATTAAAGCAAAAAGGGAAAGCAATGCAATCATTCCTGCGCCGTGAATCGCAGCTTCAACTTTCGGAACAACCTTCTTTCCGAAAACCCGCTCGATAATAATAAAAATAAACCTGCCTCCATCAAGTGCCGGAATCGGGAGGAAATTGACGATCGCCAAATTGACAGAAATAATCCCAACAAAATTCACCAACTCCAAAACCCCCAACTTTGCAACCTCGGTTGTCATCGCATAGATTCCAACTACCCCCGCGATATCTTTCGGCGCCGTTCCCATAAATAAATTTCTTACCATCAGATACAATCCCGAGACAATCTGTCCACCCCAGTAAAGTGCATCGCCTATGCCGTAATAGATTCCCAAAAATGGTCTTTGCCACCAAACTGGAAAATACAGCTCCGTATCTGAAATCAAAACTCCCAACGGTCCTTCATTTTGGGGAACGTCAACTCTTGGAGTAATATTGACGGTCTTCAAATTTCCGCCACCATCTGGTTGAACTTCAATTGCCATTTCCGTTCCCTTTCGCAGCTGAACAATTTCAGAAAACTGCGTTACACTGTTTATTTTTATTCCACCCGCCGAAACAATAACCTCGGAAGGTTTCAGCCCTGCCTGGTCTGCAGGAGAACCGGGTATAATTGCAGAAATTAAAACCTCCCCGGTTTTTCGGGGAACACCGACAAAGCTGTAATAAACCGAAAAGCACAAAACGGCTAAGAGGAAATTCATCAAAACGCCTGCAACAAGCACAAAAAATCTCACTTTTTTACTTTTATTGATGAAGGCTCGTTCAGGTTTTGTCACACCCTCTTCAGTTTGTTCGCCGTGCAGGCGCACAAATCCCCCCAGAGGAATTAAATTTACAGAATAAAGCGTCTCGCCAACCTTCTTACCCCAAACTCTTGGGGGAAATCCGATTCCAAACTCCTCAACCCAAATGCCATTTTTTCTGGCAGCTAAAAAGTGTCCAAGCTCATGAACAAGTACAAGAACTGAAAGCACAACTACAAAACGAATAACATCCAGCAAACCCGAAATATTTAAAATGCTCGATAACATAATTTTCGTCTAACCATAACCATAAAAGTGTAACACACAAGCCATCAATGCCAAATAAGAATATCAATTTTTGTTTGAAAATAGTTTAATGAAATATCTGAAACACATCTGCTATAATTTCAGCCATGAAAGAAAAAGTTCATGAATATAAAATCACTTTCTCACAACGGTTCAATGATCTGCTTCATGAACAAGCTGTTGATGAGAATGTATCCCCAGCCGAAATTATCAAGCGTGCAGTGGCGTACTACTCATATCTGAAAGGTGTATTACGAGATAATCCCAACAACGAATTGATTATTCGAGACAAAGTCGTACATACCCAAAAAGTTATACTTTTCCCTGAGTCGTTTTTTAAGAATATGTTAGACAAGCTTGATTCAAACAAAAAAACGGATTAAATCTGAAGTAACTCCTCTTTCTTTTTCTCCCCAGTCATTTTTCCCTGTCTTCAGTCGTCATCGGAGGAAAAGAGATGCGGATAATTTGTCCGTCAACCGAAGGATTCATTCCGACATTTGCGGCCAAGATTCCCTGTCTGATTTCTCCGATTATCGACTTGTCCCAAGGGTCGATGACTAAAGTTTGATGATCCGGCGTAGAAATACTAGCCAGTTCTTTAATCTTTAATTTTTGTTGACCACCATAAACAACAACACTCAAATCATCAACCAAAGCTGGTGTTGCTCTTCCAGTTCGCAACGATCCAAGATCAGAAGTCATCATGGAAATAACTTGGTTCATCTTGGAGCGTATCGAGGCTTCATCCATATATTCTAAAGAATATTATATCGGTTGCTACACACCTTTCAAGAAGCTATTTCCCTAACTCGATTTTCATTACTTTTCCCAACTTGCAATTTTCTCCGGTTTTGGCGATGACTTCTTTAATTAAATCCGAGACTTTTTTTGAAGGGTCTTTGATAAATTCCTGATTTTCAAAATCTTTTTCCCCCATTGAGGCAACCTGCATCGCAAGATCCCTCCCCAACTGTTGAAACAATTCATTGCGTGCCACAAAATCCGTCTCACAAAAAATCTCGGCAATACCAACAACTTTTTGCGTGTGGTGTGAATAGGATGATAAAATACCGGATTTTGTTTCGCGTCCAGTCCGTTTTGCCGCCTTTTCGAAACCTTCCTTCTTCAAAATTTCGGATGCTTTTTTGAGATTACCTTTTTGTTCCTCCAAAACCTTTTTAACACGAATAACCGGGGCACCTGTTTCTTCTCGAAGCTTTCTTATATCATCAATTGATATTTTCATACTTATTTAGTTTTTCTCTTCACTTCCGTTGGCGACTTTTTTACTTTTTTTATCTTGGTTTTTCACCCCGTTCGCAGCTTTACTAATTTGTAACTTCCCTTTACCTTCCATAATTGCTTCTCTGACAAGGTCAAGCACATAATCAAGTGCCTTTTTTGCATCGTCATTCATCGGGATCGGATATGTTACAAGCGTCGGATCACAGTTTGTATCAACAACCGCGATCGTCTCTATCCCCTTGAAGTTTGCTTCCAAAATCGCACCCCTTTCTTTGCGGATATCAATTACTATCAGAAGATCGGGCAAACTTTCCATTTGGAGAATGCCGGAAAAATATCTAGTAAGCCTCTGGATTTCACGATCAATTAAAAGTTTTTCTTTTTTTGTGTACCTTGAGAATTCTCCACTTTCTAGACCTTTTTTGAGTTTCGCCAATTTCACACCGGATTTTTTAATTTGCTCAAAATTAGTTAGTATTCCACCCAGCCACCTTTCATTGACATAAAAAACGCCGCATTCCTTCGCGACTTCTTCAACCTTGTCTTTGACCTGCTTTTTTGTTCCAACGATGAGAATTTTTTTACCTTGTTTTGAAGCTTTTTTTATTTCTTCCAAAGCTGCCTCCAAACAATTTTTTGTCTTCGTTAAGTCAAAAAGGTGAACATTTTTCTGACTGCTGTAAATGTATTCCGCCATTTTCGGATTCCAACGGCGAACTTGATGTCCGAAATGGGCACCCCCCTGAATTAGTTTTTCAAGCGAAATCTTCTGCATAAAATAGAAATATAAAGCTCGATACGAAAATGCCTTCTTAATTTCGTCCACCAGCCGGAAGCTTTATCCTAACCCTGAGCCAGGTTGAAAGATCCAGAAGGCCAGGCTGATGTGATTAAAACTGTGTCATTATACCGAAAAACTTTATTTAACACAATAACTCAATCTAACTGAGATTGTTGGAAAATACCGCGTCTCAATCAAAAAGATTTTATTGCCCGCTACTGTGCTCTAAATCCGGTGAATGCTAGTGATAAACGGATAAAAAGATACACCGATAAAATTGATTATCTGAAACTTAGTCTACAAGTTGTAAGGTAAGAAGGCTTTCATCCTCAGTATTTAAAGTAAAGAAAGGCCAATATTGAGGTAAAGTAGAGGCTATTTTACCCCTTCTACCATGTTTTCTATTAAATTTGCAATCGTTGCTGGACCAATACCTCCAGGAACAGGAGAAACAAACGAGGCTTTGTCGTAACAATCCTTTGCGATATCGCCAACGGGTGAACCAACGTCAATCAAAACCACGCCTTTTTTAATCATTTCAGGTTTTATCAGAGATGGACGTCCTGTTGTGCTTACAACAATGTCTGCCTGACGTAAAAGTGTTTCATATCCAGAACTTGCCCGACCGATCTCAAATAGATTTTTAAAACCCATTTCTTTAAATTTCCCGGTTATTTTTTTACCCTCAAATCCATAGGCGCCAACAACAGCCACTTTCAAAGATTTATCTTGTGACCCGAGAGCGTCAAAAACTGCACGGACAACCGGAGCCGTAAACATACTGTCTTTTCGCAAACCATCAACATCTTTATTTCTGTCGATTGCGTAGATCAAATCATTTCTATCGTCTTTGGAAAAGTTGTCAGGAAGAGGAAGCTGAATCATAACGCCATGCACCGTCTTATCACTATTTTTATCCCGAATCATTTGGGCTATCGTCTCCGTCTTTGCCTCGGATTTCAAATTTATTATCTCCAATTCCGCCCCAATTCTCTCTGCAGCTTTCTTTTTTAAGTGTTGATAAAGTATCGAACTCTGATCGTCACCAATAATTAGCGAGACCAACTTTAGTGTTATTCCTTTTTTTTTCAAAGATGAAACCAAACCCTTCAGTTTTTCTTCTTTTTCCTGAGCATATGCTCGTCCGTCAAAAAAATCCGTCATAAGCGTATTTTAACATTTCTCGACCCCGATTGTGATAAACTAAAAAAATAGGTATTTCAAAAAGTCTCAATGAGATATATTCATATAAACACCTCACGGGATCCCGAGAGGTAGCCTAAAGAACTTATCTCTGGGAGGGGGTGATAAAAAATGTATAAAGTCCAGAAAAAAGATGGCATTTTGGAGGATTTCGACAGAGGAAAAATTATCAGCGGCCTGGTGAAAGCCGGGGCGTCGGCAGAAGAAGCTGAAAAAGTCGCGTTGGAAATCGATACTTGGTTACCAACCGCAGCAGTGGATAACGTTGTAAATTCCCTTGATATTAGAGTTAAAGGCCTGAGTATCCTAAAAATGATCAATCCGCAAATCGCGGAAAAATTCGACGGTTATCAAAAGACCGGCGAGTAAATCAAGATTGTTGAAGAATTAAAGGTTTCATTTTAAAGAAGCGCTGTTAATTGTCACAAACTGCCTACGGGTAAAGTGCCATTGAGGTTGTCATCCTTCAGCCAACAAGTTTGTCAAACGATAATCTCGATAAATTAAACCGGAAATTTACGGCAAAGTGAGACCACCTTTTTATTAATATCATTCAGCAGTTTGTCTTTTTCAATTCTTTTATAAAAACCGGAAACGAACGTTTTGCGAGCGTCTTTTTCGGAAGGGGTCTGAATATTTGAATATTTTTGAATTATTTCATAAATCCAACCAGCGATCAACTTCATTTCCCTTTCCTTCATTCCTCTTACAGTTAACGCAGGCGATCCCATCCGCAGACCTGATGGATAAAAAGGTGTAGCCGTTTCATTAGGAACCGTATTGCGGTTGACAACTATTCCGGCTGCCTCCAGTGCCCAGGCGACTACCCAACCGTTAGTCTTATTTTTGCGCAAATCCAGAAGGACCAAATGTTTATCAGTTCCATCCGAAACCACATCCAAACCTTTTTCCGAAAAATATTTTGCCAACTCTTTTGCATTTTTAACAGTTTGAAACGCATACTTTTTAAACTCCGGTGTTTTTGTTTTTTCCAAAGCCACTGCAATTCCGGCAATTGAATGTAGATGCGGTCCACCCTGCAACCCAGGAATTATTGAAAAATCAATTGCTTCTTCAAATTCTTTTTTACAAAATATTATTGCGCCTCTCGGGCCGCGCAGAGTTTTATGGGTCGTCATCGTCACAAAATCTGTATAGGGAAATGGCGATTTACAAGCACCGGCTGCAATCAACCCCGCCTCGTGAGCTATATCTGAAAGATAATACGCCCCAACTCTGTGAGCAATTTTCGATAATCTTTTATAATCAATTTCCCGGGGGTATGCTGTCCCACCGGAAATCATCATTTTCGGTTTGTATTTTATTGCTTGTTCTTCAATCGCATTATAATCCAAAAGCCTCGTAACCGGATCAAGTTTATAAAACTCAACATTATAAATCTTTGACACCAGGGTTACTTTTTTGTCGGGAAGTTGCCATCCGTGAGACAAATGCCCCCCGTCAGGCAGATACATCGACATAATCTTATCGCCTACTTCCAAAACGGCATTATAAACCGCCAAATTTGCAGGACATCCCGAGTGTGGTTGAACATTAGCCGACCATTTGTCAGGAGATAATTGAAAAGCCTCAAGCGCCCGATCTTCGCATAAACTCTCCACCTGATCAACTATTTCATTTCCCTGATAGTAGCGGCGCCTTGGTTGTCCCTCCGCATACTTATGCATCAAAATCGATCCGACAGCGGCTCTCACTTCGGGGTATGTATAATTTTCCGAAGGGATCATCATAAGCGTATCGCGTTGACGTTTCTCCTCTAACTTAATCAATCTGAATAACTCATCTTGTTTTTTCATAGATACCAATTAAAACTTAGCACTGCTACCGCACTGTATAAACGTTTCGCTTTGCCCTTTTTTCTTCTTTTTTAGTGAGGCTAAAATCTTATCCATAAAACTTATTATAACGAATTATCATCTTTCATGCTCTGTATTAATTCTAGGCCTAACCAAACCAAGATTTTCCCAATCTTTATACATTTTTTCTCTAAGTTGTCCTTGTTCAGAAAACCCTTCCTTAATTCTAACCTCTCTTTCTAGTTCGGCATCCCTGCTTAAACGGGAATAAGGGACCCTGCCTTCATCATTTGCTTTATCAGCTATTTTTCGAAGTGTAGAATAATTAAAATTTTTCAACAAATCTGTCGCCAATTCACGAGTGGGCTCCTCCGTCTTCATTTCCAATAGTAAATCTCTAACTATATCAAAGGTTACATTCCAGGGATCCTTAAATGCATCTACCAAACATACCTTATCTTGCCACTTTTTAACTAAAGATAAATAATTTTCCCTAATTTCCCTGTATGTTTCTATAGGTACATCATCTCTCCAGTTTCTAACTCCTTCTTTAATTTTTGCCATTCTAACTCTTACGATAGATTCCTCTGCAGGCAAATCCAAATAGTAAGTTCTGTTTGGGTACCACATAAAAGGTTTTTGAGTTGCCTCAATATAACCAGGATCAGCCCCATCACTAGCTTGAAGTGCTATCGTTGACCACCAATCTCTATCTCCAATGGAAATACCTGTCGGATTTTCTTCCAACCACGGTTTAACCTTGTTTACCAACACTTCGTTTCTTGAAGCTGAAAACAGAAGAACATTTGTTGTGGCGTCCATATTTCTAAACTCTGATGTAAACAAAACACTTCTTATAGCTTCGCCAACTGGAGTTCCACCTGGTTCTCTAACACGCAATATCGGTAACTTTGCATACTCCTCAAGAAGATAACCCAACAGAGAAGCTTGTGTAGTTTTTCCTACACCTTCAGGACCCTCTAAAACAATACTCTTTGCCATACAAATTACCTTAAAACCCAAATAATATTTGAAACACTTTGGGACTTTACTTTCCCCTACCGCTAATATAATAGTAAAAAGAAGAAATGTTGCAATACCAAAATTTACTCTCCGACATTTTGGAAAATGGTGTTGTCGAACACCACGAACGCACGGGAACCGGCACCAAAAAAGTCTTCGGAAGACTTTTAACATTTGATCTTTCCAAAGGCTACCCGCTTTTAACCACAAAAAAAATGTTTACCAAAGGAATTATTTACGAACTTCTTTGGATGATCTCAGGAAATTCTAACATTCGTTACCTTGTCCAAAACGGAGTCAATATTTGGAATGAATGGCCGTATCAAAATTATTTGAAAGCAAACAAACTTGAAAGAAAATTTCCGATGTACGGCCAAAAATGGTTGGATGAAAAAAATAACTTTATCGAAAAAATAAAATCCAACGGAAAATTCGCTGAAAAGTGGGGTGAGTGCGGGCCTTTTTACGGTGTCCAATGGAGAAATTTTTCCGGCGTTGATCAACTGTCAAATGTCATCTCAGAAATCAAAAAATATCCCGGAAGCCGAAGGTTGATCGTCAATGCATGGAACGCACCGTTAATTGACAAAATGGCGCTTCCGCCGTGCCATGTGATGTACCAGTTTAATGTTTCTAAAAATAAACTCTCGTGCATGATGTATCAACGCTCGGTTGATACTTTTTTAGGTCTTCCGTTTAATATCGCCAGTTACGCACTTCTGACTTTAATGGTCACTCAAGTTACAGGATATAAACCTGGAAATTTGGTGATGGCGCTTGCAGACACGCATCTATATTTAAATCACGTTAAACAGGCAAAGGAGCAGATCAAACGCAAACCATATAAGTTACCAAAGATGAAACTCAATCCCAAGGTTAAATCGCTTTTTGATTTTAAATTTGAGGATTTTGAACTTGTAAATTATAAATTCCATCCACCCATCAAAGCTGATATTTCGGTATAATGATATTATGATAATTTCCATCATTGCAGCTGTAGCCGAAAACAACGTCATTGGAAATAAAAACAAACTTCCATGGCAACTGCCGGCAGACCTTAAACATTTTCAAGAAACGACAACGGGCCATTGCATTATCATGGGACAGAATACTCATGAATCAATTGGTAGAAACCTCCCCGGAAGGACGAATATCATTTTGACTTTTGACGAAAACTACAAAAGCGAAGGCTGCATCATCGTTACTTCGATTGAAAAAGCGCTGCGTGTTGCCAGTGCAAAAAAAGAGCCGGAAGTTTTTATCATCGGTGGGGCTTCCGTCTATAAACAATTCATCGGGGTTGCGAACAAGTTGTACATCACAAAAATACACCACAATTTTGACGGTGACACATTTTTTCCCGAAATCGAACCTAATAAATGGAAATTAATTTCGGAGGAAAAACACGAAAAAGACGAAAACAACCCCTATCCTTACAACTTCGAAGTCTACGAAAAAATTTGATTCAGTCTCTAGGAGCTTTATCCATTGGAGGTAAATCGCTATGCAGTCCATCGGTATGTTCATGATGCATGCATCCAAACACATCGTGATACCATGCCCCATGTTCCGGACAGTTCTTTATCTGCCATGGATTCTCTTCATGTTTTGTAGAACTACGAAAAGCCTCAAGGTCACCATCGCGCAAGGCACCAAGTCTCTTAAGAAGACTGTACTGCCTCACCTTTTCTTCAATAGGAAGATTGGGATTAATTTGACCACTACCATTAAAATCTAAACCGATTGTCGTCCTGACGCTCTTAACATCAACGTTTTTATCCGAATAAATGAAGCGTCTTTCAAGCTCCTCAAGTGACAAAATTTCCACCGCCTCGGCAGACATCAACTATCACAATAATCGCTTGAAAAAAATAATCGCTTGAAAAAATAAACTACCACGGGCTAAAGCCCATGGTATTTTGTCGACGAGATTGGATTCTTGCTTCATCCACGGACTAAAGTCCGTGGTTTTCGCAGAGAAATTCAATAAATTCAAGAAGAAAATTAAATAGATTTCCGGATTATTTCTCGTTCCAATCAATTCTTGTTCCACCCCTTGAGGCTTCTTTTGAGGAAAAACACTTTGAGTACCTTTTTTTTAGTTTCAAAATATTCTCAAACAAAACCTCCTCGAAATTCCAACCGTAGAAATTGCAAATCATAGCCAAATACCACATCGTATCGCCAACGTTCTCACGAACGCCGGCAGTTTGGTCATTTTTGTGAAAGACGGTTTTCTTAATGCACCCCGCCAGATCTCCAGCTTCCCCCGTAACACCCAAGCCCCAATTCACAATCTCGTCTTCCTTTTTCTGATAATCCACTTTCGCAGTAGTTTTAACCAGCTTTTGATATTTTTTCAGAGACAGAGTCTTTGATTTCATAATCTGCTTATACCTCCAAGACAACCATCCTTCTTACCTCTTACTTCTTATTTCTATCTTCATGCTTCTTACGTCTTATTTCCGACTTCTTACTTCCTACAACTAGTTTGGTTTGCGCCAACTTGCCCATTTACATTTGGGGTAACGGCTACAACCAAAAAACTTCCTCCCTTTTTTTGTATTTTTCAAAACGACATCTCCATGCTTGCACTCGGGGCATTTCACACCAACTTTATTCACATATTTCCCTGTATATTTACATTCTGGAAAGCGACTGCAGGATAAAAACTTGCCAAATCTTCCCAAACGGATAATCACCTCGCCCTTTTTGCACTCTGGACATTTTTCTCCCGTCTTTTCCGCTTCAATTGCAACTCTTTTCGCTTTCTTGTCAACTTCTTCTAATCTTTTACTAAATGGTTTATAAAAATCGGAAATTAACCGCACCCATTCTTCATTTCCATTTGCAACCTTATCAAGACTTTCCTCCATTGACGCCGTAAATTCATACTCAAAAACGTTGGGAAATTGAGAAACTAAAAAGTCGTTAACCGCAAAACCAATTGAGGTCGGAATAAATTTCCCTTCTGTTTTTTCAACGTAATTTCGAATCTGAATTGTGTTGATTGTCGGGGCATAAGTCGAGGGACGGCCAATTCCTAACTTCTCAAGAATTTTAATAAGAGCTGCTTCAGTGTATCTCGCAGGAGGTTGTGTAAATTTCTGCTGTGGAACAACTTTTACGAGGTCCAAAGGTTCGTCGGAAACAACTTCGGGAAGTTGTGCTTCAAACTCCTCAGCACCAGGCGATTTTTCTTTTGTCGACTTTTCAAAAAGTGTTTTCCACCCATCAAACTTCATCACCTGACCAGAGGCTCGAAGAAGGTACTCGGATGAAACTAACGCTTTAGCTTTCGCAAGTACGTCAATTATTGTATTGTCGTATACACTCGCCGCCATTTGACAGGCAACAAAGCGTTTCCAAATCAGAGCGTACAACATTTCACCTTCCCTTTCATATCGACTGTTTTTCATCTCGTGTCTCGAATTGAGATTCGTGGGCCTGATTGCTTCGTGTGCCTCCTGCGCAACTTTGGAGGTGGTTTTGTAAAAGCGTGGTTTATCGGGCAGATATTTATCACCATACTTCGACCTGATAAAACTCCTGACTTTCGTTACTGCCTCTTGTGCGATACTCGTCGAATCGGTTCGGTGATATGTGATTAGTCCTTCTTCATACAAAGATTGGGCAACACTCATCGTTTTCTTTGATGACCATCCAAACAACCTTGACGCCGCTTGTGTCATCGTTGAAGTTGTAAAGGGTGGGTAGGGATTTTTGTGAACTTCCTTTTTGGAAACCTCCAAAACTTTATAATCCGAAGTTTTAAGGTCTCTTACAACTTTATCGGCTTGGTCTTTATTTATTATTTCTGCTTTTTTATCTTTTATTTTGCTTAGCTGTGCGGTAAATTCAACCGCACTCGTTTGGTTGTTCATTTGTTTGAGCTGACAAAAAATCTCCCAGTATTCTTCGCTTTTAAATACCTGTATCTCACGTTCCCTCTCAACGATCAATCTGACACACACTGTCTGAACACGTCCAGCAGAAAGTCCGCGCCTAATCTTTTTCCACAAAACCGGAGAGAGTTTGTAACCTACCAATCTATCGAGGACACGTCGGGCAATTTGCGCATCAACTAAGTTTTTATCCACATTGCGTGGGTTATTTATGGCGTTTTCAACAGCGCTCTTAGTGATCTCATGAAAGACAATCCTGCGGATTTTTCCATTCTTTTCCGATTTTTTTGGCTTATCCCCAACTGCATGCAACTCATCATAAACGTGACTGGCTATTGCCTCGCCTTCCCGGTCAGGATCTGTAGCAATAAAAATATGGCTACTTTTTTTTGCGGCGGATTTTATTTTGGCAATATTAACAAGTCTTTTTTCAACAACTTGATAATCAGGCTTAAAATCGTGTTCAATGTCGATCCCAAGTTTACTCTTCGGCAAATCCTTAATATGTCCAGATGTCGCCTCGACAGAGTAACCGCTCCCCAAAAAACGGGATAAAGTTCTTGCTTTAGTGGGACTTTCTACAACAATTAAATCCATAACAGGTTAAGATAAATTGCCACGAGCTAAAGCCCATGGTATTTTGTCGACGAGATTGGATTCTTGCTTCATCCACTGACTAAATCCGTGGTTTTCGCAAAGAAATTCAATAAAAATTGCAATTCAGAGTTTAAAATTTTTAATTTTAAATTGTATTTTTGCACTTTGAATTTTGCCTTTTAAATTTTCTTATATACTCCTGCACCCACCTCTTTTACCATTCCTTTTAATCTCATCGAAACGATAACAGAGCAAATGCGTGAGATATCAATTTGAGTTATTCTAGCAATCTCGTCAAGATGCAAAGACTCACCTTCTAAAATTTCGAATATCTTTTTCTCTTCAGGATTTCCAGGTAAAATCTTCGATACTTTTTCCTTATCTACTTTAACTTCTAAATCCAATTCGTCAAGAATGTCTTTAGTCGAAAAGGCAAATTTCGCTCCATTTTGTAAAAGGTAATGCGGTGCTTCAGAGAAAACTGAAGTGATTTGCCCCGGAACTGCAAAAACAGTTCTTCCCTGCGCTGCTGCATGGGAAGCCGTCAAAAGCGTTCCGCTTTTTTTCAATCCTTCGACAACAATAATTGCTTTTGCCAACCCGGAAACGATACGGTTGCGCGACGGAAAATTAACAGGCAACGCCGGATAGCCAAGGGGGTACTCGGAAAAGACAACGCCGTTTTCGGAAATCATCTTTGATAATGATGCATTTTCTGGCGGATAGATGTTATCAAGACCGCTCGCAACGACAGCAATTGTTCTTCCCCCCGCAGACAAAGCACTTTTATGCGCAATCGTATCAATTCCCCTGGCAAGCCCCGAAACAATTGTTATTCCAACGCTAGCCAACTCGGTAGAAAATTTCTCCGCCACCTCACGCCCGTAAGAAGTCATTTTTCTCGTTCCAACAATTGCTACTGCATTCTCGTCATTTTTCGACCAAGTTCCCCGATAATACAAAACAACCGGTGAACCATCTAAACCCTTGAGGTTTTCGGGATAACATTTACTTGTTCTTGTTGTGAATTTAATACCAAGTTTGTCGAGCCTTTTAATATAACTTGCTATATCAAACTTTTCTCGGTACTCAACAAACTTGTCAACAAGGGAATCTCTTAAACCGACTTCGGAAAGTTTCGCTTTTTTCAGTTGCCAAACTTTCTCGGCACTTTTGAAATAATTAAGAAGCAGGTCTGTCCGTTTCGGTCCAAAATCAGTAAATGAATACAGGGCCGCCAGGTAATGTTTTTCGCTAATCACTTTAGTAAATTAATTACATTCAAGAAAAGAAATCTGTTCTAATTAATATTTATACCCTAAAACTACGATTTCTTAAACCAAAAATCGAATATTTGTCGCGCAATCGGTCCCGCAGCTTTAGAACCTTCTCCACCTTCCTCAATCAAAACGGTGACCACAATCTGCGGATCATCAAACGGAGCGAAAGCGGTAAACCAGGCATTTGTTTCTTCCACAGCGCCAAGCTGTGCAGTTCCCGTTTTACACGCTACTTCAATCCCGTTTTTGTCCTTAAAATCGGCAAAGGTGTAACCTGTTCCACCTGTGGAACAAGCCGCCAACATCCCCTCTTTCACCGTTTGAATATTTTCATCTTTTATATTCAGGTCGCTACAAATTTCACTTTCCGACTTGGTATCATCAACAATCCGCGGGACGCACAGTTTTCCACCATTGGCGATCGCTGAAAGTGCATTGTGGATTGCAATCGGCGTCACTTCAAGGTCGCCTTGGCCAATTGACAAATGATAGGTATTTCCCAAAAACCAACGCTCGCCCTTAGTTTGCTCTTTCCACTGCGGATCGGGGACCAAACCGATTGCCTCTCCGGGAACGTCAATCCCGGTTTTTTGCGCCAAACCAAATAGTTTCGACCACTCAACAAGCTTTTCAATTCCCGTTAGCTCACCGACTTTATAAAAAAAAGTATCTGTTGAACGCGCAATTGCACGGACGACATCAATACTTCCCTCCAGTCCACCGTATTGTGTAAAATACCAGTTCGAAAAAGAGTAACTTCCGTAAATCGTCGAAAAACTGACGGCACCTGTGTCCTGATAATGATAATTTTTATCAATCGCCCCACTTTCTAAAGCAGCCGTTGCAACAATTGGCTTATATATCGAACCCGGAGAATATTTTCCCGAAACAGCTCTGTTAAACAGCGGCAAATCTTTATCGCTCAAAACTTCAGAAGCTTTCTTAGAACTGCTTAAAAAAATATTTGAATCGAAACTTGGAGAAGAGTAAAGCGCAAGGATCTCCCCCTTCGCATCGCCGACAATAATCACACCCCTAACACCAGTTAGTAACGTAGAAACATATTCTTGAAGTGGATAGTTGATTGTTGTTTTAATGTCCTTTCCTCTCACCGGATCCTTTTGTCCAAGATCGCGCACGTAAGAGCCGTCCGCATTTACCTCTAACAGTTTCTCGCCATCAACTCCTCTTAGTCCGCAGTCATAATATTCCTCCAATCCAGACCTTCCTACTTCGTCTGTTGCCTGATGTGCACCCTTACCGATACAGGCGGTGTCAGATTTATTAACTTCGGATTCATTCACCAATCCGACGTAGCCTGTAATATGCGCCGATGAAGCTTTTAGTGGATAGTCCCTCTCCCAGGTGTCAACGTCAGAAACCCTCTCCGCCCCATCTGAAACGCTATCGGAAACATAGTAACCCTTATCAGGTTTGTATAAGACAAACTCGTTCTCTTTGTCGTTTTTTACCAAATATTCACCTCCACGCGCAAAGATCTCTCCTCTCGGGGCTTTAATGATAACTCTTCTTAACCGGTTGCCATTAGCCAGCTCCTTATAATAATTTCCACGAATTATCTGAAGCTCGAACAACCTGACAAGCAGTATCGAGAAGGAAAGAATTAAAACAATCCGAATTATAAGAATTGCCGTTTTTGGAATCATAGTCACTTACCCCTATCAGCCAAGAATATGTCGAACTGCGCTTATCGTCAAGTTATCCATAAACGTTGCAGGTCAACACAACCCTGTCTGGTAAAAATAGTTACGGCTAAGTTACAAGTTCAAGTCAAAGTAGGTTGAACGCCAAATTTCTAAAGACCCTTCGTAACTTTTAATTTTGACATTAGTGTGGGGTGTTCCAAAAGGTACGCGCATCCTCTGACAACACAGGTTAGAGGGTCGTTTGAAATATACACCGGCATTTTCGTTTTTTCGGAAACTAACTTATCAATTCCACTTAGCATTGAACCGCCACCTGCCATAATAATCCCCTTTTCCATAATATCAGAGACGAGCTCTGGTGGCGTTTCTTCTAGTGTGGCGGTAATGTTGCCGATAATTTGCTGAGCAACGGGAACTAAAGCTTCTCTAACCTCGGATGTTGAAATTTTTATGGATTTTGGCAAACCCGTTTCCAAATCTCTTCCTCGAACAATATGAAACTTTTCCTTCATTTGAGAAAAGTTTCCCAAAGAAATTTTTACGTCTTCCGCCGTAACTTCACCCATCAAGAGGGAATATTTTAACTTAACAAAATTTGATATTGCTTCGTTCATCTCATCGCCGGCGGTTCTAATTGAACGGCCAACAACAATTCCGCCTAAAGAAATTACAGCCATTTCCGACGTTCCTCCACCAATATCCACAATGAAATGTCCTGTAGCATTTTCTACTTCTAAACCAGCGCCGATTGCCGCCGCCATTGGCTCTTCAATCAGGTTTACCTCGCGCGCACCTGAACCCAAAACAGCATCTGATACAGCCCTTCTTTCAACTTCCGTGACACCTGAAGGAATTCCAATTGCAACTCTGGGTTTGGGAATTTTCGGAGCAGATCCAGACGATGCACTATGCACTTTTTTTATATAGTGAGACAGCATCGCTTCTGCCGCATCAAAATCGGCAATTACGCCGTCTCTTAAAGGCCTAATAACCTCGTAATTTGCCGGAGTCCGGCCCAGCATCTTTCGCGCATCGGCGCCGATTGCGATAATTTCTTTAGTCTTCTTGTGACGTGCTACAACCGAAGGTTCACGAACGACAATTCCCTTGCCTGAAACCCAAACCATGGTGTTGGATGTACCCAGGTCGATACCGATGTCGTACGAAACTAAGGACCAAAGTTTGTCAAGTTGTTTAAAGATTTCCGGCACAAAAAAGTTGTACCTTTTAAGTTTAATATCCATCTTTCGAGGTCGTAAATTAATTAGAAAGTATACTAACTAACACACCTTTTTAGTATAGCCAATCAAAATTATTCACAGTCATCCTGCTGACCTCGCAACTTGGTTTAAAAAAACAATGATTTCAAACTATCTCTGTCAACCACCCTCAACTTATCTGTAGTATATTAGATATACAATTCCCAACGCTATGTAATCAAAAAAGTTCGTTAAACCTAAACAAAGCTTAAAAAAATGAAGTTAAAAAATATCATCAACATCCTTTACCAAATCCTGTTTTTTTCCGTTCCTTTAGTCTTGTACCCTTTCACCTCGGAGCTTTTTGAATTTAACAAATTAATCGTCGTCTATATTCTGACTTGTTTGATTGCGCTTTTATGGGCGTTACGCTGCATTTCTGAAAAACGTTTGATTTTTAAAAAAACACCTCTTAACGTCGTAATAATCGTATTTTTAGTAAGTCAGCTCGTATCAACCTTATTTTCAATTGACATCCGTTCGTCAATTTTTGGTTATTACGACAGGTTTAACGGTGGTCTGCTTTCACTTACGGCATACGCCGTCCTGTACTTAGGTTACGTCTCCAACATGTCAAAAAGGCAGACGGCACTCTCGTTAAAAACGATACTTCTTTCAACGACGATCTCCTCAGTGTACGGAATCTCCGAACATTTTGGGGTTGATAAGAATTTATGGGTCCAGGATGTGCAAAACCGTGTATTTTCAACCTTTGGTCAACCAAACTGGCTGGCTGCTTGGCTTGCGGCAGTAATCCCGGTCGGATTATTTTTTAGCCTAAAAACCTTCGAAAACAAGCACGAAGAGGAAAGTGGCAAGCAAAAATTTCGTTTCCAAAAAACGATTCCCTACATTTTTACATCCCTTGCGTTTCTGACACTACTTTTTACAAAATCGCGTTCTGGAATATTGGGATTCGCTTTTGCCGACATTATTTTTTGGATACTGATACTCAAACACGTTTTCAAAGATAAACCAAGACGTGTTACGACACTTAAATTATTTATTGTTAACCATCTTATATTTCTGTTTGTCACCATCTTCGTCGGCACACCATGGACACCGAATATTTCAAAACTTTTTAGAACAAATTCTCTTAACAATACAGAGGCTGAATCTGCCGTTAATGAAGCTGCCGTAACTCCAGCACTGGAAACAGGAGGCTCAAGTTCCGCGGAAATCAGAAGAATAGTTTGGCAGGGAGCCTTGGACGTCTGGAAAAACTATCCGCTATTTGGATCCGGCGTAGAAACTTTTGCCTTCTCCTACTATAAATATCGTCCAGCTTCTCACAATCTCGTCTCCGAATGGGACTTTTTGTATAACAAAGCCCACAATGAATATCTGAATTTTATGGCAACAACAGGGACAGTGGGAATTCTGGCATACCTTCTATTAATCGTTCTTTCGCTCGCGCAAATTTCCGGCTTCAAATTAATAACTTCAAAACCCAATTTAAAAAACGACAACCAGCAAGACAAAAATGAACAGCATAATGCACTAGAGATTAGGAATTTAAATTACGCGTTGTTGGCAGGCTACGCCTCAATCCTCATCACAAATTTTTTTGGTTTTTCCGTTGTTCCCATCAGCCTGTTATTTTTTATTTTCCCGGCGTTTGCTTTGTCAGAACAAGGCAGCGATCGCGTTGAAGAGTATCGGTTTGATTTCAGAAAATTTAACAGCTTACAAAAACTGGCTGGTATTATCTTAGCCTCTTTTACCCTTTTTCTCATTTACTCTGTCTTCCGCTATTGGTATGCCGACATTTTATACAACCGTGCCCACCTGTTTTATAAGTCGGGACGGTTGATTGATGCTGTAAACACGATTGGCTCGGCGATCAAACTTTCACCACACGAGGCAATATATCAAAATGAACTTGCCAGCAATTTTGCGGAGGTTGCACTTGTTTACAACAAACAGGATAGTAAAGACAATGCAAAAAAATTTGCCGGTAATGCAAAAAAAATTGTCCTTCAGGCAGAGTCGTTATCGCCGTCAAATTTAAACATCCTAAGAAACCACGCGCGTATCGCAATTAATCTTTCAGAAATTGACCCCGATCAGATATTAGATGCAAAAAATACTTTGCTTAAAGCCCTCGACCTTGCCCCCACCGACGCAAAACTTTATTTGAATTTGAGCATGGTTTACTACCGGATTAATGACACCGATAAGGCAATTGAACTTCTGGAAAAAACAATCGAACTTAAGACAAACTACAGAGATGCAAGATATGCATATGCAGTAATTTTGTCAGAAAAAGGTGAGATTGAAGGCGCGAAAGCGCAACTAAAATACATTCTCGATACGATTGACCCAAATGATGAAAATGCACTCAAAGAATTGAAAAATCTAGATTCAACTGCAAATTAGCCTCAAATAAGGTAAAATAGGAAAACAAGGTAAAATGACAAGATGGTAAAAAGGTAAAAGTATCATAAATAACTTATTTTTGTTTCTTCTTTTACACTTTTACTCTTTCAGCCTTTCACATAACGTATGATTCAAAAAATCGTTTCCGTAAAGGATCCGACACTTCGGATACCTTCAAAAAATATTACTAGGTTTGATAAAAAAACATATAAACTGATCAACGATCTGAAAGACACATTGGTTATCCAAAACGATCCGGTTGGGGTGGGTCTTGCTGCGCCACAAATCGGCAAGAACCTGCGTGTTTTTGCAATTAAACCGGACGCAACTGTAAAGATTATCGCCAATCCCGAAATCATCTCTGTGGCAAAAGAGGCAAAAGATTTAATCGACCACGACACCAAACTGATGGAGGGTTGTTTATCGCTTCCAAATTTATACGGTCCGCTCAAACGTCCAAGCACAGTTAAAATCAACTATTTAGACGACAAAGGAGAGAAGGTCACTAAGCTCTTTAGTGGATTTGAGGCACAAATTATTCTTCACGAGATCGACCATCTAAACGGGATTCTTTTTATAGACCGACTTCTCGAACAAAAAAAACCGTTGTATGAACTTGTCAACGGCGAATGGGAAAAAGTTGAAATATGAAAATTGTTTTTTTTGGAACACCCAATTACGTTGTACCAGTTTTAGAGGCGCTTCACAAAGCTTTGAAAAATCGTGGTGAGTCACCAATTGCAGCCGTTGTAACGCAGGAACCAAAACTATCAGGTAGAGAACAGCAAAAAACTTTCTCGCCGGTTGACGCCTGGGCATACCAACACAAAAAGCCGATTTACTTCAATCCAATGGACATCGTAACAGAAAATATTGACGCTGAAATTGCAGTACTAGCATCTTTCGGAAAGATCATTCCCGATGAGGTAATTAAATATTTTAAGTATGGAATCATTAACATTCACCCGTCATTACTACCACAGTGGCGTGGTGCTTCACCGATCCAAGCAACAATTGTCAGTGGCCAAAAAGAAACCGGTGTCACTTTTATGAAATTAGATCCGCTTTTGGACCACGGAGAAATAATTTCCCAATTTAAAGACGAAGTATTTGATACCGACAACAATGAAAGCTTGCGCACAAGATTGTTTGAAAGAGCCTCCAATGTTTTAGTCGATCTAATTCCCGCTTATACCAGCGGAAAAATAAAAACCAAACCCCAAGAGCACGACAAGGCAACTTTTACAAAACAGCTCAAGAAAGAGGATGGTTTCATTCCACCAAAATATTTGGAGGCAGAGTTAAGTGGAAAAACCCGACGCGATAAATGGGAAATTTCCTGGATGAAAGTTGACAATAAACCTTATTACTCACAACCTACTGTCTACAATGTCTTCAGCTTTATCCGTGCAATGGAACCATGGCCCGGGGCTTGGACCTCCGTAAAGGTTGGCAACGACACGTCACAAGCAAAAAGATTAAAAATTTTAAAAGCGCATCTTTCGAACCTACAAACCACAACTAACGGCCCACAACTCATGCTTGACGAAGTCCAACTTGAGGGCAAGTCACCAGTTTCCTGGAGGCAATTCACGGAAGGTTACCCAAACGCTAAATTTTAATAACAACTTCGGCTTCTTACTTTTCGAATGCAAGAGTCGGACGCTCTTGATCAACTTCGCACAATGATCTTACTTAACTTTCCAAAAAACTTTTGTCAGCCTTTCCTTGTCGTTCTTTGTAAGTTTGACACTTGAATCTTCTGTCAACTTATTTGGAACCAAAAGCAGATGAAGGGGGTTATTTTTAAGAGGGCACCACCTAACTTGCCATTCAGCATATTCAATTCCACTTATATGGGCTAAATATAGATGGTCATTACTCCTTGCCATTCTTCTGCCTGTAACTGCATTAACTACCATATTCATATCGATGTCCTTTTCTTCAATTCCCAAACTTCGGGTGAAATCGATGTGAGCCGATTTGCCGAGGGGAAATCCGTTTATACAATCAATTCTGTCTGTTTTTGTAAAATCAAAATGGTTCCATTCCAAACGGTTTACGGATAACACCCCAACAGCAAAACCGACCTTGTCTGCCATTTGTTGAGTTATTCTCATACCTTCCTCTGGTAAGTAAGGTTTTACCCTTTCATACATTTCTCTATATTGCCACCAATACAGCGCATTACCCTCACCATCGAGTCGATAATTCGTCCGATTTACAAGGCCACCCCGTCTTTCGTTCATATTATTATAGGTCATATTATAATGCAGATGCTCCCGAATTTGAAGTGCACTTTTTAAATGAAGGAAATATTCTTATAATCCCCGATACTTCCAAAGTTTTTAATTCTTTTAATACACTTTGCACAGAGGCGCATTTGTTTACTTTCGCCATTGATAACAACTGTTTTCTTTTGTAAATTGATTCTGAATAATCTCGGTGTAACTGGAGCACGTTTCTTCCAGCGTTTTCCGGCAACACCGCGCCCGTGAGTTCGCGAACTTCCCATGACATTTTTCTTGTGACAAATCTGACAAACGTATGACATAAAACAAACTCAAAACTTAAAGGTCAAAATTCAAAATTAAATGATTTCTAATTAAAAGCTTTGAATTTTACACTTTGAGCTTTGAGATTTTAATATTATACTAATAAAGTAATTCTTTAGCAAAGGAAGAATTTATGCAAATCATCTCTGCAATTTTAGCGTTTGTCATCGCCATCACTATTCACGAAGCTTCCCATGCTTGGATGTCCGATCGATTAGGCGACCCAACTGCAAGATTGATGGGAAGGCTATCCTTCAATCCCTTGCGGCATCTTGACCTATACGGGACAGTTTTAATCCCGCTTTTTTTAATCTTTATCGGATCCCCTTTTGTCTTTGGCTGGGCGAAACCGGTAATGTTTGACCCTTACAATTTAAGAAATCCAAAAAAGGACGGTGCCTTAATTGCCCTCTCGGGGCCTGCCTCAAACATGCTTTTGGCAATTGTTTTAGCTGTTGTTTTTAATCTTATAAATAATCCGTTTTTTCCATCAACATTTCTGAAAATGCTTTTAACGGACATAATTACTATTAACGTTGCTTTAGCTATTTTCAACCTAATACCAATTCATCCGCTAGACGGTGGAAAAATCTTTATCGGAGTCTTGCCTGACAAAGACGCCGCCGAGGCGGAGAATTTCATGAATCGATTCGGTCTAATTCTTCTTCTTATTATTATCTTTCCTCTTTTTGGAAGGACATCGGCGCTAAACGCTTTTATTACCCCGATCGTCAGTTTGATACTGAAGATTCTCATACCGGGTTCCGGAATGGTTTAACATCAAAAAAGCAGTAGCTTCAAATAATTTTCAACTGGCAGATGTTGCATCGCCGTGTTACTATTAGATTGACCCTGTTTGGGGAATATTTAAGGGAAAGCTTTTTCCTCATCAAAAAAAGCTATTCTGGGTCCTCGATTCACTCGGGGTCGGCAGGAACGTTTCTGCCGGGGACGAATTGTCCATTGCCTGTGGGCTTTGGATTGAGTCTACCCACCTCGTTCATACGGGGAAAAACTTCACCTTATCCCCCCATACAGGGTCATTCATTTCAGAGTAAAAGGGCGAGCGAGTAAAAGAGTAAAAGTAAAACACAAGACAGAACTATTTATACACCCTATTCATCCACAATTATCTTGCTTCAAGGATCACACAATTTTTGATATAATCTCACTATCGGATTTGTTTTTATAGATTCCCGCCTGGGTTTACTCCGTTTTTTTATGGGGGGGGAATGACAACCAAAAATGCCCTTCTAGCTCAATGGCAGAGCGACGGTTTTGTAAACCGCTGATTGGAGTTCGATTCTCCAGTAGGGCTCAACGCTGAGGTGGCGGAGCGGCCAATCGCACCAGACTGTAAATCTGGCGCCCGGACGGGCTACCTAGGTTCGAATCCTAGCCTCAGCACTCCTTGCAGTCGTGTTGAGTCTAGTCTTGATAGTGCACAAGTAATGAATTGCATTCGTGCACGGCGAATCCTAGCCTCAGCACAATAAACTACCACGGGCTAAAGCCCATGGTATTTTGTCGACAAGATTGGATTCTTGCTTCATCCACGGACTAAAGTCCGTGGATTTCGCACATGAATTCAATAATAGCTTAATGCTGACAGCTAATGGCTTATAGCAATAACAGTTAAATCTGATAAGGGTGGATGGTTAATTCGTTAGTTTGAACAGTTGAGACAAAATGTCAAAATCGGAAAAGCCAATAATTTATACGCAAGGTATGGCAAAGTCGTGGTTAAACGAATCGGGTTATTGTCAAGAAAAATGACTTTATTAAAGGACGAATACTATTCCCCGCCTAAACATCTAAGAAATGGTTTATATACTTTTATTGCAATGGTAGAAACTGCCGAAGGTATGGAACTAAAACCATTTTCGGAAGTTCTTCAACAAAAACAAAAAGATTGTGGTTTACCTGAAAATCGTCTTAACTAGGATAGAGAAGTATAGATGAACATCTCAAAATTTGACTACCTTCTCCCCCATGAACTGATTGCCCAAAAACCAGCCAATCCGAGAGATACCTCAAAACTATTGCTTCTGGATCGCAACACGGGTGAAATCAAACACACCATCTTCCACAATATTACAAATTATTTTAATAAAAATGATGTCCTTGTTTTTAATAAATCAAAAGTCTTCCCCGCCAGATTATTCGGACAGAAAAAAACCAAAGGTAAAGTCGAAATTTTGATCCTGCGCTTTTTAGGAGATTCCACCTGCGAAGCTATCACCAAACCAGGACTATTTCTCCATGACAAAATTAAAGTCGAAGATCTCGAAGGAGAAGTTATACAAAGAAATGGTTATATCACTCACATCGGGTTTTCCGTTCCCGAAGATGAACTGAAGCGAAAAATAACTGTTTATGGCCACACGCCGATCCCGCCGTACATTGGCAAAACCGACATGAGCGAAAAAGATTTGCGCGAAAAATATCAAACCGTTTATGCAAAACAAATCGGTTCTTCAGCGGCACCGACAGCTGGACTCCATTTTACAAAGGAACTTCTGAAAAAAATTGCTAGAGAAAAAATACGGAGCGAATACGTAACTCTTCATGTCGGATTGGGCACATTTGCATCGGTTAAAGAAAAGATCGTTGAAAAACACAAAATTCATGAAGAGTATTTTGAAGTAGATGCAAAAACACTAAAAAAGTTAAACCAAGCAAAAAAAGATGGTAAAAGAATTATTGCAGTTGGAACAACTATCTATCCACCATATAAATTTAAATTTGTCGATGGCTTGATTACCAACTTTCATTTGCCAAAATCAACGCTTTTGATGTTGGCCAGTGCATTTGTGAGTTACCCAAATACCAGTCACAAATTCGTTGATTTTGGGTCTAGTTCACTGGAGCAAGCATATTCCGCTGCGATTGAGAAGCAGTATCGTTTCTTCTCATTTGGTGACGCAATGTTTATTCAAACTGCGCCAAAACCGTGGACTTTTTGAGAGTATATAGGCAAGACTGTAAAAGAGTAAAAGAAAAAACAATTGTTTTTATCAAACGGTTTAGATAAATATTATCTTACAATTTCCGGCTGTCCGATATTTCGGATATAGGTATTGAAACGCTCTTCTTTTACAACACCGTTTTTATTTAACGTAAGTCTTACCAACATTCCTTTTTTGGTGTCTTCACTCCACATTTGGTCGAAAACCAAATTGCCAAGTGAATAGTAAACAAGTTTATTATTTTTTAAATCACAATTACCTTCAACTAAATTGCCGGACATGTCAAAACAACTTACATTTTGTACCCAGTGCGGATGATGTCCAGCAATGATATCAGCACCTGCCTTTACCATTTCACTTGCCCATTGGCGTTGGTTTACGTTTGCCTTGGCTTTATATTCATCACCCCAGTGAACTCCAACAACTAAAAGATCCACTTGAGAAGCAGACTCTCTAATTAATTGATAAACATTTTCAGTGAGGATATTGGATGTAAAATCAAAACCTAAAAACCCGAGTGTCAAATCGTTAATTTTTTTTATCACCACGGGTGAAATCAAATCGGTCCGGTTGTTAATCCCCACATATGAAATCCCGGCTTCTTTTAAATGTGTAATTGTTTGGGAAAGACCATCCTCCCCGTAATTCAAAGAATGATTATTGGCAAGGTTAACAATATTGATACCTGCACTTTTTAGTCCATCCAACATCATTGGTGGTGCGCAAAAAACCATACTTGAGCTTGTCTTCGGACAATTATTAATAATTGGAGTTTCAAGGTTTACAAAAAAAATATCAGCACTTTTAGTAAGGTCGGATATCTTCACAAAAGGATACACCCCGCCGCTGTTTTTTTCTGAAGTTTGGGCAACCATTCTTCCGAGCATCACATCTCCGCCAAGAAGTAGCGTTAAATCATTTTTTTCTGTTTCCGCTATTTTCGAATCATCAGCTACACTTTTTATTGGATCGGGTGTGTTCATGTGTGGAAGATTATAACGCACTAAAGTTGTAAATGAAAAAAATAGCAGCAAAAACAAACCGACAGTTAATGCAAATTGCTTCATTAATCTATTATACGAAAGTTACAGAGCAAGAAGAATTGCAGTTACGATCAACAATAACCCTAGACCAATGCCGATATAAGTTGGTGCAGAGTATCCAGCATTTGGTAATTGGACGGAAGCTGTTGGGGTTGCTGTTGGCCGCAAGGTCGAAGTAGGAATAACTGTTACTGTACCAGTTGGCGTAAGCGATGGTTTAACGGTTGGTGTTGGTGTCGGAGTCTTTGTTGGAGAAGGAGTTGCTGTTGGCTTTATTGTCGCAACAGGCTGCGTTGGAGCGGGGCTTCCCTGATCATTATTTACGGTAAATGTTGCCATTCCCGTCGACGGATCGGGGATATTGAGGATGTCCTGTCCATTTGACTTCTGTGTAATAATACTTTGGCTTGGGTCAAACCTTAAGGAAAAGGGGTTTGTTTGTGGAATCCTATCTACGGACAATTTGAAAGTTGCCAAAAGTGTATCCGATTTGGTTGAATACCCCGTTGCCCCGATATTTGCACAGGCAATGTCGATTGCGATATTCTGCCCCTCTGTCGTTACCGACTTTGTTGGACAATTCCAATCACCGGATTTTTCAATCACCTGATTTATCTCAATGCCCGAAGCAACAATCTCAGGAGATGTTCCGCTGAAAGGATAGACTAATCGCATCTTAATCGAGGAAATGGAAACTCCCGAAGTGTTGAAGTAGACGCTGACAGGTAGACTGTCTCCGACTTTAAAACTACCCGAAGTGGGAAAAAGCGAAACGCGCGCCTGGCCCCCGGGAACCGCTGCCTTTTCGCGTAAATCTTGCTGCTGTTTAACCAAAATAACTCCCGCATAAACACCAACAGCCAATACGATTATCGCAAAAATAGAAGCGGCAATGCTTTTTTTCGACATGTGGATATTAACATTTAATCATTTTTGCCTCGCAAAAAACAAGGGGTAATTAACAAAAGGAAACACTGAGTTATTCCTAGATTTGAAATTAAATACAAAACTAATTTAGGATCTTCCCCTAAAAACCTTTGAGCCGACGATGGGAATTGAACCCATGACCTAGTACTTACCAAGTACTCGCTCTACCACTGAGCCACGTCGGCTTTTAAAATTTCGTCTAACGCTGATGCGTCGCGCAGACATTTGAAATTATACCAGTTTTTGCTTTCCTTGATACGGTAAAACAAAGTAGTAATTGGAAATTGATTGGTTAACTGATAGAATAGCTTGTCGTATGGCAAAAAAAGGTGCACGGGAATTGGTCGGGATGATCTGTTCAGTTTGCAAGTCACAAAATTATGTGACCGAACGGAATAAGGTCAACATGGCTGAAAAGTCTGAAGGCTCATCGAAACTGCAGATTAAAAAATTTTGCAAAAGGTGCATGAAAGTCACGCTTCACAAAGAAACGGCCAAACTGAAGTAAATTTATTATTCTACGGAGTCGATTAAAGAGGTTTGTGGATCAGGGTTGTCGAATTGCCCCTCAAGTTTAGCTTTTATTTCTTCTCTTGATACTCCTAACCCATCATAGATTCCAAGATTTTCTGCAGTTTTTGTTGGATCAAATATTACTCTAACGTCTCCCGAAGTTTGTTTTTTGTGAAAACTGTCAATTGTTTTTGTAATCTCGAAAGCTCGTTTAATTCTACTTTGGATATCCGGCGTTATTGATCCCAAAAAAGGAGTCTGGTTTTTTATTTCTGTCATAAAAAATAAATTAAGACTCACCCTTACTTACCCTCTGACATGGTTGGAGTCCTCGTTTATCGTGATGAGATATTCCAAGATTCTCATCTACAACATGCTGATCTAATTTTTGTTGAAGATCCAATTGTGTTTGAGCAGCATTCTCAATACTTACGGTTCTATCACTTCCTCCATAATTGTCACTCAGATCTCCTTGAGTTAAATGCTTACCTTCACTGTGAAATCCACCAGCAATAAAATGAACTATATCTTCTATTCTATCCCTTGCTGCCTGTCCAGTAGTAACACCACCTTGCAAAGCGGTACTATTACTAAACAATCCTTTTAACTTGCCAACAATGTCTCTTTCAGCCATAGGGCGGAATTATATCATATCTTACGTTTAAACAATATAAAAAAAACTTTAAAATATATATTTAATTTCAATCTCTATTTTTATCTTCCAACCGACTTCATATAAAATATTCGTTTTATCCGACTTTTGAGATATAATGTCTCTTATATTAGGGGTGTCGTTCAGTGGCAGGATAGCAGTCTCCCCTTCTGCCTTGCACTTTGAATATACGGGTGTGATGAAATGGTATCATGGCGGTCTCCAAAACCGCTCTTCCAGGTTCGAATCCTGGCACCCGTGCAACTACTGCGGGCAGGCAAAACCCGTGACGAGAGTTCGATGACACCCTTCGCGGCTCGAAAATTCGTAAGAATTGAGATAAAGTGAAGTAAGACATATGAAATTTACTAATTTCATATTCTCCCCACCCCTGCAAAATAATCTCGGAAGATATATACTGTCATCATGCAAAAGAAACAAATAATTGTGGTTTTTGCAATTGCACTTGTAATAGTTATTCTAATCTACTTTGTATCACTAATATTATCAGTTAATAACCAGTGTCACCCATTACTAAGAGCGTTTGGAGAAAAGTGTTTTTGAAAACTTTCCTCTATTAAAAAGTTCCTGCATAGTTCACTGCCCCTGCTGAGAAAATTTAGCTTCATTTCTCTAATGATATAATGAAAAAATATGATTTATGCTTGTACAAATTGCGGCCGAGAAAAGTCCACCTTAACAGGATCTATTTCCGCAAAAGAAAGATATATTTCCGAACGGGTTAAAAAGGTTATTGCACTTAGTAATCAAAAAAGATTACCCCTACTGTTTATTTCGGGTAAATATGGATTGATTTCCGCCGATACAAAAATTCCTTACTATAACCTCCGCTTAGAGGAAAGCTCCGTATCTACTTTGGTTAAACTAGCAATCAAACAAGCCAAAGATCTAAAAATTTCCAAGTTAATTTTCTATGCAAAACCTAAAGACGATAAACTTAAACTTTATTACGATGTAATCGAAAAAGTTTGTAGTAATTTAGGAATAAAAGTAGATTTTGTCACACTAATAGAATAATTTATTTGAGCGTAAAAAGTTCGTAATTATTTTACAAGTAATAATTGATTTGTATACTTTCTCCTTCGTTTTCACTCAGGATCTTCG
>LBWP01000019.1 GCA_000993685.1 Candidatus Woesebacteria bacterium GW2011_GWA1_39_21
AACGGCCCGATGACACCGGAGGCGGAAGAAATTATTTTGAATAAGAAAGTCGACGTCTTGCCGGATGTTTTATGTAATGCCGGCGGGGTTACAGTTTCCTATTTTGAATGGGTGCAAAATCTTTCCGGATACTATTGGGAGAAAGATGAGGTAAACAAGAAATTAAAAAGGATTATGGACAAGGCATTTAACAAAATTTATGAAATGAAAAAGAGTAAAAACATCTCCTTCCGTCAAGCTGCATATACTTTGGCAGTAAAACGGATTATCGACGCGATGATGCTTCGGGGAAGAATGTAACAATAATTTGTAAAGCAAACAACATTAACCTATAATATATTCCATGAGGGAAGTTTTAAGACCTGAGAACTTCGGGTTTGAAAACAACCATAGAAATTGGGAACTTTTTTACACACTTTCTATTTCAGCGAACTCTTATGTTTATGCAGATGATGGAGAGAGTAATGTTACTCCAGTGTTAAACGTTTTTCGCCGTGGTAGCGATCTGTCAATTTGCGAGGTTAATTTGGATAATTTGGAAACAAGTGAGCAGGTTCGAAAGTCGATTGGGATGGATAAAACTTCAGTTTCATATGAGTACGAACGTTTTAGTAAGAAAGGTGTATATTTGGTTTTGCGTGGGTTTGATAGATTTGTTGAAAAGAATGTTAAAGAGATAAAAAGCGAAGATGTTGAAAGAAGTCTTCAAATTATGCGGTTAGCCGAAAAGCATGGTCATGGGACAATGGTAACTTTTCGAGAAGCTGAAGTTGATGATCCCTGGCGTAAAATTTTATCAGCGAGTACAAAATCATACTTTTTGGAGTCGTTTGTAGACAACTTTGACGCCATGAGAATAATTCGTTAAAGAAATCTACGAATTGTTAGTGTATTTGATTTTAATCGCAGGTATTAAGTACTCTTCAAAGGCTTTGTTAAAATCAAATTTTGCCTTCCAGCCCCAATCATCAATTGCTTTTGAGCCGTCGACATCTTCGGTCCATGAATCGATAATTTTTTGTCTTTCTGGATTTATTCGATATGAAATGTCCGCGTTTGGAAAGTGTTTTTTAACGATTTCTTCAATTTGTTTGGCCGAGGCAGAAAAGCCGCGAACATTGTAAATGTTTTGTGATAGTTTGTTTTTTGGCACATTGGTTAATAAAAGTAGCGCGTCGACTGCATCCGGCATTGCCATAAAGTGAATGGTTGAGTCTTCTCTAACAAAACAAGAATAACTTTTTCCCTGGGCCGCAGCGTGGAGCATTTCCGGCGCGTAATCACTGGTTCCGCCTGAAGGAACAGTTTCAGCCGAAATCAATCCCGGAAAACGCAGGCAACGAAAATCTAAATAATGGTTGTGGATCGCAAGCTGCGAGAAATGGGAAGAAAAGTAAACACCTAAATTTTCGCAGTAGAGTTTGTTTATTCCGTACATCGTGATCGGATTTAAAAATTCACCCTCTTTAACTTTCGGATGTTGTTTTTTTGTTTCCAAATTAGGCATTCCATAAACAGCAATCGAGGAGGGAAAGATTAATTTTATTACCCGTTTTTGAGATCGAGCTTGGTCATTTGCCATGTTGAGTAAGTTAAATGTTCCGTTGACGTTGACATCGTGGGCTAGTTTGGGAACTTTTTCGCCGGTCGTGGACAGGACTGCGGCAAGGTGAAAAACAGTGTCGATTTTATACTTTGTAAAAATTTCACTAATCAGTTTTTGATCAGTGATGTCACCTTTGATGTAAACACTAACAAAAGGTTTTAAATCTTCATCTAGGTCAGTTAATCCAAGACCGATAATTTTCTTTGAATTACCAATCTTTTTCACTAAACCATGACCAACTTCGCCATTCGCGCCGGTAATCAGACTGTAAACATCGTTCTCCATTTGTATATTAATAAGTGTTTTAGGTGTTATATTACTTTTAATTGCTCACCAACTTTTTTAAATGCGGCGGACGCCAGATCAAGATGTTTTTTGGTGTGAGCTGAAGAGTTCATAATTCTAATTCTGGCTTTTCCTTGAGGAACTGTGGGGTAGGTGATTGCTCCTGCAAAGATTCCTTCGTTGAAAAGTTTTTTACTGAACTCCTTTGCCAGTTTTGCATCACCTAGCATCAGGGGAATAATTGGTGTTTGACTGCTTCCTGTGTCAAAGCCAAGTTTTATCAGTCCATTCTTGAGATGTTGAGCATTCTCCCAAAGTTTCTTAACTATTTTTTCCGACTTTTCTAACAGTTCAACAGCTTTAATACACGCGGCAACGTCCGGAATTGTCATCGCTGAAGAAAAAAGAAATGGTCTTGAGCGTTGCCTAAGCCAGTCAACAATAATTTTCTTGCCTGACGCCATTCCTCCAACAACACCAAAGGCTTTGCTCATTGTTCCGATTTCAATATCGACTTTTCCGTGCAGGTTAAAGTGATCAACAATTCCTCTTCCGCTTTTTCCAAGAACACCTTCGCCGTGCGCATCATCAACCATTGTTAGGGATTCGTACTTTTCGGCAACCCTTACGATATCAGAAAGTGGAGCAATGTCCCCATCCATCGAGAAAACTCCATCGGTGATAATCAGTAATTTTGCGTGTGAACTATTTTGTGCCCTAACATCTTTAATTTTTTGTTCCAGGTCCTTTGTATCAAGATGGTTAAAGCGTATGACCTGGGCTTTACTTAACCTGCATCCATCAATAATTGATGCGTGATTCAGCTCATCGGAAAAGATGTAATCACCCTCTCCGACAATTGCTGGTATGACGGCAAGATTAGCGCAAAAACCGGATTGATAGGTTATCACTGCCTCCGATTTTTTAAACTCCGCTAGTTTTTGTTCAAGAAGTAGGTGGAGAGATGTTGTTCCAGCGATTGTCCTTACAGCTGCGGGGCCGACACCGAATTGGTCAATGGCTTTTTTGGCGGCGTTTCTTAATTTGGGGTGGTTCGCCAAGCCCAAGTAGTTATTTGAGCAAAAATTGATGACCTTCCTATTGTTTATTTTAATAACAGCTCCAATTGGACTTTGGATTTCTCTGATGTTGATTAGTGTGCCGTCGTCATCCAGTTTTTTCAACTGATGAGTAAACCAATTGTATTTTAGATTTGTTTTAACCATTTCAGTATGTATTAATTTATGTAATTTCCTTCCCAGTTGCCGGCAATGAATTTGTGGCTGTTTTCTAACCAGTCGATTTTTTCCGGCTTCTCCAAAGTATATAGCGCCGCATTTGTGGCCCGGGTGTCGACGGCATGGTCGGAATTTTTTATAAAAAGATCAATCTCTGTATCGGGAGTGTCTTTAAATAGTGATACGCAGAACGAAAAGAATTCGACTCCGTCTGATTCGCCGTCTGGTGTAACCAAAAGTTCACTCATTTCCCAATATTTTATGATGTTCACGTCGTTTCTAAAATTTTGTGCGTTGAGCGGGTGGTCTGCAGATTTTTGTTTCCAGTGTGTTTTGTTTAGCGAAAAAAGCCGATTAAATTTAGCTTTAATTAAAAATCCCTGGTATGTAAAACCAATACCCTCGATTGATTTTGAAAGGTCATTAATGACAAAGAGGGCGTACCTTTTTAAAATATCAAGATTGTCAAAAACCCTCGTCAAACATGCATTATGACTATGACCAGCAGAATCGACAATCGAAATACACCCAACATAAACAAATTTGGGGAAATTAAAATCCTTCGATTGAAATTGAGCTGACTTACTCCTCACAGACACAATTCTAATTCGAAACTACCATTTTTTGCAAGACGGATATGATTTGACCTAATGGCGGTGTTCTTCCCTCTCTGCCTTATCAGCCTCTTCTTTGGTTTTATGGACTGTCCGATCAGGATGGTTGGGTGGTGAGTAAACAGTGTAAAGTTTCAAGTCTTCACTTTCGGAAGTGTTAACAATATTGTGTATGGATCCCGCTGGGACAACAACTGCATCACCATCAACAACTTGATACTCGGTTTTATCGATAACAACTTTGCCAGTTCCTTTTTCAAATCGGAAAAATTGATCGACATTGTCGTGAACTTCCATCCCAATCTCCTGCCTCGGTTTTAGATTCATTAAAACCAGCTGGCTGTGTTTACCGGTGAACAAGACTTGTCTGAAATTAGTATTTGTTAAAGTTAAATTTTCAATTGCTCCATGATATCCCGCCATCTTCTTCACCCCCTGTTTTATAATTGTTTTAGCAAAAGTTTGTTTAACCTTTGTAAAGCAACTTTAGTATAATGTTAATATAATACTAACACTTTATGGCAAGACTAACCTATGACGAGTTGATTAAAAAACATCTGAAAATTCTTCGTGGTCTGAGGACTAAATCTGGACTTTTTCTTGCGTCCAAGAAGGGGGTAACAACCGGCTACGACAAGTCGTGGCTTCGCGACAACTTTTACGAAACAATCGCTTTTGAAATTATCGGCGATTGGGGCACGGTGGAAAAAACTTATTCGGGAATCTTAAAACTTCTTCTGAAGCACGAACACAAGATCGACGAAGCAATAAAAAATAAACCTAGTTTTTCGGCCGATTATATTCATGCTCGTTTTAACCCAGAGACTTTTGACGAGTTTTGGGAGGATTGGGGAAATAAACAAAACGATGCCGTTGGCTGTATTTTATACAGGTTGGGGGAATTGGAAACAAATCAAAAAAGGTCGATTGTCAAATCTCAAGATCAGATTAGAATTGTGAACAAATTAGTAAAATACCTAAGATCAATTGAATACTGGCACGACCTGGATTCTGGCATGTGGGAGGAAGACGAAGAGTTGCACGCTTCTTCGATTGGCGCATGTGTCGCCGGTTTGAAATCAATCTCAAGGCATCCTAAAATTGAAGTTCCAATATGGTTGATCAAGAAGGGAGAAGACGTCCTGTCTCAATTATTGCCGAGAGAATCGCAGAGGAAATTTACAGATCTTTCTTTGCTTTCTTTAATTTGGCCCTATGCAGTTGTAGATGCTGCTGTTAGCAACCAAATACTTGAAAATGTTGAATATCACCTGTTGAGGGAGCACGGAGTTATTCGTTACAAGGGAGACAGATATTACAATAAAAACAGTGATCAGGTGAGCGAAGAGGCGGAGTGGACTTTCGGTTTGTCTTGGTTGGCAATAATTCACGAAAAGCTGGGTAACAAAGAAAAAGCTATGGAGCTTCTTAAAAACTTAATCGTTCTCGATACCCCACAAGGTTTGCCCGAACTTTATTTTTCAAATTCTTCGGAATACAACGAAAATACCCCTCTTGGTTGGAGCGAATCGCTTTTTGTCGTCGCACTTTGGGAAATGAATATGAGAAAGTAACCGTTTCGGAGTTCTAGTGGCTCAAGTTGTCGGCGATATTTTTAAAACCTTCGTTGGATGTAATCTATTTGGAAAAATTAGTGTCAGTAGTGCTCAATCTCTCTTACTCTATGTTATTATTTAAGTATGAAGTTTCTTGCTTGGCATTATACTGAAGGTTTCTCCTATTATCTACGAAGATGGATCTATTCCCTTCGCTATATCGAACACTATTTCTCCCTTCCGGTACTGGTCCGAACACTTTTTTATCCGTGGAAACGTTTGGAAAGCGATGACACGGGTCCGGGATTTTCTATTTCCAGATATTTTGAAAACCTTTCCTTTAATTTAATCTCCCGACTAATCGGTGCTATTGTCAAAGTGATACTAATACTAAGTGGGTTGTTTATGATTGCTTTTGTATTTATTGGTGGAGGATTGGGATTTCTTGTTTGGGCGCTAATTCCCCCTTTTGGGATTCCGCCATACCTTAGACACCAGCAAAGCCCTGACAAGCTGATGAAGACACTCTTGGAGCGGACCCGGCAAGGCCCGGATCCCTATACCATATTTTTTTCCTCCGGAGCGGGTAAGTTTTTGTTGACGCATTTGGGTGTTAGCTTGGAAGATTTCAAAAAAGTTACAAACCTGAGTGCGGAATTGATAAAAATCGACAGGATAAAAAATTTGGAAGATATCATCGAATGGTTTATCGACAAGGGTGTATGGACCGAAAACGATTTGAAGAAATACCGACTTGTTTACGACGATTTATTGAGGTGTGCAAAGTGGTGGGACTCAGATAAAGAGAGAGGTTCGGAACTTAAAGATGACCATGAATTTGGACGCCCAGGAATTGGTGTTGATCTTATGTTTGGGTACACTCCGGTTTTGTCACAATACTCGATTGATTTGAGCCGGCGACAATCGTTTTCACATCGGCTCATTGGACGCGATGACGTTGTTGAGAGGATGGATCGCGTACTTTCTCAAGGCTCAAGCCTGATTCTTTCCGGGCAGCCGGGAGTTGGTAAGAAAACCGTAGTTTTGGAATTTGCACAAAAGTCCTTGAGTGGAAGCCTTAGCGAAGGCATGTCATATAAACGAGTTTTAGAATTTGATTACAACGTCCTTTTGTCAGGTGAATATGATCTTAACCAGAAAAAGGCGCGCTTGGCCCAGATATTTTCTGAAGCTTCAATGGCGGGAAATATTATCCTTTTTATCAAAGACATTCACCGTTTGACGAACGCGGAGGTTGAAGGTTACGATTTCACCGATGTCTTTGAAGAATACCTGGAAAAGAGGAATTTAAAGGTTATCGTGTCTGTCACCCCAATTGAGTACGAACGTTTCATATCGATTAACATGCGCCTTCGCAAATATTTTGAAACAGTGGAAGTTAAACCTGTTGGTAAGACAGTGGCACTTGAAATTATGGTCGAGGCTGCCAAAAACTGGGAATATTCCAGTAAAGTTGTGGTCACAATTCCCGCAATGCGTAAAATTTTGGATGAGAGTGATAAATATATTACCGATACACCGTTTCCGGAAAAAGCGCTTGAGTTGCTTGATGCAGTGGTGACTTATCGAAACCAAAAAGGCGGGGGTGTTGTTTCCTATGATGACGCCAGCGTTGTTTTGTCTGAAAAGACGGGAATATCTTTTAAAGCAATTACCCACGAGGAAAAACAAAGACTAATTAACATTGAAGAGATTATCCACCAAAGACTTGTTAACCAAAAGACGGCGGTCGATTTGATTGCAAAAAGTCTTCGGGGTAGAAGTGTCGGTGCGGTCAAGGAGGAACGTCCAATGGGGTCGTTTTTATTTTTAGGCCCGACGGGGGTTGGAAAAACAGAAACAGCCAAAGTTCTCGCCCGCGTTTATTACGGTGAAGAGAAGTCGATCCTCCGTTTTGATATGGCAGACTATGCGGGGCGCGAAGGGTTTGAACGATTGATTGGTTCAGTAAGTAGTAATCTTCCCGGAGCATTAACGACAGCAATAAAAAACAAACCGGCTTCGCTTTTGCTTTTGGATGAGATTGAAAAAGCTACAAGAGATATTAATAATTTGTTTTTGACGCTCCTTGATGAGGGGACAATTACTGATGCCTTGGGGCGAAGTGTTAGCGGAAGGCATTTGTTTGTCATTGCAACCTCTAATGCCGGGGCGGAATTTGTCAGGGAACTGGTGTCTAAAGGAGTATCGGGAGAAGCGTTACAAAAGGAGACCGTAGAGTATGTTTTGAAGAAGAATTATTTTTCGCCGGAGTTTTTAAACCGGTTTGACGGCGTTGTTGTTTACGAGCCATTAAATCATGAACATCTCGTGCAGATTTCAAAATTGATCCTTGAAGATTTGGGAAAAAGCCTTTCCAAAAAAGATATTACTTTGGAAATCCGGCAAGATACGGCTGAAAAACTAGCGACTGAAGGTTATGAGCCAGCCTTTGGTGCAAGGCCGATTAGAAGAATTGTAGATCTTTATATTGCCGATATTATCGGAAAAGCAATATTGGAAGATAAAATTACTGCCGGTGATCGGATTAGCATTTTTCCAACCGACAAAAAACTGGAATTTTACCTAGAAAAAGTCTCCTGATTTGATGGACAATCGCGAAAAAGCTGAAAACAAAATAAGTTTCCAGAGTGTGGATGTTAAGGCGGACGTTGATACAAACAGTACTTCTACCGCCCCGGAGATTTACAACGATCATCTAAAAAATAGGAAGGCCTTGTTGACAAAAATGTTTGCAATTGTATTTATTGTAATCGCCGTTGTTTCAGTGACACATTTTTTAATTGATTATTACAAGAATAACTTATCCCCGGATGCGATTTTAAGAAAATCTTACGCAAACTTTTTGACAAGTCGTAGGTTAAAGTACAAAGGTACGGCGAAAGTTGCTTTTTCTTATTCTGATATGGATGAAAAATTGGATGCAGGCAACTTTGGTGTCTACTCGCTTTTGAAAAGTTCGTCTTCTAGTGAAAACACTCTCGAGATTCAGGGGGAACATGATGTGCAAGAAAGTTCTGTTAATGGCAATTTGTTGTTGACTTGGAATGTATCCGAAAACAAACTATTTACGGTTGACGCAAAATATGAAGGTGGAAAGCTGAATTACAAAGTTACCCCATATCAATATTCCGGATTGGTGGATGAAAGCATTGTAAACAGCTATGAACAGATTGACCTTTCCGATTTATTGAAAAAGATTTTGGGAAACGAAGGTTTTGCGAATTTTGAAAAAATTAAGTCGGACGATATTCAACTGGAAAAAGTTGAGTTTTTTCGTGACGACGTGGTAGATGGAGTTACAACTTACCATTATAAAGTGAAACTAAATCTTCGCGGGGAATTGGAGAAATTGGTTGGTACGCTAAATGGCCGGCAGATGGATCTCTGGGTGAGTAAAAAGGACTTGCAGATTGTTAGATCTGAGGCGTCTTTCGAATTTGAAAATATCGGTAGTGAAGGAAATGGCATGAACATTTATTCTGATATCAGATTTGTGAACTGATATTTTTCAGTCGTTTAGGTTGTAGTTTGCAAATAGCGTGGTCTTTTGCCTCACCGATAACCTGCTTGTCTTACGTAGGTGCGCAGGTGGCAGTTGATGAGTGAAACTTGTTGAGCCGTAAGAACAAAAAATACCAATGGCTTTTAACCCCAAGCATGTTATGAGTCCGTTCAGCTTCATTTAAGAGTTTGTCGGTACATATTTGTACCGCTGGTTGATTTTCACCCTTGCAATTGCATTAAGATGAATTGATACTGAATTAGAGCTTTGTTTTAGCTTTGATTTTTGCTATTTAAAATATGAAAGTACTGATGGTTGGTTGGGAATTACCTCCTTTAAACAGTGGAGGTTTGGGAGAAGCTTGCTATGGACTTGCAAAAGCGTTGTCAAAAAAAGGGGTCTCGATTGATTTTGTGCTTCCGTATAACTTCAACATCGATGTAGATTTTATGAAGGTGCACTACGCTAACGACCGTACGCGCCCCGACAAAATTATGGGACCATATTTAACTTACACAAAATGGATGAAAGCCGTTAAGGAAGGACGCGCAAGCGTATTTGATTACCTGTCTCAAGTCTTAGAGTATGCGGAAAACATTCGAAATATTGCGACGAAAGTTCAAGCCGACCTTGTCCACATGCACGATTGGTTAACCTTCCCTGCCGGTTTGACTGCGCAGGAAATTATCGGAAAACCGTTGGTTGCCCATGTTCACGCAACTGAGTTTGACAGAACTGCTGGAATGGGTATTAACGAGGCGATCTACGAAATTGAGAAAGAAGGCTTTAAAAAGTCAGATCGAATTATCCCTGTTGGTGGAATTGTCAGAAAGACAATTACGGAAAGATACGGAATCAACTCCAATAAGATCAAAGTTGTTTACAACGGTGTAGAAAATCCCGATAAACCATCCATCGACCCGTCTTTGACAAACTTGAAAAAACTGGGATACAAAATTGTCCTTTTTTTAGGCAGGATCACCTTGCAAAAAGGTCCAGATTATTTTGTGCGTGCTGCGAAAATTGTATCGCAATACTGCCCGAAAGCGGTTTTTGTCGTTACAGGGTCTGGAGACATGCAGGCGCAGATGATTTGTGAAGCAACTGATTTAGGAGTTATCGATAAATTTATTTTTACCGGTTTTTTGCGAGGTGTTGAAAAAAACAGCATCTATCAGGCGGCTGATGTTTATGTTATGCCATCCGTTTCCGAGCCGTTCGGAATCACCGCACTTGAAGCGATTAAGAATCGGACACCCGTGGTTATTTCAAAACAATCAGGAGTTTCCGAAGTGTTACAAAGCGCTCTGAAAGTTGATTACTGGGATGTTGAGGAATTGGCTAATAAAATTCTCGCTGTTTTGAAATATAAGAGTTTGCCAAAAGACCTAAAGAGTGGAGGTGTTAAGGAATTAATGAATTTGACTTGGGATAAGTCTGCGGACGACGTTTTGGGAGTGTATCAACAATTAATTTAAATATAAAAACAAATGCCATCGATATGCCTTTATTTCCAAGTTCATCAGCCGCTTAGGGTAAAGAAGTACCGTATTTTTGATATTGGTAAGGACCACAATTATTTTAACGACCAAAGTTTCTCAAATCTCAATAACAAAAATATCCTCGAGAAAGTTGCAAATAAAGCATATCTTCCTGCAAATGAGCTTCTTTTATCAATGCTCAAGAAAAATAAAGACTTCAAAATTAGCTTTTCTTTTTCTGGGATATTTTTAGAGCAACTGAAAGAGTTTAATCCAAGGTTGCTGAAGTCTTTCAGAGATCTCGTCAAAACAGGTAAAGTAGAGATTCTTTCCGAGACGTACTACCATTCTCTTTCGTTTTTTTACTCGCTTGCCGAGTTTGAAAGCCAGGTGGAATTACATCGGAAGATTATTTGGGACCTTTTCGGCAAAAAGCCGGCAGTTTTTAGAAACACAGAGCTTGCCTATAATAATGACCTTGCTTATTGGGCAAATCAAAATGGTTACAAAGCGATTTTAGCAGAAGGGTGGGATACGGTTTTGGGTTGGCGCAGTCCAAACTTTGTCTATGAACCAAATATCGGGCAGGTGAAAAATGGAAAAAAGAAAATCAAACTGCTCTTGAAAAATTACAAATTATCGGATGATATAGCTTTCCGCTTTTCTGAAAAAAGATGGAAAGAGTGGCCGCTTACTGCGGAAAAATTTGCGTCATGGATAAATCAAATAAACGGAAGCGGTGAGGTTGTTAATTTGTTTATGGACTACGAAACTTTTGGTGAACATCAGTGGAAGGAGCATGGAATATTTGATTTTTTGAAAGCGCTTCCAGATAAGTTATTGGAAAATAAGGACAATAATTTTGTCACACCCTCCGAAACCGTGGAAAAATACCCTGCGAGGGATATTGTCGACGTTCCTTATATTGTCACCTGGGCGGATTCCGAACGCGATCTTTCGGCTTGGACGGGAAACAACATCCAAAAGTCTGCCCTAAAAAATATTTACCTGTTAGAAAAGAGAGTAAAGGAAGTGAATAATAAGAAAATCTTAGAGGATTGGAGACGGCTTCAAACATCGGATCATTTTTATTATATGTGTACCAAGTGGTTTTCTGACGGGGATGTTCATAAATATTTTAATCCTTATGAATCTCCATACGATGCCTTCATTAGCTACATGAATGTCTTGAATGATTTTAAAATCAGATTGACGGAATTAAATAAAAGAAAGCCCGGAGTCGTTAGAAAAAGTATCAACTGACAATAAGCGGGTTTGGGTAAACTCAATAAACCAATGCAGGACTTTGGGGAAATAATCCGTAAAGATTCTGTAAACATTCGCATCGACTTAAAACTTAAATTTAACGACAGATTTTTCTATTTTATGTCTAAATACGCCTGTCTGGGGAACGGAGAGTTACTTGTAGGTTTTGATAAGTGGGGACAGATAAAAGATATCTATTATCACTATCCAGGTCTTGAGAACCACATCCACGAGGACCAAGTGCATAAACTTGGAATCTGGGTTGATGGGGTTTTACATTGGGTTGATGGAGAAGATTTTGATGTGAAGGTTGTCATGGATAACGAGTCCATGAGATCCGATGTAGTCTGGGAAAGCAAGAAGTTTGGTTTGAAACTTTCCTCGTTGGACTGTGTTTATAACGAAGAAAATATCCTTATACGACAATTTGAAATTGAAAACAGCTTTGATTATAAACGTGACATTAAGATTTTTTTTAACCAGCAGTTTAATATCTCCCAAACCCACACTGGAAACACAGCCTATTACGATCCCGAAGACAATGTTGTTATCCACTATAAAGGCAGGCGTGTCTTTCTTTTCAACGCCAACTGTGGGGATGCTAACATTTCGGATTATGCCGTTGGCTTGTTGGGAATTGAAGGTAAGGATGGAACTTACAAAGATGCCGACGATGGGGTTCTCTCGAAAAACGGGATTGAACATGGCCAGGTGGATTCGACTTTCTCGATAAGCTTCCAACTCCCACAAAAGGTGAAAAAAAGTTTTGATTACTTCATGTGTGTTGATAAATCAATAGAACTGGTGAAAAAATTAAATGCCAATGTTTTGAAACGCAAACCTAACGACATTGCCAAAACAACCTATGATTACTGGAAGGCTTGGGTAAACAATTTGAACTTTAGTTTTTATTCACTAAGCCCGGAGATTGTTAATCTCTTCAAAAAATCGCTTTATGTCATCCGGACACATACTGCAGCAAACGGAGCAATTATTGCCTCGTCAGATTCGGATATGCTCCAATTTGGCCGGGACACGTACGCATATGTTTGGCCAAGGGATGCAGCAGTTTCGGCGATCGCTTTGGCAAAGGCGGGGGATTTTAACGCCTCACGGAGGTTTTTTGAATTTTGCAGGGATATAATTTCTCCCCAAGGTTATTTTTTACATAAATATAGGCCGGACAAAGCGCTTGGAAGTTCTTGGCATGCTTGGATTGAGAACGGTGAGAGGCGACTACCGATTCAAGAAGATGGGACGGCGCTAGTCGTGTACGCGCTTTGGGACTATTACCAGTTATCAAAAGATTTGGAATTTGTTGAAAGTGTTTATAACCCGATTGTCAAAAATGCAGCTGAATTTATGTGCGCGTATATTGATGAAAAATCAAGCCTGCCCGAACCTAGTTTTGACATTTGGGAAATGAAGTATGGGCAAAACACCTTCACGAGTAGCTGTGTGGTTGGCGCCTTGGAGGTCGCTGGGAAGTTTGCCCAACTTTTGGGGAAAGAAAAACACGCGAAAAATTATCTTGGTGTTGCTGAGAAAGTGAAAAGTGCAATTGTTAATAAACTGTGGGATGAAAAAATGTCATATTTTGTCAAGCATATGGTTAGCGATGGAAAATCAGACCTTTTCGATAAAACGGTTGATGCGTCAAGTTTTTATGGTGTCTACAAATTTGGAATTTTGCCACTTAACGATAAGAAATTAATTGATGCCCACCGGGTACTTATCGACAAATTGGCACTCAAATCGCAAGCAGGAGGTGTTTCAAGATTTGAGGGTGATCAGTACCACCATCCTGGTGGAAACGTTCCCGGAAACCCCTGGATTATTACGACACTTTGGGATACACAGTACAAAATAGATTTGGTAAAAAGTGAGTCTGATTTAGCAAATGTTGTTTCTGATTTTACCTGGGTTACCAAAAAAGCACTCTCATCTGGTATTCTTTCGGAACAGATTAATGCGCATAATTCGCAACCACTGTCGGCCGCCCCTCTGATTTGGAGCCATGCAGAATATGTAATCACAGTAGTTAAATATTTGGAAAAATTAGAAGAACTGGGAATTTGCAAAGCTTGTTATCCATTGAAGTAAAAATCTGGTAACAGTGTTGCGAGGTGGTTTAGCATGTGGTTTGCACACACCGTAAGTTGGGTAGCCTACGAATGACCCGCCTGCATGTCTTGTGTAGGTAAATGCGTGCAGTAGTGTTCGGATGAAACTCGTTGAGCCCGAAGGGCGAAAATTGCTCTTAGCTCTCGGAGGTGTATTGAATTTTCTATGAATCTTGCGCTTGATATTGGTGGCACAAAAACACGAATCGGGTTGATAAGCGACTCTTACAAACTTCTTGATTCCTTTTTTTTGCTTACCGATAA
>LBWP01000020.1 GCA_000993685.1 Candidatus Woesebacteria bacterium GW2011_GWA1_39_21
ATTCTTTATAAAACCGTACTAATTCCAATCAGGTATATTCTCCAACTATTCAATTAGTAAAATTTATCTAAGTCTGAGCAGGTTTCTCTAAATTTATTATTATTTGATTATCTTTGGTTATAATTGCACCAATTCTATGATAAAACTTACGCGCGTCGTTCTCCCTGCCATCGTCAGGCACTAAGTGACCACGAATTTGGATAACCCCATTGTCCTCAGCCCAACTTTTGAAGCGTTTCCACAATTTTCTTCCATAACCCTTACCTGCGGATTGCTTATCTACATATATAGAAAAATGTGCAACATTACCATCCAATTCTGACAACAAATATCCCGTCCGTTCTCCGGTGGTTCCGGAAATCAAAAACCTGTAAATATTACTTCCGTCTTCCGGCTCAAGCAGGTCAACTTCAGGTAACGGTCTATTCTTATCTTTTTTGGTTTTATGAAATAACTCCTCAAGAAATTCCATATTAGGACTCAATTAATTTATTACACAAAACCTCTAATTTGTACATATATGTTTAATGCAAACCTAAAATAGTATCGACAATGTGTTGAAGCGCTATCTTTTTACAACGCGAAGCGGTGCCAAGAAAGAGGCATTACTCCTTTTCCTGAATATCTAGGAGCCACAACAGCGCCTCTTTCTTACAATGTTAACAGGGTCAAGAAAGAAGTTGCTATTCTTTCTCCTGAATCCCTAAAAGCCAAAGCACCGCCTCTTTCTTATAGCGGCGGTCACCGCGCGAGTTGATGCGTATTGCGGGAAGCTTTCCACGCTTGCCCCATCTTTTGATTGTTAAGGGCGATACACGAAGCACTTCGGCAACTTCACGGACAGTCAAAAGATCCGGAAGATCCTGGAGTTTTATTTTCTTTTTAGGTTCGGGCATATTATTAAAATCAAAGTTCAAATATCAAAAATCAAAATATATTTTCACAGATTTCTATTATCCACTTCTTTCTACTTACAACTATTGTGTTATAGTTTTGTGCCTAGTCTATGACTAATCACAACTTATCTTATACACAAAGTATCAAAGAAGAACAACCAATGTCAAGGGGCAGTTGTAAGAAAAGTTCAAAAACACAAATTAAAACTAAAAATTTTGGGACCAAATACCATTCTTTACTAACTTCTTTTTGCCAACGATAAGTCTAGTCTCCCTCACCCCTATCGAATGTTGGTATAAACTTCACCGACCATGAGGATTTCGAAAAAATTCGCCCAGTACGACGCCAACAATTGTCATTATTCTGATCTTTAAAATAAACTCTTCCATCAACATCAACAAATCTTTGAAAGTTTCCTTCTCTTGTTGGTTTATGCGTAGTACCAAACCTCCACCCCAATTTTGTTACACCAGAAACATCAAATTCTTCAGGTTCTGAATCAATTCTTGCTTGTCGGGCAGATTGGTAACCTCTTATACAGGTATACAAAAGACAATTGTCCCACTTCAACTCCCCTTGATTTATCAAGAATCTAGGTTCGTGAGTAGTACACGCCTTATCATTATGACAAGAATTGCAAATTTCATTCATATTAAAAATCTGAAACAGAGGCTATTTTACTAATTTGTAGTCGCTTACGCAAATACGTATCGGGGCTAATTCAAACAACTTGAGGGTATCTCCCAACCTGGGAATTGAAAATTTGATACTCGACAAGCTCTTTGGCATAACAAATACCAGCAACTGCCTTTGTAAACTTCGTTCTGAGACTAAACGGTGTAATTCGGTTGGGGAACGCAATTTTTCGAAGATGCTCGTTCGCTTGAGGGAAAGCCTCTTTTGTCAAAGAAGTCATTCGCTGAAAGGTATTTAAATTCTGCAGGTTAATCTCAAAGGTTTTATCTATAGTTAGTTTTGTCTTTTGACTCTCTAACCCATATTGAGCCGCGTCGGTCAGAACTTGGTAAGCCTTCATCGTTGGGAGAATTACGTTATCGATAAGTTTATCATTCTCTTGTTTTGTTATTTGATCGGATGAAGGATTTAAGATTTCGAGCATAACTCTTGTATAATCCTCATTTATTGAATTTCTATAGTCTAAAATCATGTCCTGCTTTTCCACCGCTTCCGGTAATTTTTGACAATTAGGTGCTATTCCTCTTGAAATCGATTCCTGCCTGTGAAATGTTTGATAAGACTTAGCCATTGCAACACGAACTTGATGCGCATCTTCATTGTTATATATGGAAACAGTCTGCTCTAACAAATTTTTGTATTTATCAACCATAGTCCTCGTCCAGTAAACTTTTACTATTCCTGAGTGATTTGCTCCATCTTTGGCTTTTTCATCCGCTAAGGCATCAAAGCCTCCGCTTGCCTGCGCCAAACTCAAATGTGCAAAATCATTCAAGAATTTAATTCTTCTTCGATCGGGGATTTTACCGGTAGAAAGAGCGTAAAGGACAACAAACTTTGCAACATCAAAAGAAACGGAGTCGAATTTTTTCGATATTTCCTCTCCTTTATCTCTAGTTCTTTCCATAAAAACATATTATAGGACAATAGTTCTCAAAAGCTATCCTTTTTACGTTTTATATGAACGACGATTCAGTGCAACCTGGATAGTATGATCCCAAACCAGGGGGTATAAATCTGTGGATTTTCTTTGATATCTTTGGCCAAATCGCTTATTTTCACCCATTTATAATCATCTGCCTCATCGGGATCAATCTTCACTTTTCCATCATATTCACCAATAAAAACACAATCGAGTTCGTGTTCGCCCCAGGTTTTATCATATTTTGCTTTGTAAATAAATTTAAAAGCTTCTTTCAGATCGGTTTTAACTCCCATCTCCTCAAAAAGCCGTCTTTAGGCAGCACTTTTATATAACTCGCCTATAAAAGGGTGTGTACAACAAGCATTTGACCAAAATCTAGGCCAAGTGGGTTTTTCCTTACTTCTTTTTTGCAGAAGCATCTTCTTATGAGCCTTATCGAAAATTACAACTGAAATTGCCCGATGAAGAGGAGCCGGGTTGTGGTGGGCTTCATATTTTTCCTTATAACCCACAACATTGTCGTCGCGGTCAACCAAAACTACTTTTTTTGCCATAATCCAGTTTAAACCAAAATTAAACAAATCCTACTATCAGCAAAAAACTGAAGACTCGTGTTAGGGATAAGTGTTCGCGTCAAACTCAAATAGTTCATCCAAGGGCATCTCCGTCGTCAGGGCCACATACAGTTTTACCGATTTCAGCTTCACTTACAGATTTTGCAGTTCCATCTGCATTTAACCACGCTTTGGCTCTTCTTGATATAAACGGAAAATCTCTAGGGTTGACCAATACGGGCCGGTCATGAAATAATTTTCCCTTTTCCGGGTTAGTTTTCAATTTACTTTTGTTACCAATCGCCTCAACTGTCATATCCACCTCCTTTACAAGAGATAAATTTTATATGACACCCGTTTTCAAAAGCTATCAAAAAGATGATATGTTTGGGATCCCAGAAAGCAGATGTGGGCTTAAAAATATGGAGAAAACTGTGACATTACACATCGTTGACCAACCAATTATCCATCAATCTATCTGATCTGAAAACACTATTTACTTGAAAGTAATTAATCGGAGTTTAAAAGAAGTATCGGAAATCGAATAACAGCGTTATGAATTCTCTCAAATGTTTGCGAGCCGGTAAACAACCGCCATAACCATTCCATACCAAATCTACTTACTACTGGAGGAACCTGCTTTCTTGTACCGGCAATATGGTCAAAAGCACTTCCACAAACCATAACTAAATCAACATTTAAGTTTTTTAAACAGCGGTACACCCATTTTTCCTGTTTCGGCGCACCAAAAGCGACAAATAGCATCTGCGGATGAAATCTATTTATTCTGTTCACAACTAATTCCTCGTTCCTGTAATGCTTTTTACTTACCGGGACGCCATTTAGATCGACTTTTAAATCGTATTCAAATTGAAAACGTACCGCTGGATATTTTTTTGTCAGGATTTCTTTTGTTCTACTGATGACATTAATCGTTGAACCTAGCAAAAAAACTTTGTACCGATGGGTATTGGCAACATCCAACAACCTCAAAACAAATTCCCTGCCTTTTATTACTTTTGAACCATCCGTTGAAGAATTATTTTTAAGTACATAGATACTTGATTTAACAAACAACGCTACCTTTTTGATGACCTCAACGGCAAATTTCTGTTTTTTTCTTGCAGATTTGACATACTTGTTAATTTTTACGGATCCAACTTCTACCTTTCGTCGATAATTTTTCTTAATACTCCCCAATTTATCTTGGTATTTCGTCAAATACTCAAGGCCAATCAAAAGTCCGGTCCCGTCGCAGAGTGAAATGTCGGATTTGTTAAGTATTTTGGCAAAACTGGGATCATCTGAAGCCAGAACAACCTGTTCAGGGTTAGGAGTTGTGATAAAAAGTGGCTTTTTAGCCTCAAAATTGGACTTTTCAGACAAATAGGTTTCAATTTTTGCTAGCAGCTCTTGTTTTGGAGTGCTAGTAATTGAAATATCTAAAATTTCCCCCTGTTTTCGGAACAATTTGCTAACGACAGATTTACTGTTTTTACTTGCAGGCATAAAAACGCTGGTTATATTTTACATTTTTTCTAAGATGATTTCAAAGATCTCCGATTTTCAACAATATTTCCCAAACCTGCAAGGCACTTAGTACATCTTCAATTATTGTGTTTTAACTATAAGGTAATTATATGTTTTATAAAATATGAGAAATGCACAAATACGATGAATATTTTGACTCAATTTACAAATACGGTTTTAGAAAGTTATCCTCAATTTATACAGAATAAATATTTTCGATGTTAATATACTATAAGTATAACAATATATATTAGTGTCTGTATCGTTACAATTCCGATAACTGTTGAATTAAAGAGTTGATTATAATTCCCGAATACCAACTTAACAAAGCATTTTCAACTTCTTGAAGTCACACTTCGCTTCCAAAGATCAATATTTTCCAAAACGACACCTGTTCCTCGAACAACACATAAAAGAGGGTCCTCAGCAACATGAGCCGGAACACCGGTTTCTTCAGTCACCAATCGATCAAGGTTTCGCAAAAGCGAGGTCCCCCCACTAAGAATGATTCCTTTGTCAATAATATCGGCAGCCAGCTCTGGCGGAGTATCTTCCAAAACACCCTTAACCGCTGAGATGATCTGAAGTAGCGTTGGTCTAATTGCAGCAGTTACCTCAGAGGAGTCAATAACAACACTTCTCGGAAGCCCAAAAACCAGATCGCGTCCGCTAATCTCAAGCTTTTCTTCTTTTGCCATCTTTAGTGCCGAACCGATTCTTATTTTGATATATTCAGCCGTTTGATCACCAACAATTAAGTTGTGTTTTTTCTTTAAATAGTCAGCGATTGATTCATCAATCTTATTTCCAGCGACACGCACACTTTTATGCGCAACGACTCCCCCAAGAGAAATCACGGCTGCCTCTGCAGATCCGCCACCAATATCCAAAATCATACTTCCACTTGGAGCCGATACCGGAATTCCAGCGCCGATCGCAGCCGCGAGCGGTTCATCAATTAAAAACGCGTGCGCTGCACCTGCGGAAAGTGTTGCATCGAGGGCTGCCCTTCTTTCAACCTGTGTACAACCAGCGGGAACACATACCATCACTTCTGGCTTAATCAGATACACTCTACCCATCACATTGCCAATAAAATACCTAAGCATCGCCTCCGTTACGGCATAATCGGCGATAACACCTTCTCTCATCGGTCTGGACGCAACCAGGGCTTCAGGTGTTCGTCCAAGCATCTTCTTTGCATCTTCTCCCACAGCAACAACTCTGTTATCGTCTGCCGAAATGGCAACTACAGTAGGTTCATTGGCGACAATCCCCTGCCCGGCTACCCAGACAAGCGTATTGGCAGTCCCTAGATCAATTGCGATTCTTTTATGCAACATAAAAAAACACCCTTTTAGAAATTAGATCGTCAAGAGTATCCAACTATGGCCATTATAATTTTATTAAAAAGTAACAACAAGAAGGGAAAAACACATCGTCACCTCGTCAGTCCCTCTTCAGCAATATTTAAAGAACAATTTATTTAAGGTATAATATTGTATCTATGACAAAAATCCGCGTTTTGATTACCTTAATGACACTGATTATCGTCAGCATTGGAGGCTACTTTGCGCTAATGTATGCCAGAGGTTACAGAGTTAACCCAGATGATGGAAAACTTGTACCGCACGGGCTCTTGGCGGCTAAATCCTCACCTGACGGAGCTCAAATCTTTATCGATAATGAACTGAAAAACGCCACTAATACAACAATTTCACTTGTTCCTGATACATACACTGTCGAAATCAAAAAGGAAGGCTATAAAACTTGGACGAAGTCGATTACTATCAGCAAGGAAGAAGTCACAGAAATTGATGCCAGCCTCTTTCGTTCGGCTCCATCGCTTTCTGCACTGACTTTTTCAGGAACAATCAATCCGGTAGTTTCCGATGACATGACTAAAATTGCTTACGCAGTGATACCTACTAACAAAGCGGATTTTTCAGACAAAGCTGGACTTTGGGTTATGGAAACAATCAATCTTCCAATCGGATTCACACGCGAACCACGTAGGGTCACTGACGGAGATCTTTCGCAAACATCATGGTCCTGGTCACCGGACGGAAGAGAGATCTTGGTAACCACACCAACTGCCGTTTATCTTCTTAACGCCGGAAGCTATACGCCCCAAGGACAAAGAACAAATGTTGCCGGGAAAAAAGCCAGTATTCTTTCCGAATGGAAAGTTGAGGCACAAAAAAGATTGGATTCAAAGTTAAAAAGCGTACCCAACGATCTGTCATCAATTTTAAAATCCAAAGCTAAAGCCATCCTCTTTTCACCCGATGAAAAAATGATTGTTTATACAGCATCGGGATCAGCAACCATTCCCGACAATTTGAGCAAGCCACTTCCTGGTTCCTCAACACAAAAACAAGAGCGAAAAATCGAAAGCAGTAACACTTATGTTTATGACATTAAGGAGGACAAAAACTTCCCGATACTTCCTAAAATTGACGACTTGTATCTCGGAAGCAGTGTTGACGGCGCAAAATCAAAAAAGATAATGTGGTTTCCTAATTCGCGAAACCTCGTTTATTCAGAGGAAAATAAAGTTACGATTATGGATTACGATGGGACTAATCAGCAAGTTGTTTTTACCGGCCGATTTATTAATCCATACGTTTTTACCACTGTCAGTCAGGACCGTTTGATCATCCTCACCGACCTTGGTGGAAACGAATCCACAAACCTCTACACGCTGGCAATTAAATAAACAACTTAAGGGTTAAGAGCCGTGAGTTCTCGCGAAGCTCGAATAACATCTTCCATGCTGAATAATTTTAGCTTCTAAATTACTCAAAAAAAGGAGGGTGGATCAAGGGAAGATTAAACTTGAAAGCTTTAACCCTCTACTTATTTTCATTCAATATCTTGTTATAAAACTTATACTTCGCCTCTTGATAATCTCGATAACTCTTGCCATTAAATCTCCACTTCAATTCTTCATATTCTATCAATAACTTCTTATTTAATCTTAAAATATCATAAACTTTTAACTGCCGATCTGGGGGGTTCAGTTAGGTAAATCTCAATATCGTACCCTTCTTGTTTAAACTTCCATTCGACAAAACGCTTTTTTACATAATTACCCTTTTTATTCACTTCACCAAACAACTTTTCTAGACCCGGTAAACATTCAGCAAAATCCTTTGGGTCAGCTAAAACATAAATATCAACATCCTTCTACCCGGATATTCCTAAAGCCACCGACCTATAAATTTTATTACTGCATTAGGAAAATTATTTCTTATCTTCAGAACAATCTCGTCACCAAGCTTTTTTCCATTCGGATCAAACGGAAAAACATTTGCTTTCCGAAAAGGATCAATCTTTTTTAGATAATTCCTTTCTTCTCTAGTTAACATAACTTGATTATATCGACTATGGTAGTATGTTCGAATACTTTCCACCCAGGACTGCTGAAGAAATCAAGCCTGAAAATTGTTTAAACAATCAAGTAGGTGAAGATATTTTTATATTCCACTATTCTTCATTATTACGTACAACCTCTGGTATAAACACTCCCCCGTCAGTTGTCTCGCCTGGGAAATATTTATTTCCAATAGCCACCCTAGCTGAGACGTGTTTTTCTGATGGTATACCACCTAAAGCAGACGGTAAATTAAGCGTCTGAATTATTCCCAGAGGTGACGCAACTTTTATTTTTACACCCCCGACATTCTTGTCTTCTCCAAGAATTGATTTGTCAAAATGTACCTCACTACCTTCATATGTTGTTTGTACCCCTCCCGTTCTATCTGACTGTAACAAACCAATTCCCACTTCAACATTGCCATTAAATAATTTAATTTTCTCAACGTTTGTTTTCTCAATACCTCCTTTATAACCAAGTTCCTGCAAAGCAGTTAATATCCCTTGGGATTTGTTTACATCTGCTACCATATCAATATCTTTATGCGGTCCTATAATATCTCCATGTAATAGAATGTCACACCCCACCCCTCCTATTAACGCAGCATCGCTTGTGGCTTTGAAAATTTCATTTAACGAAGAAGTCAATTCCTCTTTGGAAGGCATCTTTTGCACTTCAACACCCTCACCAACTTCCATATTAATATTATTGAATTCATCTGCGAAATCCACGGACGGAAGACGTGGATGAAGCAAGAATCCAATCTCGTCGACAAAATACCATGGGCTTTAGCCCGTGGTAGTTTATTTTACACAATTTATAAAATTTTGTATGTTTGTAATTATTTTGTAAAAATAATTTGGTGTGTTTCTTTCGGTAAACTCAGGGCAAGTTACTTTCCATCCAGGGCTGGCCAAGAGGCTAGAGTTTTTCTTATTTATATTTGAGATATGGGGGAAATCACCAATGAAAGATGTTGACCCGCAAGTTCAATCCATCTACATCTTGTTATGACACGGTTTTCAGGGAGTTTGAATAAATTTGCCGGAAAAAGTAAATCTTCAGATCTATGTCGTTATCAAATCGTTCGATGCATGATAGAATATAGAGGTTCTGTCACTTTATCAAACCCGATAGAATTGGGGTTAACTGGCAAAGTAGAGCTTGGCAGATTTGCTTAGTAGAACAAAGGTTTCGTGTATTGCATGCCCTTATAGCTCAACGGACAGAGCAGACCCGTCCTAAGGGTAAGATGAGGGTTCAATTCCCCCTAAGGGCACATCGGTATTTCATAAAAATACAAAGTACGAAGTGTTAAGATTCAGGAATAACCCTAAGATAAGCTTAGCCAACTCCTCCCCGGATCACAATTATTTCCAGTTACCACAAAAACATCAACTCCAATTATTTATAGAGATTCTACAATTTTGTAATAGAAGTGAAGCTGAACGGTTTCGTTTTTTATAAATACTACAGGAATTATTACTTAAAAAATAATAAAATAATTTTATGGCAGAAGATCTTGCATATCCAATTGTTAAAAATACTGACGTTGAAAATCCTAATAAACTCACATTTAAAGTTGGAATTGGTGAAGTAAAAGCATTAGTTCAACCGGAAGGTGCATGTAGAGATTTGGGAGATATTCGTGTGAATGAGTCTCCACTTTCTGAAGAATTTTATGATCCACTCGATGCCCGATGGGAAAAATTGATTTCCGAGACTCAGCCCAAGGTGGATAGTATTCGTGGGTATTTTAAAGATATGATGAATAATGATTCAGTATTGTTGTATATAAATAATCTTGAAACCGGACAAGAATGGAACCGTGATGAAATCCAGAAAACACTCGGGCTTTATGAGGGTTACAATTTTACACTCGATCGCTTGCATTTGATCTTGAATAAAAATATTGATCCGGAATTAGTGCACCTATCCATGGAGAGATATATTAGGAAAAGAAATCTACCGGGTGAAGTGGTTGATGTGTTAAATTCTGATACAAGACTTCTAACACGGTTTGTAAAATTGATTTTAGATCCTAAATTTGAAGAAGAGTTTAGAAGAAGTTCAAAACCCTCATCAACACCCTACACACAAGAAATGGAGAATAAAATTACGAGCCTGGTGGAATATTGGACCCAACTAGTTGGTGAACGTTCTGGTTTGGATGAAATTACAGATAGAACAAAATCCGGTCTAGAGGATTTTTTTAACATTAACGGCGACCTTTACCTACAACAGGAAGAAGCAGGCGGTCATACTTTATTGCAAATTAGAGATTTAACAAGTCAAGTTTACTTTGAAAAAAGAATTCACAACTCAATAGGTGAAGACGTTGGTTGGTCGCATTTTTCTTTTAACACACCCACTTTGGAATATCTTTTAAAATATGCGCAAACAGTGGAAAAAGGAAGATATTTAACAGAAATATACAATAAAACTTCTTCTTTATATCAAGAATATTTTCCAGAGGTGTATACAGATCCTGATGTGAAGGGCCTTATAATTACAGATCCGTTTCGACCCTGGAGTGACACCGAACCTGAAGACGTGTGTACCGAGGCAAATGGGGTTTGGAGGGGGGAAAAACATCACATCGTAATAAATTCCGGTAACGTTATACGGTCAAAAACGGCTCAGGATATTTCTGAAAATAATGGCTTTCACCTCTCTGGAAATATTGTAAAAAGAAAAATTACAGATACAGTTACTATGGCACATGAACTAACTCACGGTATTTACGAAAAGTTGGTCAGAAAGAAGGTCGACATGAGTAAGGTTGAACATTATCACTCTACGGCTGATCATGCAATAAACGAGGGATTTGCGGTTCTAATGGAACTTTTGATGGCAGATAAGCTGATATCAAACGCCAAGGATTTGGATTTTAATGAGAAAGACATTAGACAATTTCAAGAATGTAAAAGAGGTAGACTTTCAAGATTAATCAAAGAGAAAAACGGATATACCGAAGGGTCGTATCAAATATTGCATAGAGTTTTTGTGGAAGGAGCGGGCCGCGGAAACGAAAGAGATGTGCATAAAGGATTATTAGCTGTTAGAGAGTTTTTAGATACGCTTGACGTACAAAAAACTATAAACATAAAGAGAGATTCACCTGAATATAAACAAGCATTGAAGGAAGGAAGTCCTCAGAAATTTACTGGGCTTTTTTCTACTCCCCAAAATGAAGTTGTTTGACCACAAGTAAATGTGTTATTCATGGAAACAATATGTGTATAAACAAAGATTGTTGAAAGAAGACGATTTATCAAATTGACAGCTTCGCTTATCGTTACAATATAAAAATGGTTGATACCTAAACACCGTACCCTTCAACCACCACCACAATTTCCCCTCTCATTTTGCTCTTTTCCATCTGCAACTTCACTTCGGGAATTTTTCCCCGATAATAATCCTCATAAAACTTTGTCATTTCCCGTCCGACAAAAACCCGCTTTTCGGCTCCGAAATGTTCTTCCAACACACCCAGAGTTTTTATAATTCGCTTTGGAGATTCATAAAAACCAAAACTAACATTGCCCGTTTTGATCCAATCAAACAACTTCTTCCTTTTCTTTTTAGGCAAAAATCCAAGAAAAACGAAGCTGTTAACATTAAAGCCACAAACTGAGAGCGCCGAAACAATCGCGGATGCGCCAGGCACCGGTACGATTTTAATTTCAGGATTTATTGACAAGAGGTAGTCGGCGAGTTCGTTTCCGGGGTCAGATATTCCCGGAGTGCCAGCGTCGGTTACAAGCGCAAGATTTTTTCCTTCCAACAACAATTTCAAGATTTCCTGCTTTTTTGAGTCGGATGAATGTTGATGATAGGAAATCAATTTTAAATTATTAATTTTCAATTTTAAATTTTGCGATTCAAGAAGTTTTTTTGTAACACGAGTGTCTTCAGCCAAAATTATATCTGCATCAGTCAGTATACGAATTGCTCGCAATGTAATATCCTCAAGATTTCCAATTGGTGTTGCGACGATGTATAAAGTTCCGCCCATATTTAAGTTATTACCTTAATTTCCTCAATTTTACAACATCCCCCATCGTTCCCACATCAAGTGCTTTTTCATTGGTAACATAAGTCGTAGCTAACTTTTTCTTTTTTATTAGCCACGGAATTATATTTCCAGGTGCATCGGGGTTATTCCCCTCTCTGAGATATTTCGGCAGTAAGCTCAAATATTCTTTTGGATAATAATAAAATGGAATCGCGGCGTAATAACTTTTCGGCTTTTTAGGTTTTTCTTCAAACGAAATTATTTTTCCGTTCTCAACAACGGCACAACCAAGCCTGCCTTTGATCTCATTTTTTGAGTGTACTTTTCGGACGATCGTCAGAAAATTATTTCTATTCAGTACAATTTGGTCAACAAAACTTGAAAAGTTAAAGCCATAAAAGGTGTCGCTTGGAACCACCAGTAAATCACTTTTACTTAAATCAAATTCTTCCGAAATTAAAAAGAGGTCTTTTAATGCACCGTTTCGCTTTTCAGCCACCTGTATTCCATTATTAAAAACTTTAATCTCATCGAAAAGCTTGTTACCCACAAGCCATTTTTTATAAACATCATAAAACAAACCGTTAGTAACCATAAAAATTTTGTCAATCCTGACGTCACTTTTTAAATCCTTCATTAGTCTACCCAACAAACAATCGCCGTTACGCAATGCGATTAGCCCTTTTGGAATCTCTTCACCTAATTTACCAAGTCTTGTTCCAAAACCCGCCGCGAGGATCACCACATCTATTTTTGGATTCATAATACAAAATTATACTGCACAAAATGGGTTTTGGAAGATTAGCAATTCATAAGAAGCTCGCAGATAATATACTCCGATTTTATTAAACATCCCGAAGATCAAATCTACTCATCAATGTCAAACTCCGCTCCGTGGTTTTCATTGCCCAAGCAGGGTTTATCACTTGTTTTGGTAAATTACGTGCAAAAGTAATTTTTACCAAACTATACATATTGGATTCATATTGCATCCTGCTGATGGCAAAATTTTCATACGCTTCAGAGATTTGCGATCTCGTTTCTTGAAAATACCTCATTCTTTTTTTAAGCCCTTGAATGTTTCCTTTCGCATCCCAAGCAAATTTTTCTTTGACTAAACCTGCAACTTTCGGCCAATATTCGCAGTCTTCCTCATCCAGTTTTCTAATTTTTTTTTGAAAACCATCAATTTCCATTAATAAATCTTCTTCAGGCCTTTTTGTGGGTAAACGACCTTCATCTTCAACCCATGATTTATTGTTAACTTCTCTCACAGCAAAACGTTCAAGCGTCATATACAATACATTTTCAAATGACATCCTCCCCGCCTTAAAAGGCGGGGTTTCCCCAAGGAGGATGACATATAAGCAAAGCTTAAGATTTTATCAAAAGCAAAGCTTGACTCTGCTTACGCATTTTCAGAGTTCAATCCTGCCCGCTAGCTTGCGCAGCTAA
>LBWP01000021.1 GCA_000993685.1 Candidatus Woesebacteria bacterium GW2011_GWA1_39_21
ACCAATAAAAATACCTAATACTTGCATGGTATATTCATATTAACATTTAAGAAAAGTTTCAACAAAGTATACTGAGCATACCCTGAAAAAGCTGAGCATACAGGTCGGGACCCTTATGGTCCTTATAGTAATAACATCCGCTTTCAGAATAATTTGTACTATTTTAGCTTACCTTCGATAATTTTTTTAAATAACCAATCAATTAGACCCAGATCTTCGAAAATATAGTCTGCCATTAAAAAAGGTTGGGCAATTCGTTCACCCGAACGCTCTCTGAATGGATGGATGATATCATTACGTATTGCGTCACGCATTTCCTCCTCGTAATCCTTAAAATCAACTCCAGGGTTATCCTTTTCGAGATATTTCCCTATTAAATCAATTACTTTATTTCTACTTTCTTTCCCTGAAAAACCATTTTTGAATTTTAAATGCTCAACCATTGCTTCAAATGCAATGAAGGCATTATTGTAGATTTCTTCGGCAAATAGATGGCTTGTATTTAATAATATATAAGCTTTATAGAGACATGATCCGGCTCTGATGAATAAGTCATTTCTGTAATCAAACTTTCTAAATAGTCTAACAACGTCATTTTCTTTTACTCGACTTTTATAAAAATCATATCCATCATCACTTGCATAATCACAATACTTATAAACCAATTGCATACATTCATCCCTAGATGGAAATTTATCTACCTCCTTGGTTACATAAAATGGTTTAAACTTGCGCAAAACTGGAGTAAGCACCCCCTCTACTAGATGTTGACTTCGCAATTGGACATGTCTCATTGTTGTAACAAATGGTATTTCTGATCTGGAAACCCACGACATTTCATCTTCAAGCCAGTTGTCACTTTTTTTAATTTCTGTGACTATACCCGCACTATGGAACTTGGCTAGATAATAACAATTCTTTGCTTTGAAGATTCCCTCCAGATGTGAATGTGTATTGGTAAGGGGGGTAATTTTAATTTGCATATTCCGGGCGTGAATTGTGAGGGGGCAGTCACAAACCTGCACGTCTTGGCTGGGAGACAGGGATTCGAACCCCGATAAACAGATCCAGAATCTGTTGTCCTACCATTAGACGATCTCCCAATGTTTTTTTATATCCAACAACTTTATATTAAACCAAAATCTATCTTCCGCTTTGCGGAATCCTACTATGTCGTCGTTCAAAAGATTGCCATCTGAAGCTATTATAACAAATTTTTCCTTAAGTTATTTTTTGTGATCGCGCATACAGACGAAGTATTTCGAAAACTGTATGATTTCCTTCTGTTTGAGATTGGAGGTGATGTTTGTGAAGCAGTTGTTTGAAATAGATTGTGACCCACAGTGTGGCTTTATGGTCCGCAGTCATGACAAAAGTGAAACTGTGGAAGCTGCAATGAAGCATGTCAAGGACGCACATGGAAAGGAAGTTTCGCAAGAAGATACGGAGAAGATGGTAAAGTCAGTTTAAAACATTAACCGTTTGTTTCTGCGATCTTTAATCACTTCGAATTGTTGGAGTACTTATTTTTCACAAGAACAAAAATATTTTTCAAATCCACGCTAGATGGTATATTTGTCAGTAGGTGGGTTTGTCGGAGTATAATTGGCACAATGTTTATTTTAATTGATAAGCCAAAAGGAATAACTTCGCACGATGTGATAGGCAAAGTTAGAAGAGTCACGGGAGAGCGGTGTGTTGGCCATGCGGGGACACTCGATCCAAATGCAACCGGCCTTTTGATTGTTGGTGTTGGAAGACAATCTACACGGTGTTTGTGGGAGAAATTCGGGAAGTTAACCAAAACTTATCTTGGTGAAATCACTTTAGGTGAAGAACGAACAACCGATGATTCGGAAGGTGTAGTAAGACCGATGGAGATTGGTATAAAAAGCAAATTAGTGCCGACTAAAAAACAGATTTTGAAAGTTTTGAAATCGTTTTTGGGTGAACAGGACCAGGTTCCACCTAACTATTCTGCGGTTAAAATCGCCGGCAAAAAAGCCTATCAAATTGCAAGAAAAAATTTAGATTTCGCAATCGAGCCTAGAAAAATAAAAATTTTCTCGATCAAACTTTCAGATTATCAATATCCGATTGTAAGAATTGAAACAAATGTCTCATCTGGAACGTATATTCGCGCACTTGCAAGAGATATTGGAAGAAGGCTTGTGTGCGGGGCGTACCTTTCCAACTTAAGAAGAACAAGAATTGGAACATATAGAGTTGATGAGGCAACACCGATAGATAAATTGGAATTAGAAAATATGTCTTTCGACAAGTCGAAAGCGGAGAAGCTGTTAATTTCGGGAATTAATGCTTATTATTAACATATGAATTTGTTGCAATCTGCACTTCTTGGAGCCGTACAGGGCTTGACGGAATTTTTACCGGTTTCGTCATCGGGACACTTGGTACTTTTCCAGAAATTAATTCCCGGTTTTCAACAGCCGGGAGTACTGTTTGATGTCTTTCTCCACCTTGGGACCGTGTTGGCCGTGATATTTTTTTTCTGGAAGAAAATAATCAAGTTGAACATGCGGGAATGGTTTTTACTTGGAGTCGCAACAATTCCGGCTGCTGTTGTCGGCTATTTGTTAAGCGATACGGTGGACATCCTGTTTGCAAATGCAACATTGGTTTCTTTTGCCCTGCTTGTTACCGGAATTTTGAATATTCGAACAGATTTAAATGTACAGAGAAAAGGTGACTTCAGTTCAAAAGAGGCAATTGTTGTTGGACTTTTCCAAGCTGTGGCAATTTTACCAGGTATTTCAAGATCCGGCTCGACGATTTTTGCAGGAACGTGGTTGGGTATCGAAAAGGAAAAAGCGGCTGGGTTTTCATTTCTGCTTTCGGTCCCCGCGGTCTTGGGTGCAAATGTGTTGGAGATGTTTAAATACAGAAATAATTTGGGGTTAGATATAAATTATATTGTTGGTTTATTTTGTTCGTTTGTATTTGGAATATTGTGTATAAAAATTTTACTCAAGGCTCTGAAGGGAACTAAATTTAAATATTTTGGCTACTATTGTCTTGCTGTGGGGGTACTAACTTTAGTTTTGCTTTAAAAGGCAGCAATTATCTTTGGAAGAAATAGTGCGATTCCGACAATAATTGACATAAACGCGGCAAGAAGAACACAAGCGGCAGCAACATCTTTGGCAATTTTTGCGTAGGGGTTAATTTCCGGATTTGCGATGTTGACGATCGATTCGAGCACTGTATTTAAAAGCTCCAAAGTTAGGACATAGAAGATTGTGAAAGTCAAAAACAACCATTCTAAAGAATTGAGTTTGAGAAAAATTCCAAACGTCAGGGCGAGTATAGCAAAGACAACATGAATTCTGAAATTGGGCTCATTTTTCAGTGCAGTATTTAAACCGCTAAAGGCGTATCTGAAACTTTTGACTGTTGAATGAGTTAAACTCATAACTATTCCTGAATTGTTAGGGTAGTGTTTTGTGAAAGGCACCCTATTGTTAATAACCTGTGACTTATAAAGTATAAAATGAAAAATTAATATTTTCCATGTTGGAAATCTTGAGATACAATTAGTTATATCGCAGTCACGAGTAAAAATGTTGACAACAATTTTTAGTTTTGAAAAACACGTTGTAATTACATTCATTGCGAGTTTTTTGTGGTGGCTGATGGTTGCGGGAGTGATATATTTATGGATTTACCGTAAGAAGATCAGCTTTAGATATCTTGTAAACATATTTTTTGCAGTACTGGTCGCATGGCTTTTGTCTGAAGTGATTAAGAAATTTTTCCCGACACAAAGACCGTTCGTTGTGAGTGGCGCTATCCCGTTGACTTTGACTTGGCCACTCGATTCTTCTTTTCCCTCCGCTCACTCTTCAAGTGCGTTTGCGCTGGCTATCGGTTTACGAAAGACTGATAAACGTTTATTTCTTATTTATTTTATTTTTGCAGTTGTTGTAGCAATCGGTAGAGTGGTAAGTCACGTGCATTATTTTGTAGATGTCCTTGCTGGGGCGTTGATTGGTGTTTGCGCGGTTTTGATCCTTGATCGGTTGAGAGTCGATAAGCTTTTCCGAAGGTTGTCGCTTGACAATTAGCAGAATGGTATGTAGACTGCTAGAAGTGTTCGGGGCCTCGAATACAATTGAGATTTGACTATGCCAGAAGAAGAAAGTAGAAGAAAGCTTCCCGTAGTTCCTATAAGAGGATCTGTAGTTTTTCCAAACACCGATGCGGTTTTAACCTTCGGAAGAAAGAAAAGTGTTTCTGCGGTAAATGCCGCATTTCAAACCGATAAAGTTGTTGCGATTTTTACCCAGAGAGACGTAAAAGTTTCAGACCCCCAAGTTGAAGATCTTTACCCAATTGGAACAATTGCCGTGATAACACAAATGATGTCGTCAAATGGCGAAACTCATTGTGTCATTAAGGGTCAAGTCAGGGTAAAGCTTGGCCATGTTGTTGAATCTGACCCATATACCATTGCGGAAGTTGAGGAATTAAAGGTTGATCCACCAACCGATGAAATTAGGGCATTTGCCAACAAACTGGTCGATCTTTTTAAGAAGGCAATTAATCTTGGAAAACAAGCGGAGGTGATGACAGTGATGAAATTGATTTCGGGAACTCCTGAACCAAATGAAGTTGCTGACCAGATTGCTTCACTTTTGGAAATTAAAGTAAGTGAAAAACAGAAGCTTTTAGAGACCGTGTCTTTAAAAACCAGGTTGGAGAAGGTGCTTGCGCATTTGACGCATGAAGTAAACGTTTTGGAATTAGAAAAAACAATTTCGACAAAAACTCAAAAGCGCTTCGAGGATCAAATGCGAAAGACGATGCTTCTGGAGAAAAAACGGACGATTGAAAAGGAGCTCGGTGAGGAAGAGCTCGGCGATTTAAGCAGTGAAGAGGCTGAAAGTTATAAAAAGCGAATTAAGGAGGCTGGGATGCCTAAAGATGTGGAGGAAAAAGCCAAAAAGGAGTTAAAAAGACTGATGCAAATGTCTCCGCACAATCCCGAAGGCGGATACCTTCGCAATTATCTGGATTGGCTTTGTGACATGCCATGGAGCAAGAAAACGGCAAATAACGTTTCTATCTCAAATGCCGAGAAAGTTCTCGAGAATGACCATTGGGGACTAGGCAAGGCAAAGGAAAGAATTCTCGAGTATTTGGCAGTAATGAAAATAAAAAATGCGAGAAATCAAAGTAGTCGCAAATCTAATGAAGAGAACGAAGCCCAACCGACAATTTTGTGTTTTATAGGTCCCCCGGGAGTTGGAAAAACTTCGATTGGAAAATCGATTGCTAGAGCTTTAAAACGTAAATTTGTTAGGGTGTCTCTTGGCGGAATTCGTGACGAAGCGGAGATACGAGGCCATCGAAGAACTTATGTCGGTGCTCTTCCTGGAAGAATCATTCAAGGAATAAAGGATGCCGAGACGAAAAATCCGGTTTTTATGCTTGATGAAATCGATAAAATCGGTGTAGATTTCAGGGGCGATCCATCTTCAGCGCTTTTGGAGGCACTTGACCCGGAACAGAACAGTGAATTTTCCGACCATTATTTGGAGGTTCCATTTGATTTATCGGAAGTGATGTTTATCGCAACCGGTAATGTTATTGAGACAATTCCCCCAGCACTGCGTGATAGGATGGAGATAATCAATTTTCCTGGCTACACTCAAGATGAAAAATTTAATATCGCCGAGAAATTTTTGTGGAAAAAGCAATTGAGGTTGCACGGGTTGGACGACAAAAAGTTGGTTTTGGGTATAGACGCTTTGAATGAGATTATTGAGCGCTATACGCGCGAGGCCGGAGTAAGAAATCTCGAAAGAAATCTAGCAACAATTTTAAGAAAAATTGCCAAGATTGTAGCCGAAAAGAAAAAGTTTTCGCAGAAGATAACAAAAAATGACGTTAGAAAATATTTGGGGCCGCAGAAATTTTCTTCCCTGATTGCCGAACGCAAAGATGAGGTAGGGATGTCAACAGGTCTTGCTGTGACACCTGCGGGTGGTGAAATTCTTTTTATCGAGGTTTCTTTGATGCCCGGAAAGGGTCATCTAACACTCACTGGGCAGCTTGGGGATGTGATGAAAGAGTCGGCCCGAGCAGCATTTACATGGACGCGTTCGCATTGGAAAAAACTTGGCATCAAAAGAGATTTCAGTGCAGAGATGGATGTTCATATCCATGTTCCTGAAGGTGCAGTTCCAAAAGATGGTCCGTCAGCCGGTATTGCAATTACGACGGCATTAGTATCAGCTTTGACAAAAATACCGGTTAAAAGAGATGTTGGAATGACAGGTGAAATTACTTTGCGGGGAAGAGTTTTGGAAATTGGTGGAGTTAAAGAAAAGGTTATTGCCGGACACAGAGCTGGACTTAAAACAATCATCCTTCCGAAAGAGAATAAAAAGGATATGGAAGACGTGCCGAAGGCGGTAAAAAACGATATTAAATTTATCTTTGTTGAAAATTACTTGGACGTAATTAAGATTGCTCTCAAGAAGACGTTGGAGAATATGAAAAAGTGATATGAGAGCCGAAGCCTTTACTCTTTCAGATCAAGAAGGAAGAAGCCACAGCCTTTCTGATTATGAAGGCAAGTGGGTGGTTTTGTATTTTTATCCGAAAGATAACACTCCAGGTTGCACAAAAGAAGCTTGTGGTTTTAGAGATTTTTTAAGTCAGTTTTCAAAAGAGGACATCGTTGTCTTGGGTGTCTCAAAAGATTCTGTTTCTTTGCATCAAAAATTTTCCGATAAGTATAAGTTAAATTTTCCGATCTTAAGCGACCCGGAGCATAAAATAATACAGGCTTACGGAGCTTGGGGAATGAAAAAATTTATGGGAAGGGAATTTGAGGGGACGATAAGAAAGACAATTTTGATTGATCCAAAAGGGAATATTGCAAAAATTTATGAAAAAGTAAATCCTTTAATTCATGCAGAACAAGTTTTGGATGATATCAAACTTCTCCAAAAAGAGAAATAAACGCCCTTCTCGAATTTAGGTTGAATAATTGATAAAATACAGCTTGAGGCCCCATCATCTAATGGCTTAGGATATCAGGTTCTCATCCTGAAAATTCGGGTCCGAATCCCGATGGGGTCACTTCAATAACAATTATTTTGTGTAGAAATATTTCTTGGGGAAGGTTTCAACCTCTTTATATTTACAGAGGGCTTTTGCAATTTTATACTGAGTACTTTCTGGTTTTATCTTTTCCCAATCAATGTCTCTTTCAGGATCCAATCTTGACAGATACTTCATACGTTCGGTTTCAGAAGGATTGTCATAAAAAATCCAGAAGGCATATGGGCTCTGACTCATATTACCTTCCGTAATAATAAACTCATCTTCCCGTATATCTGAGTCTCCTCTTGCAGTACAATACCTAATATCTGCTGATATTGCTGCTTCCCTATCATCTGTTCGTCCAAGTTTAAGATGGCCTCCTCCAATAAAAGGTTTCAATAGGGTTTTTTCCAGTTTTTTTCTCAAATTCTGCGGTATGTGTTGCAGGAAGGATGTTTCTTGTCTCCCACACCCCTTTAAATATGGGATATGGTTTACCATAGGAATGGGGTTATGTTAGAGGAATTTCGCTTAGGGAATTTCAGGATTATTTAAAGCGACAGGATAGACGAGGTGAATCTGCTGATACCCCGAAACTTTTGGGTAGATAATAAAAATGGTATAGTTATTATATGGGTGAATTTGAAACAGATGCTCCTCAAAGAAGAATTGAATCTGGTGCAGAGTATCTGAAAAGAATTGGTGAAGAATATGCTTCCTATAGGGATTTCCTTCCAGGCTTGAGCGATCAAGCGTTTCAATATCAATTTAACTAAGAAAAGCGTTCTTTCTGCACCAAAGGATAGAATTAAGTATGTAGATAAACTTAAAAAGTATCTATGAAAACAGTATTGATATTTGTTAGACACGGAGAAACAGAAGTAAATACGGAAAAGAAACTTCATAAAGATAACGACCCCAATGAACTTAATAACGTAGGTAAAGAACAAATCCAAGAAGCGGGGGAAAAGATTAAATCTTACAAACCCGATGTAATTTATTCATCAAAGGAAAAAAGAGCTCTACAAAGTGCTGAAATAATTTGTGGTGTTGGACAAAATGACCTTAGACGAAAGATTTAACTACATTCCACCCAACGGGGAATCGTGGAAGAAATTTGATGCACGATTAAAATCAAAACTTGTTGAAATAGTAAAGAATCATAAAGGACGTACTGTTGTAATAGTTACACATGGGGGTGCAATTAGAGCACTAATTCCCTATTTACTTGGTGTTTCAAAAGAAGAAAGTTTTAAATATGATCCTAATAATGCCTCATTATCAATCTTCGAACATGATGGGAATAAATTCTTTAAGAAAACAGTAAATGATACCTCACATCTGGGTAAGTAATAAATTTTAGGGTTTTACACCCCGCCTCCGAAAAATTTTTTCACCAAAAATCCGATGCCGAAGGTTAAAGCTGAAACACCCATGCTAATACCTGCCATTTCCGAAAAACGTTTTTTAAATGGCAAATCCTGCGCAACAGAAATGTAGAAGGTGAAAAATAATATAATTAAAATGGCAATTAATAATGTGGTCGCTAAAGCGGCGTAAACATTTGGAAAAAGATAGTACGGCAAGACAAGTAGAATTACAGTTACTAAGTACATGACGCCGGTATAAATCGAAGCCTTAAGTGGGTCTTTATCTTGAGATTCGGCTTTTGTTGACAAATATTCCGAGGCCGCCATAGATAAAGACGCTGCGATTCCGGTGATCAGTCCGATCACGGCGATCAACCTCGTATTTTGAAGAGCCAGTGTAAAACCTGCAAGTGCGCCCGTTAATTCAACGAGGGCATCATTAACACCCAAGATCATTGACCCAACGTACTTCAATCTTTCTTCATCGAGCATTCCCAGGAGCTTCAGCTCGTGTGCGTTTTCTTCGGCCTTGATTTCTTTGGCTTGTGGGATCTCTTTTGCAATTTCGTTGTAATTTATTTGTGCACTCTCTTCACCTTTTTCCATTAATTTTACCGAAAAAGTCAGACCGAGAAGTTTGGCAACAAGTGTATGGAAGAAAATCTTAAATGGTTTGGCTCTAATTTCCTTATGGGTATGTCCTTTCCAATAGAGAGCGTGTTTTTTTTCCTCGTTGGAGATTGTTTCGAGAATTTGCCTATTTTTTTTCTCTTTTGTCCACCTAGCGAGCTTTGAATAAATGACTGCTTCCGTTTCTTCTGTCGCTTGGGCCTTAATAATTTGAGACATTATTTTTTGTCCAACTCTTTTTCTACCTCTTTGTCTTCGTCGTTTTCTATCCATAAACATCGCAGTGGTATTTTATCATCAAAGCTCACACTGTTCAGAATGAAAAAAAAGAAACTGGCTGTTTTATGAAAGTTATTTGTGACCGAAAACTGTAAAATATAATATGGATAGATCAATCTAATCGTTGGTTTTACAAGCGGGTTAAAATGAGTAATAATAAATCCGGAAGCAAAATGTTTAAAAGTAAAATTCTACTAAGTGAATTTGTAACACATAACGTCAAACGGTTTATTATTGAAAAACCTGCAAATTACAAATTTATCCCAGGACAAGCCACTGACTTTGCAATTAATCTCCCCGGTTGGGAAGACAAAATACACTCATTTACTTTTACTTCATTAAATAGCGATTTGGTTTTGGAATTCACAATCAAAGGTTATCCGAAAAATGAATTCCCGAGCCATTCTGGAATGACAGAGAAACTTCACTCATTAAAGCCAGGAGACGAGGTGTTAATCGGTGATCCGTGGGGAACAATCAATTATATGGGGAAGGGTGTTTTTATCGCAGGTGGTGCCGGAATTACGCCATTTATTGCAATTTTGAGAGATTTGAAAAGTAAAGACGAGATAAACGGTAACAAACTTGTTTTCTCTAACAATTATCAGAAAGACATTATTTTAGAACAAGAATTTAAAGAAATGTTTGCTCCAAAAGATTTATTTCTAACGCTGACAAAAGAAAATGCACCCGGCTACTTTTCGGAAAAGATTACTGTCAGTTTTTTGAATAAATATCTTAAAAATTTCAACGATAACTTTTACATTTGTGGTCCAAAACAAATGGTTGAGGATCTAATGGGAATATTAGTGACGCTAGGAGCAAAAACGGAATCAGTCGTTTTTGAAGAGTAGCCAAGAGGCTTTCTAATGTTATACTTCACAATATATTTTCTACCTCAATAAATGTTATAATTGCCACCATATGACTGAAATAGAGACTGCGGGAAATCGTAAATTGGATTTAACTCAAAGAAATTTTTTTACAGTACCTTTTTGGAATGTAAGTAAGGAGGTTTTTGAAGGCCGTGAACTCAAATCTGCTTTGGTCATTGGGTATAACCCAGAACTTGTTAACCTTGTTCATAGAAGAGATGCTGGGTGCAAGGTAACAGTAATCGAGCAATCGGAAGATGCTATTGAAGATAACAAGACTATATTGGAAGCAGGTGAAACCAAGATTATTATTGGGCGTTTTCCAGAGAATTTGCCTGAAGATGTGGCTGACGTAGATGGTGTTTTTGGGCCTTATACATTGAGACATGCCAAACAAAAAGATCGGAAAGAATATATACTTAAAGTACAGAAAGTTCTCAAAACTGACGGATTGGCGTGTTTAAGCGTACACACGTTAGCAGATAGCAAAATTGCTCAACAATTAAGAGATGAGGGGTTTGATTTTGATGAAGACCCAATAGGTTTTCTTAAGGGTACACTTTTAGTCTTTGATAAAAATAGTTATTCTCTGCCTTCTCGTACTGAACTCACTTCTAATTCCCGATAGAAAAGGTCAAGCAAGTTTTTATCATTTTTCAGACAACCTTTAATGATCGTTGTTTTTACAATACAGCCTCTTTTTTTCACCCCACGCATTGATAGGCAAAGATGCTGTGCTTCTACCAAGACAATTAAACCCATTGGCTGCAGGTTTTTTCAATCGCTTCTGCAATTTGGTTTATCAGGTTTTCCTGCGTCTGAAGCCTTCTTGAAAAAATGTCTACAACTCTTCCGAATTTGGAAAGGCCAAGATTTTTTTATTTGGAATATAACCGATATGGACTTTCCCGAAAAAGGGAATAATGTGGTGTTCGCAAAGGCTGTAAAAATCGATATCGGTAATTGTTATCAAATCTTTATACCCGTTACTTTTGAAGGTTTTGAAAACATAATTAGGGTCTTGTGAATAGCCACCCAAAAGTTCATCGTACATTTTTCTTACTCTTTTTGGGGTTTCTTTCAAGCCTTCTCTTGCCGGATTTTCGCCATATTTTGTTAATATTGAAGTGACATAATCCTCAAAAAGTTTTTTCTCATTTTGTTTTTGCTTCATGAAAGAATTTTTCCTTAATTTTCAAGCGGAATTAGTTTGTTTTGTTCGTGGTCAATCGTGAATTATAGAGAAAAATTTAGGACAAATCAAAATTGGGGGATTTGATCTCGATTGATTCAATGTTGTATTTCGAAAAGACTGTGGTCAGGGAGTTTCTGAATTCGTGCCCATTGCACTTACTGCAAGTTACAAGATCAATATGGAGCATACCAAACTCAGGCCATGTATGAATTAAAAGGTGTGATTCCGATAAAATATAGGCAGAGGTTAAACCTTCAGGGTGAAACTTATAAAGAGTTTTTTTGACAACGTGCAGATTTAGACTTTCCACTATTCCGTCTGCAATTTCCTCAACAAACCTTGAAGAATTGTCAAGTGGATTCAGTTTGACTAAGGCAACGAAGTGATTAATTGTGGGTGTAAATTTTTTTATCATGTTTGCCAGTAATGATTGGTTTTGTGTTTGCGGTCACGTCAGCTATAAAAAGTGAACTTGAATCCCCGATCGATTCGGCACCTTTATATCTGTTGAATTTATCAAATATGAAACGGAGCATCAGCCTGGATTTTGCAAAAATGTCGTAGATCTCCAAAAATTTTTCCTTGGCGCTGTCGCTACTACCATAACAAACGTAAATCCTTGCAGAGTGGTTTGAACTATCAAGCGCTTCAATTGCTCTTGAGGTGAACAATTGTACACCTTTTTCCGTATAAGGGGGATCGGTAAATACGATGTCATATCTTTTGAGTTGTGAAGCCGGGAACGCTTTTCTAGCGTCGTAATCAAACAATTTTATTCCCAACCCTTCTTTTTTGGAGACGGAAAAGATCCCGTTTCTGATCCTTTCGTCGATTTCCATAACTGAGACCTCAGAAGCTGTGTGGAAATTGGCGACGGCAACTGATGTGAAATCATCATCACCCAAAAAAAGGATTCTTTTTCCTTCAATGTCTGCTAAATAGTCCATCAGACATGCACGTTTTGCAGTTGTCTGGGTTGTTGCAAAAAACTGATCAAACTTTCTCTCGGGATTTGGTCTTGAACTTACTTTTTGCCGAATAAATTCGAGAGTTTCCCGATACTGTCGGGTTTTGAGAAAATTCCACATTGCCCCATCGGGGAGATAGCCTCTAGAAAAAAAATCTTTGACTTCGTTTACAACCTTTGCTTTTAGTTGCGTGTTCTTCGAAGGTGGTAAAAGATAGGAAGACAGTATTTCCTTTGCTTGATTTAGGGAGTTTCTGGACAGACCGAGTTCCTGAATGGACAGGTTGTTGTCAACGGGTTCGCCTTTTCGAATGTAATAAAAAAAATCGCTTATTTTTTTGGTCGGGATTCCCGTTTTTTTCGACACAGAGAGAATCACCTTGGATAAGTTTTTATATCTTCTCACATCTCGTATTTTACTCCTTCTTGAAGAGTATCGCAGTATTAACACGGCCGGCCGGTGTTTTTTGATTTTTCGACAATCGGCGAGATCTTTTCTATAATTCTTCTGATGCGCGACTCAGAATTTAAAATTATCGTCGAAGGTGCAATTGCTGGTATTCCAAAAGAGTTTAGAGACAGAATCGAAAACGTTTCAATAGTAATTTCTGATTACCCCTCAATTGAGCAGCTAAAGTCCGCACGTGTTGTTAGTGGAAACGCTACACTTTTAGGTCTGTATGAAGGTGTTCCGCAAACAAAAAGGGGACATTACGGAATAGGGGGTGCACTGCCCGATAAAATTACGATCTTTAAAAATCCGATTTTGAGTATTTCGGGAAGTTATAACGAAGCTATAGTAAATATCAGAAATACCGTCATCCATGAGATTGCGCACCACTTTGGCATGAGTGAAGGAGAAATTAAAAGAAGGGCTTTCTAATTCAGCTTTGGATATTTATTTAGCGCGACATAACAGTCGGTCGGACGTTCCCCTTCGGATAGAGTGCAGCCACAACTGATTGATCCAAAAAAGTGCTTGGATATTGCAATACTCTCCGCAGGGTTCTCTATACATCGCTCCTCGACTTCCGTCGGGATTGATATTGGTTGCGCAATAGTTTTCTTTTAAAAACCGACATCTTTCCATAGAGTGTTCATACAGAAGGACTAGTAATAGCAAAATTAAAAGCCATGGCAACTGGTATACAACCTTTTGGGCGGGTTAATGTTTCGATTAATTTACGTAGTATCAATTCAGAAGCCAAATCGAAAGGTTCAGAAGTGATGCAAAGCTGACCCAGGCAAGATAGGGTACAAGAAGGTTTGACGCAGTTTTGTTGATTTTTCTAAAGATCTTGATTAAATAAAAAATCAGAATCCACAGAATGACGATTACAGCAAAGGCCAAACCGATTTGTTTCATTCCGAAAAAGACGATACTCCAAAGAGAATTGACTCCGAGATGAACTAAAAATAGAGACACTGCAGGGGAAAGTATTCTTTTTTGCTTAGCGATTATTAAAAAAAGTGAGATTCCCATTAAAGTATAAAGCAAAGTCCAAACGGGACCGAATAACCAATTTGGAGGATTAAAAGACGGTTTATTTAAGGTGGAGTACCAGGTGGGGATGTTTTTTACTGTAAAAATTGAACCGATTACTCCCGCCAGTTGTGAAATAGCAATTGAGGCGATTAGTATGACGAGCTTTTTGGGACCGGGCTTCACGGAAATAATTATATATCAAAAATTTTCTTGGAGGTATTTTCGAACACCACTCCAATTATCTTCTCCTTCTTTGGGTATGAGGATGTATTGCCTGTCGGAGCTAAGACTTTCAGTAAGGACATTATCTGTAGTTAACGAGTAAGATTCAATCGTAAAATCGGTAAACGTGTCCTGCTCTGATGCTATCTGTAAAGCTGTTTTTATGTCTATGTCGGTAATTAAATTTTTTGACAGGGTATTAATTAGCGATATGGCTTTTGCCAATGTTCCGTAACTGAGAATTTTATTTTTTATTCCGACCAAAAGCGCTTGCTGCCTGAGAGCTCTCCCAAAATCATTACCGTTGAAATCTGAATGGCGGGAACGGACAAATTTCAATGCTGTTTCACCGTCGAGTGCCGTCTGGCCTTTTTTGAAGTCGATGGTTTCATAACGGCAGGCAAACTGTTGATCGAGAAGGTCTCCCGAGATTGTTGCTGTTAGCGCTTTTATATCATCATCGCTCTTTTCACAGGGGTCGTTTTCTAAGCCTTGGAGTGGATAGTAATTATCCTTGAAGGTATATGGCACATTAACAGTAATACCTCCCAATTCGTCAACAATTGTTTTAAAACCTTGAAAATTGATGGCGATGAAGTTTTCCGGCGTGATACCTGTGATTATTGAGACCGCGTCCCGAGCCATCGTTCCAGCGCCATATAGACCTTTATATTGTTCATCTTTATTCGGATATTTTTTGTCGTCAAGTCCGATTGCGAAGGCGTGGTTAATCTTGAAGTGTTGGGTAGTCCCTTTTGAAACGGGTAAAGGAACCCAGATGTCTCTGGGAATTGAGAGTAATTTAATTTTCTTATCTTTGGGGTAAATACGCGCGAGGATTATTGTGTCTGTTAGGCTAGCGCCGTCGTGGTCACCGCCGGCATAACCGAGAAGGAGAATATTTCTGATTCGCAGAGGATCTGGGGTTGGCGTTGGCTGAGGAGTTGTCTGGGTTGTTCTTGATTTTGTAACGACGACGTTTTTGTAAATTTTAAAAAAATACGCAAAAGAAGCTGTAACAAAAAATAGTCCCAGAAGAAAAAGGATTTTTGTAAACAAACGGTTTTGTTTGTTCATAGCCTTGTAATTATATACGAAAACAAAGGTTAAATAACACAACACTTTTGACGTTAGCAACTTGACTTTAGTTGTTGTAAAGCATAGAATTGCTTCCTGTTTGAGACAACTTGAGTATTTTAATACTTGAATGCCGCTACTTAAATAGTATTATTTAGTATTATTATTTTTGTATTGACTTGCCGGAGAATATGTCGGGCTCCTTAACAAAATGAAGGAGTTTTTATTTTACATACACGTTTATGGGAGATAGCAACAATAAATTACAGTTAACAAAAAAAGGTTATCAGGATTTGTATGGTGAGCTTACGGATCTGGCGGAAGTTAAAAGGCCGCAGCTTGTGGATAGATTGGCCAATGCCAGGGGGCAGGGCGATCTTTCCGAAAACAGCGACTACCAAAACGCCCGCGATGAGTTGGAATTTTTGGACGGTAGAATTGACGAGTTGCAGGATGTGCTCAAAAATGCCACCGTCGTAAACGCTTCTACCTCAAACGGTGAAGTTTCCATTGGGAACAAGGTGAAAGTTCACATTGACAGTGCCGAGGCGGTTTTTGAAATTGTAGGAGAACACGAGGCGAATCCAACTGAAAGAAAAATTTCTCCTACGTCACCTTTAGGTAAAGCTTTAATGGGGAAAAAGGTTGGCGAGATTGTTGAAGTTGACGCTCCTGCGGGAAAAATTCAATATAAGATCGTTTCGATTGAGTAATCTCAAATACACAGTTTTCTTCTTTTGGGTTATACTACGAATTGATGGCTCAACAAAAACTTGAAGAAATAAGAAAAAACAGGCTCAATAAAATTAAAAAACTAATTGAGCTGGGAATTAATCCATACCCTTCAAAACCCAAAGAAAATCCGATTGATATAGCATCTGCTTTGGAAAAGTCAGAACAAGCGGTTAGTGTTTGTGGCAGAATAATGTCTATTCGAGGGCATGGAAATATGTCGTTTTTTGATTTGAAGGATGAAACGGGAAAAATTCAATTGTGGTTCCAAAAAAATGTTTTAAAAAAGATTTATAAAACGTTAGAACTTATAGACGTTGGAGATATTATTTTCGCAAAGGGAGACGTTACAAAAACTAAATCTGGTGAGATAAGTATTGATGTCTCTGACTTTCAGCTTTTATCTAAGTCTATTCGTCCATTACCATCCACGTGGTTTGGAGTAAAAGATATCGAGGATCGCTACAGGAAGCGATATCTGGACCTGATTTTCAACGACGATGTAAGAAGAAGGTTCAATTTACGGACAAAGTTGGTAAGGGAAATTCGAAATTATTTGGACGGTTTGGGTTATTGGGAGGTTGAGACGCCGACACTTCAGCCATTGTATGGAGGAGCAAATGCGAAACCATTTAAAACGCATCATAATAGCCTTGATCATAACTTTTACTTGCGTATTGCTGATGAGCTATACCTAAAAAGGTTAATTATTGGTGGATACCAAAAAGTTTACGAAATTTGCAAAGACTTTAGAAATGAAGGCGTTGATCAGACACACAGTCCTGAGTTTACGATGATCGAGTACTACGAAAGTTATGCTGATTATCAAAAGATGATGGATGTAACGGAGGGACTTTTTAAACATTTAGCAGATAGGGTACTTGGGCAAATGAAAATTAAAGTTGGGGGTAGGGAAATCGATATCAGCCAGAAGTGGCCAAGAGTAACGATGGTTGATGAAATTAAAGAGAAGCTGGGGCTTGATGTTGAAAAAGAAGATCAGGAAAGTCTGGAAAAGTATTGTAATGAAAATAAGGTTGAACTTTTGGGTGGCGAAACCAAAGGCCAATTAGTTTACACGATTTTTGAACATAAGGTCACAGATCAGCTTAACGGGCCAATTTGGATTATTGATTATCCAAAAGATGTCAGCCCGCTTTCGAAAAAGCACGCGACAAAAGAGGGCTGGGTTGAGCGATTTGAAGGCTATATCGGTGGGAAAGAAATTTGCGACGGTTGGAGTGAGTTGACAGATCCGATGGAACAACGTTCGCGCTTCGTTAGCGATGAAAAATTGTCTCGGGAGGATAAAGAGGAGGCACAGCAGGTTGATGAAGAATTCTTGGAAGCAATGGAATATGGAATGCCGCCGCTTGGTGGAATTGGAATTGGAATTGATCGACTAACCATGTTTCTTACAAACACGTGGTTAATAAAGGAAACAATTCTTTTTCCAACTTTACGTCCTGATTTAAATAAGAATCTGTCGTTACCTTCTGAAGAGAAATATGATTATAAGGAAAAGAAAATTGTAGCTATTTTGGATACCGAACTTCCGATAGGTTTGGCAATGAATGCACTGGGGCATATGTCTTTTGCAATGGGAAACACATCCAATGAAGAATGGATGGGAAAAGAATGGTTTGATGATGCGGATGGAATAAAACATCATGGAATTTCTAAATACCCATTTATTGTATTGAAAGCTGATAAAAAGAGAATAAAAGAAATTGTGAATAAAGCTAAAAATTCAGCTTTATCGGTAGTAGATTATCCTCAAGAAATGTTTGATACAGGAAAAGATCAGGATTTGGTCAAAGCGATAAATAATGCGAAAAGTGGTGAATTAGTTTATCGTGCAGTTACTCTATCCGGAGTGTCTAAGAATGTGGATAAATTAACTGAAGATTTGGAGCTGTTTAAATAAACAGACTTTATAATTCTTTATATTTTCAAAATACTCTATTTTATATGATCACCAAAGACGATACCCTCAAATTACTTCATAGTAAAATGCAGAATCAAAATCTCCGCCGGCATTGTTATGCCGTTGCCGCCGTGATGAAGTCTCTCGCAAAGAATTTTAACGAAGATGAAAACATGTGGGAAATTGTCGGACTTTTACACGATGGTGATTACGAAGAAACAAAAGCCACACCTGAACTTCATACACTGAAAATGGTAGAGTGGCTAAAAGGTAAAGATGCTGGTAAAAAAGTAATTGACGCAATCCTTTCTCATAATTATGCACACACCGGTCAAAACCCTCCGAAAAATAATCTGGAATGGTCTCTTTATTGTTGCGATGAGTTAACGGGTTTAATAGTTGCCGTGGCGCTCGTTAAACCAGACAAGAAATTAGCTTCTGTTACATCGGATTCAGTTTTAAATAAATGGAAACAAAAATCATTTGCCGGTGGTGTAAAAAGGGAGCAGATTGAACAGTGTCAGGAAAGATTGGGAATTCCTCTTAACGATTTTATTCAAATCGCGTTAACTGCGATGCAAAGCATCGCATTGGAGCTGGCCTTGTAGTATAATCGCAAACATGACTTTAGAATCATCGATAAGGGAACACGTGCGCACTGGAGAATTTTACCAAGTTGATGTTTTTAGTTATCCCAAGAAATTGGAAGATACAACTTTGGGAAGAATACAGATGAGGTTGGCATACATATTTCCCAACAGGCTTGCGCAAAAAGTTACCAGCGAAGCACTATTATCGCTTAGTAAAGAAGAAGCCCAAGAGAAATTGCCCCGTATTCTTGCTCAACATTGCTACGACGGAAACTTTGGTTACTTTGGCAAGGTGGTTAAAGATAGATTCTAATTCTGTAGAGTTTAATGGCTTCATTTGTTATACTAAGTTGTATTTTAATTATTTCATTTTATGGCTGAAAGATTATATAGAGCAGGTGTCCAAATAGACAGTATGTTTAAAGGTTATGTACTGCCAGTAAGTGGAACTTGTATGCTTGAGAGTGACGCTCAAGAAAGAGCTGACAAAGAAGCTGCGGTTTATCGTAGCCAAGGTATTTCGGATGCTAAGGGGGTCAAAATACTGGATGAACACCCCCCAAAATGGAAGAACGGCTAACTTATGTTGGATCTTAAATTTATCCGCGAAAACATTGAATTAGTAAAAAAGGGAGTTGCTTCTAAAAACTTCGATCCAGATCTTGTTGATAAAGTTTTAGACCTTGACGAGAAAAAAAGAAAACTTCAGGCTGAGATTGAAGAGTTAAGAGCTGAAAGAAACAGAATTGCAAAAGAAAAAAATATTGAAAGGGGAAAGGAGATAAAGAGCGAACTTCAAGGTAAAGAACCTGATTTAGAAAAACTCGAAAGCGATCTTAACAATGTTTTGAATCAAATTCCAAATCTTCCATCAGATAAGACACCCGTCGGAAAAGGTGAAAAAGAAAATGTTGAAGTGCGGAAAAACGGCGCCCCCAGGGAATTTTCATTTAAACCAAAAAACCACCTTGAGTTGGGAAAATCTCTCGGAATTTTGGATTTTGAATCCGGAGCAAAAGTTGCCGGTTCGCAGTTTTACTATCTTTACGGTGATGGCGCTCTACTTGAACTTGCATTAGTTTCTTACGCTATGGAGAAGTTATCAAATTCTGGATTCCAGCCTGTGATCACTCCTGATTTGGCAAAATCAAGGTACTATTTGAGTACAGGTTATAGTCCGAAGGGTGACGAGGCTCAAACATACACAATTGAAGGAGAAGATTTGGGATTGATTGCAACGGCCGAAGTTACATTGGCTGGAAAACATGCGGATGAGGTGATTTTAGAACAAGATTTACCAATAAAATA
>LBWP01000022.1 GCA_000993685.1 Candidatus Woesebacteria bacterium GW2011_GWA1_39_21
TGTTATTTAATATCTGCACAACAAAGGAGGTGACAAAGATGGCGGAAAGAAAAACTTTTATAACTGAAGAAGATATAAAGGAATTTTGTACAGGATGTGATAATTTGAAAGCTGGTGTAATTTGTAAGCTCGCTGTGTACTCCCTCGGATTTTCTCAAATACGTAGAGTGGCCGATAGATTTTGCGACGCTTCTATCGTTAACGGGGTTTCCGGAACCAAAACGGAAGATGGTTATATCGCAGGAACTGAAGAAGAGTAACTAAATAAAGGATAGTGAATAACCATAAGAGCTAACTAAAATTTTGTGGACATTTTTTTACCAGGTGTTTCCTAAGATTGAACCAATATTAAGAAATTTCCAGCAGCTTATTTTAGCATATCCAGACTTCCAAGTTCAGTTCTCTTACTAAAAAACTCTGTCCCCGCTCGTTAATTTCTATTTTCAAATAACTTTAATAATTAGTCTAATGAGAAGATAACTGTCACTAAAGGAACCAGTAACTACATACAAAAAATAGGTTTCCAAAGCATAAACTTTCCTAAAAAGGGTACGTACAAATACATTATGTAAATATGTACTAGTAAGAAACTTAACCCAACGGCTAATGTAACAATAAATACCCTTTTCCCTTTTAGAAAAAAATAAAGATAAAGAGTTATAAGAAAAAATAAAACTGAGGTGGCTAGGAATTTATTTTCTCCAATTATCTGCGAGAGTTTTCCACAATCACTTGGAATATTAGAAATATTTACAAAAGGCATATTTACACCAACAATCTTTTTATTAGTTAGACTTTTATCTGTTTGCGTTTTAACTTATGTCAACTTATATTAGCTTTATAATCTGTGCGCGGGACAGGACTTGAACCTGCAAGGATCTCTCCATACGCACCTCAAGCGTACGCGTCTGCCAATTTCGCCACCCGCGCAAGTAATTTTACAGCTAAAGAATATCTAAACCGGTGCCGAGAGCGGGACTTGAACCCGCACGCTCGTAAGAGCACACGCCCCTGAAGCGTGCCTGTCTGCCAATTTCAGCACCTCGGCTAAGAGTTATGCGTTATTATACAATAAATTCAAGCAATATCGGAATTATTGATATCGTTTTTGCGCAGTGTCGATAATCTTCTGAAGAAGTTGCGGGTAGGCAATTCCGGCAACCTTGGCTGAAAAGGGGAAATAAGATGTTTTTGAGACTTCAGGCGGAATCAAGCCAGGTGGGGAATTAACTTCCAAGACGAAAGGCTTCCCGTTTTGGTCACACCTGATATCAATCCGGCACAAATCTTTTATACCCAGCGCATCCCAAACCTTTATTGCAATATTTTTAATCTTGTTTTCAATGCTATCAAGTTTGGCCGGACATATTAAATTATTTTCTTCCGACTGCTCCTCAAATACCCACTTAACTTCCATTGAATCCAATTTCCTATATCCTTTCGGCAGTTTTGAATGGTCCGATTCTATAATAGGAAGAATCTCGGGCGGGTTACCAAGCATCGGAACGGAGAATTCTCTTCCCTGTATAAATGTTTCAACAAGTGCGTAATCGCCAAAAGTAGAATTTATAAAATTAATTTGCCGCCTAAGTTCGCTTTCGTTTTCAACAACGCTGTCATTTGTTATTCCTGCAGAAGAACCTTGCGCGATGGGTTTAACAATCAATGGAAATTTCAGTTCGGCTTTTACGTCATCGCCATTTTTAAACAAATGATGCGGGAGAACGGGAATTCCATGACTTTTCATTACATCCTTCGCTTTAGCTTTATTCAAAATCAAAGCGTTTGTCAAAACCCCCGAACCTGTATATGGAATCTTTAACAAATCAAAAATAGCAGGGAAGATTGCCGTACGGTCTTTGCTGTTTATTCCAAGAGAGTAGTTGAAGGCGATATCTATTGAATTTTTATTTTCATAAAGAATTTGGTAGGCTTCCTCATTTGCTTCAATTGGTAAAACATCATGACCAAGAACTTTGAGGTTTTCAACAATCGCGTCAATTGTTTCTCGATCATCAAAATCAGCTTCCTTGTGTGACCTTGGATCGTTAGGGTCAGGGTAAATGTGCCTTACGTTATAAAGTAACGCAACTTTCATATTTTTATATTTCTTCTGAAGCTTCATCGGTAACCGGCAACCTTTCCTTGCCTTTTGCGTCGCGGATTGTATTTATAAGAAGTCTTCGCAGGATCTCAGGAAAATCTATACCGTATAAATCCAGTATATAAGAAAGCGCGCAATCGGATTCCTTGGGACCGAAAGCCGGATTGGTGTTTGAGTCAATAAAAAAATATCTTCCCGATGAATCAAGTCTGACATCAAATTTTCCGTAATCCATCATTTTTGCGATATCAAAAGCACGCCTGACATACTCTCTTAAGAGCGGATCCTCGTATTTTTGATAATAAAAAGTCTTCATTCCCTTACTCATCCACTGGTCCTCAAAAGTTTGAAATAAATATTTCCTGTCAGTCTCTGTAAAAACTTTTTCCGCCATATAAACTTTTTTATTCAAGCCCTCGAGTAGAATTGCCGTAACTTCGCGGCCGACAATGAACTCCTCAACAACAACCGACTGATGATAAGTCGAAATTAAATATTTCAACCTCTCCCGCAAATGTTTCTCATTTTCCGAGATCGAATCCTGGGTAATTTCCACTCCGCCGTGGATTTCATTAAGTTTCGAAATCAAAGGGTAACGAAGCGTCGGATCCATCATATCTGTTGCACTATTAAACAGTTGGAAATTGGGAATGGGAATTCCATTTTGCTGAAGAAGTTTTTTAACAACAAATTTATTTGTATCGAGAGACAGTCCCAAAATGTCTGTTCCGGTGTAAGGAATTTCCAAAAGTTCCAACACGCCGGGGATTGTGGAGCTCAAAAATTCATAACCCTTCAGGGAGTCAACAAGGTTAATCACCATGTCCGGCTTATCCTTTTTTAATTTCGTCGGAAGGTCTGAATTGCCCGGATATAATAAAACTTTTATTTCTAATTTCTTCAAATACTCCGCTATCAAATGAGCATCAACATCGGCATCTTTTTCTGTTATATATTGAGCTTCAGTCGGAAAATACTCGCGTTTTACATCACTGAAAATTATTCCAACAGATTTTGGAAGATCGTATCCGTTTTTCTGGTCACCTGAAGTTATAGCGGAAATACCATTCATTTTCGTGCGATTTCAAATTATATAATTATTGAAGCTCTGTCAATAGATCAAAACTGTGTGACCCAAAGTTATTTCACAATGCGTTAGCAGTGCCAAGCTCTGCTTATTTCGAACCAGAGAATTATAGGTTACTTTATTGCACTGTTTAGTTTATATCATGATCATGAGGAGGGCAACGTAGCTTAGCAAGTTTATAGTGCTCACTAATAATTATTATAAAAGTTTAGAAAATTACTGAAGTTGAAACATCTTTATTAATGATGTCTTGTTAAAATTCCCTGTTATATAAATTATTTTGTTACCATCTGGGGACCATTTGGGACTTCTATAAATAGCTTCAACCGCAGTTATCATTTGTTTTTGTTGTTTTACAGTATCAGCAATAAACAAATGTTTGTTATATGTATAAACAATCTTTTTTCCATCAGGTGACCAGCCTGCATCAATATTCACATCTTCAGCGTAAAATTCCCCTTTAAGCTCTAATATTTTAAGAATTATCTTACCCATTGTATCCATGACGTAAATATTTATCTTTCCTGAGAGTTCTTTATTACCTTTTATTATGGTCTGAAGGTCTCTCTCAACAACAAGCAAGTTTTTACTATCTGGTGACCAAAGCCAGTTATTGTTAATTGGAATTCTTTCTGTTGGTTCGATGGGATTGAAAACTACTTCGGGGGGAGAAATAGAAAATATTTTAAAGCAGGAAATCAGCATCTTACTATCTGGAGACCACACAATTTCATTACATGAATCACCTGCTTCACCTTCCCAAAGTCTGATTTCTCCCAACATTATCGATTCCGAAATATCTACGGCATTTGCGTTTATTACTTCCAGGACTGCTCCTTTAGAGTAATTTATGATAGCAATGAACCGACTATCAGGAGACCATTTGGGCAACTCGTAGGAACTCTGAATGTATTTATTTTCAAATCCGGTTTTGTAAATTTCTTTTCCTAATAATTTTACAGCCCCGGTTTCCATATTTTTCAAATAAATCGAACCTAAATCTTCAATGACAGGCTCTTGGTCAACGTTGTAGTGTCCGTTGACTATCTTAATGGCCAATTTACCGTTTGGTGATACAACCCATTCTTTATTAGCAACATCCTCGCTTGTTTCAATAAATTTACTATTAGTTTCTTTAAACGAGAAAATATATGACTCGTAGTAACAACCTCCAGGCCCACATTTTTCCAGATCGTTTTTAATATACTTAAAACTTTGACTATCTTCTGACCAAGAAGAGTTTGGGAGAGACAAACCCATATTCTCAATTAGTGTATTTGTTGGAAAAGTGGGTAAAACGACATTTCCGTCCGGTAGTTCATATAAGGTAACATTTGAAACTTCATCACTGGGAGTTGTAGAAGGTAGACTTGGTGAGTCATTACTGGTTGGAATAAAAAGTGTCAAATTTGGAAATAATTTGGATTGAAAGTTTTTAAGGAAAATAAAAGTAAGTGAAATAAGGGAGATAGAAAAAATTAGGAGAAAGATTGTTATTAACTTCTTACCTGATAACTTATCTACATAATAGTTTCTCCACTTGTACGTGATGGAAAAATATATGGTGATTAACGGTTTAAAGTATTTATAAAGATAATTGCGCGAAAGCCTCGATAAACTAACTGACATAAGTAACTGTATTATAACTCTTAAATAAATATATTACCTTCAAATCGAAGAATATCGGAAAGAGAACAATATCAAAGTTATAGTATTTTTACCCATCTCGGATTCGAACCACTTTAGCTTCAGATTTTGAAGGAAATTGCTAATTTTAAAAAATTAGCCTCAAGTGACCCAGGGTGGAGTCGACAATTTTGGAACAAATTGGGACCTTCCACCAACCTTTTCCATAGAAAATTACTTCGTAATTTTATAACCCTGCCACGCATTGTAGAAGGGAACTGCTCTTTGACAAAGTCAAAGCTTTGACTTTGTCTTAAGCTTCAGCTTATCAATTAATCCATTGCCGTCGAATACGATTTTGTGCCCCTGGGAGGAATTGAACCTCCAGTCTTTCCCTTAGAAGGGGACTGCTTTATCCGTTAAGCTACAAGGGCTCAAATGCTTTCAAATTATACCAGATTTGCTATCATTATTCTTCGTCAGGATGGATATTTTTTGCTAATATCTATATATGCGCAAAGTTTTCATTTCACTTATTCTTATTATTTTCCCTTTTCTCCTCGTAAAGAATGTTTACGCAATCGAAAATCCAACCGCAGCAGACAACAACAAATTCGGCATCCATATTATTGACGAAAATGATCTTGACGACGCAACTCGCTTGGTAAACTCTTCGGGCGGAGATTGGGGATATGTGACATTTGTCATCCGCGAAGACGAACGTGACCCAAACCGTTGGCAAAAAGTTTTTGACAGAGCCAGACGGCTGCACTTAATTCCGATCGTCCGCATCGCTACCAAGCAGGACGGAGACAATTGGTCAAAGCCTGACCCGGATGACATTTCCGGTTGGGTAAATTTTTTTGACTCGCTAAATTGGGTTGTAATAAATCGCTATGTAGTTATCGGAAACGAAACAAACCACGCAAGCGAATGGGGTGGGGAAGTCAATCCGACGGAATATGGGGACTATTTTATAAATATTGCCAAACGAATTAAGGTTTCAAACCCCGACTATTTTGTGATGATGGGAGCATTTGACGCATCGGCGCCCGACAATAAAGCACACATGAGCGAAGAAAGATATCTGACAAAACTTCTACAAAAATATCCGAAGATTTTTGATGATGTTGATGGGTTCGCATCACACTCCTATCCCAATCCAGACTTTTCAGCTCCACCGACGAACAAGGGACAAAAAAGTGTCAGGGCTTATGAGTGGGAGCTTTCACTTTTGAAAAGACTGGGAGTCAAGAAAGACCTGCCGGTATTTGTTACAGAAACCGGCTGGGCACACCAAACCGACAGTGATAAAACACTCCTGGGCGCAGATTCCCTAAATGATTACTATAAAAGTTTATACGAGATATACCTAAACGACGAGCGGGTAGTTGCCTTCACGCCATTTGTACTTAATTATTCCAGTCCGCCATTTGATAAATTCTCGTGGAAAAAAACCGATGGAACCTTCTATCCCTTTTTTGAAGCCACGCAAAAAGTTTTAAAAATCAAAGGCCAACCGCATCGGATTACCGATATCGAAATTCTCTTTGAGATTGTCCCGCAGTTTATCAAAAAGGACGACAAAGTTTATGCCGTAGGTGTTGCCAAAAATTGGGGTCAATCAATTTGGCTAAAGGATACTAAAATCACAGGCGACGAGCACGAAAATGCCGGCAGGATAGAAATTGACTCACCGCTTTTCACAGATGTCGAGCCTGGAAAAATTGGAATAATCCTCTATAGAAGGCTATAATAAACGCTATAGTCACCGTTTTTTCGTTTTAAAATTTTAAATTAAAAATTGGAAATTACTGGCAAGCGGGCCGCTAGCTCAAGGGTAGAGCATCTCCCTCTTAAGGAGGTGGTTGGAGGTTCGAATCCTCCGCGGCTCACTTAGTTTTCTGATAAATTTAGCTTCAGCATTTGGCAATTTTTGGCGTCACCCCAAGTGGATTCGTACCGCTTGGCTTTAGTTTAGTATAATATTTTGAACATATAACCAACCAATGACTAAGAATTTCAAATTCCTTGCAAAATTTCAAAAACTTCAAAATGAAGTTGAATATGACAGATTATTACAATTTTCGTTTGCAACTTTGACATACACACAAAGCAATCCCTCTTCTTTTCAAAACTATGCCTTAGTAGAGAAGACTCTTACTCTCGGTGAAATTACAAAGATTGAGAAAACATTTGCTTCTCTAAGTAGGACACCCGCAATTTATTTTGAAAACACCCCGGAGCTAGTTGATGGCTTCATAAACATTACTGGCAATAAATATGAGAAAAAGTGGGAAGACAGCTGGATGTTCTTTAACCCGGTAATAGAAATAGACAATACTAGATTTAGTCAAGTGAAAAAAGTATCAAGCGAGAATGAACTGGGAATATTCTTATCAACATTTGACGCTTGTTATCAAAAAGGCGACCCACAAAATCCTTATGGAGAGGTTAAGGAATATATTATAAATTGTAAAAAAGCGTGGATGAAATTCGGAAAAACTGATAGATTGCAGTACTTCCTGATTTATGACCAAAATAGGCCGGTTGCTACATCTGTCCTCAACACTTTTGAAAGTGTAGGGTATATTTCTGCAGTTGGATCACTCAAAGACGTAAGAGGTAAGGGATTCGGTAAATTAGCTACTTTATATGCGGTGTCACAATCGCAAGCCAATGGGAACACTGAACATTCACTTGCGACAGAGGAGGGAACGTATCCCAACGAGTTTTATAAGGGTATTGGTTTTAGTACGAGATTTACGGCTTTAGGATATTGCAAGATTTAAGTTATAAAGTTGTAAATTGGCAGGTTATCCTCAAATATCAGCTTCCAATCCTTAATTATCTCTATAAATTGTGATACAACTTCGTTCGGGATAAGATAACGATAGTTCACAAATCAAATTTTCAAGGCTAAATCGTTTAGCGTATTTCTTCGAGTAATATTTTTCAGGCTCAAAGTTTTCCATACCCAGAGGGCAGAAATATAAATGCAAATCTCACACCGGAGTAGTAGAATTATTTTATATGGTAGATAAGTTGGATGAGTTGCTCCAAACAGATAGGCTGTTTGCCGAAACATCGAAAAAAGAAGGATCAGTTGCAGCATATAAGAAATTTTTAGTAAAAGATGCTGTTTTCTTACCCAACCGCCGAGGTCCATTCCAAGGGATTGATAATATTTGTAATGCGATAAAAATTCCGGGAGTTGAATATACGATGATTTGGACTCCAGAGACAGGAAAAGTCTCCGAATCTGGGGATTTAGGATATACATGGGGTAATTATGAATTGTCATATCTAAATGAGGGTAAATCGGAAATAGAAAAGGGAAAGTATCTAAATGTCTGGACAAGGCAATTGGATGGTTCGTGGAAAGTAATTGTTGACATGGGAAATTTGTCATAATTTCATTCATTGTCTAAATCAAGCACGATAACTTTGCCGTTATAGTAGGTAAACCCTAGTTCTTTTAACCGCTCGTAGGTCTTAAAAATGCTCTCGAGTAGGTGTTCCACACCTGTGGTACAGTGAGCTCACCAAAAGTGAAATCGAAAAACCTGGTCTATATTAATAAACCACCTATAAATTTTGCAGTAGGAATATTTTCCATTATAATAATATAGTCCATCCTGTTACTTATGAAATTTAACTACAAACTTCTCTCGACACTTTTCTTTTTCCTCACGACTCCCATGATGATTGTACTGTCACTGAATACTTTAGTTTCCCTACAAAATACGAACGGGCAGGCTGAAGTGTTGGGAAAAAGCACAGAACAGGCACCGATCTACGCAGCACTCCCCGATGAATCTCCAACAATGTCAATTAAATTAATTGCTTCCGACGCGAGGGGAGACATTCTCAAAAAATATTTAAATGAATACGGCTCACCACTTGAGCCTTACGCCTTTTACACCGTCAACATTGCCGACGAATATAATGTTGATTTCAGGCTGGTTACCGCTATTGCCCAACAAGAATCAAACCTCTGCAAGTTCATTCCAGAAAATACATACAATTGCTGGGGCTGGGGGATTCACTCGCGCGGAACGCTTGGGTTTACTTCTTATGAAGAAGGGATTAGTGCCGTCACTCAGGGCTTACGTAACGATTACTTAAGTAAAGGCTACAACACGCCGGACGAGATCATGAAAAAGTACACTCCACTTTCAAACGGCAGCTGGGCTGAAGGTGTTAAACAATTTATGTCGGAAATGGAATAAATTTTGACTTCATCTTTGTTTTGATCTATTCTTCAAGTTACCGCATGTGTACCTATTACGACAGTTTTGACTACCGCAGTTACTGGGTAGGAAGAGAGTATGAGCATAAATCCGAAATTATTGCTTTAACCTCGCTTCTAAATGAAATAAACAAGGTTAATAACATCCTCGAAATCGGCGCCGGTTATGGGAGATTGGTTTCTACCTACATCAATCACGCCAAAAAAATTTTTATCTCCGATCCTTCAAAAAAGCTCCTTGCGCTGGCAAAAAAAAATATTCATTCAAATAAGGTCTTTTTCATTAATTCACCCTGGGAACATTTAAGCTCTTGTGTCAATAAACGTAAAGTTGACCTGATTATTATGGTCAGAGTCCTTCATCATATAAAAAACCCCGAAAAAGCCTTCAAAAACATCCAAAAAATTTTAAACCACAAAGGTTATTTCATTCTCGAATTTCCCAATAAAATTCACACCAAAGCAATTATTAAGGAACTTTTAAGGGGAAATTTTACGGTTCTTTTTGACATTTTTCCCAAAGACATCCGCTGCCAAGAAAATGTCGATAACGGCTGTATTGCATTTAACAACTACCATCCGGATTACGTTTTCGATCTTTTACGCAAGAATAATTTTGAAATTGTCGGCGTCCGCTCGGTTTCAAATATCAGAAGCAAATTCCTTAAAAAACACGTTCCGCTCAATCTTTTGTGTTCTTTTGAAAAATACTTGCAAAAAACATTGTCCGGCGTGTATTTTGGACCTTCGACATTTGTGCTCGCAAGAAAAATTTAACAGTACCTTATAAGAGATTATATTATATATAGTGTATATATATTGACAAACTTATAGTTATATACTATACTTCTTTCATGTTTTAAGGCTATTGCAACCTCGGTTGATAATGGCGTTAAAATTTTTAAAGAGAGGTGCCAGTCGGAACCTCTCTTTTTTTTGGAGTAAACTGTTTTTTCAATGTTATAATATCCATAACGCGGGGATGGGAGAACGGCAGACGCGCCCCGTTTGTTATATGCCAGGGTGGTGAAATCGGTATACACGCTAGGTTTAGGACCTAGTGCCCCTTAAAGGCGTGCAGGTTCAAGTCCTGTCCCTGGCACAAGTGACAAAGATGATGTAACTTGATGTAAGACGGGCTATGAAGAGATATGTAGTAATTGCTCTAATTTTACTAGCGGCGATATTACTGAGTTTTTTGTTTATATTCTCAAGGAGTAATAAAAATCCAGCTAGTTTAGTTAGTTTAGGAACTCCTTTACAGGCATCACCTAACTTTAAGTATAAAATAAAGGGCGCAAATTCAACCAAACTCTTGTTTAAATATCGTTATGAAAATAGCTATTACAATTACGAATATGAAGTTGATTTAGCCAACCAAACGAGCGGAAAAATAAGCGTTGCTACTGGTCCAGAAAGAGAAAATATTGAAATTCAGATAACGGCCGTTTCGGAATCTGGTAAGATGAGTGAGCCGTTGGTATTCAAAACGAGTGAATGGTGGAAAAGATTGAAATATAATTTTATTGGTCACACTTTTGTTATTCAGAAGAGTTAGAACGATTACTGAACCAACAATAATTACTTTTGTTCTCCATTTTTATAAAGTATTTCATCGTAACTGAACTGTGTCTTAAAATCAGGATATGCTAAAATAAGCGGCTGGAAGTTCCTAAGGATTGGTTCAATCCTAGGAAACTTCCTCGCACAAAATTATCTAACTGGTTTTCCATTTGGAAGTGAAGGTTCAAATCCTCTTCCCCGCACTCGCTTTCACTCGTGCCGGGATTCGCGTTTGAAGAGTGCTTAAAGGGTATTTTATACTTTGCACACAAATCCTCTTCCCCGTACAAAAGGCGATCGCATTACTTAAGATCTCTATCTCTACCTATCCAAACGCTAACAATTTTCAACCGGACAAATATTTGATATGATGAATTATGGTCAAAAGCGCATTAGAAAAATTTCATATCCAGAAAACTTTTAATCGTGAAAACAACTACATTCTTTTATATTCATATCCGATTTTCGCATACTTCATTACTTTGATTGTCGTCTACCTTTTTCTATCGTAATCGCTACGTCCCAGTCAAAAACGGGCGGGTTTCACACTTGACAAACAACATCGTATCTTCACATAATGAGTGTGATGAGGAAAGTTACTGCTATCTTATCTTTGTTCGTTTTACTTACTCTACCGTCAACTGTCTATGCAGAGGGGAACACGGTCAAAACAAGCGTTACAACTAAAATTCAGGAAAGAATTGAGGCACGCGAGGAACAATTACAACAAATTCGAGACAGGCTAGAAGCGAGGGTTCAAACACGAACCGCTACGCGAGAAGCAAGATTGAATCAACTAAAACAGAATCTTATCAAAAAATACTACTCCAATATGTCACAAAGACTTTGGGCAACAATTTCTAGATTGGAGACTCTGATTCAAAGAATAGACGCACGCGTCATGATTCTTGAAGATAGTTCAGATCTTGATCTTACTTCTCAAAAATCAGACGTTGTCAAAGCAGAAAGTTTGCTTTCTGACACCAAGGCTTTACTTACGTCGTCAGATGGAATGATCGAATCAGTCGTAACATCTAACAATCCAAAAGATGCCTACAGCATCCTTCGATCCAACATCTCTGATATTAAAAACAATCTGAAACAGATACACTTACTTTTAGTCAAAGTTTTGGGCGACTTGGCCGGATTAAGAGTCGGTACACAGGCAGTCACGCCTACCGTGACACCGTCTGCAACATAATATGAGTTATTTAACCAAAAGGACAACAATCTTCGCACTTTCCGTTGCACTTTTAATTCTCATTGTTTATCTTTTTCTACCAAGCTACTTTGCTACTAAAAAGAGATCTTGATATGGAACTTAATGATATCCAAAAAGAACTCGACACCGCAAATTAAACCTTCCCCGGATTTTACTACAAGATATTTTATCGCCGCTGTTACCGTTGCCCTGATTCTTGGTTTTTTCACCGTGCGTGATTATTTGATCCATTTGCAAAAAAATTTCAACAATTTTCAATCTAGCCAGAATTTTCTCACGACACCGGTAGCCGCAGAAGAAACGGAGGTTAAAATTAATAACCAGGTTATAACAGCCGAAATCGCCGACACAACGTATCTAAGAGATAGGGGTTTGTCCTACCGCGACAGTTTAATGGAAAATCGCGGAATGCTATTTGTTTTCAGACCAGCAAATCTGCCGCGTTTTTGGATGAAGGACATGCGTTTTCCACTCGATATTATTTGGATCGATGACGACAGGGTCGTTGATATCGATGAAAATTTACCAAACCCAAGCGCGGAAACTCCGTTAAACCAACTTCCCACATATTCACCAAAAAGTATCGTAAATTATGTTTTGGAAGTTAACGCCGGGTATGTTGCACAAAACGCGATAAAAATCGGCGACCGTGTTGAAATAAACTATTGATAACCATGCTTTTGTTCAACAACTTTAACTTATCAAAGTTCAACCACTGTTTTTAAACACACTGTCATTTAGCGTAAATTCCTCCAATTCTTTCACACCACCAAAAGCAATCCTATCAGGAACCATTTCCCCGTCGCCAAAAAGCATCCTTGCCGGAGAAATAACAAAATTACCCCACCTTTCATTTATCTTATCTACCGCCTTCGACAAGCTTCTTTTTCGCAAAACGTCTTCAAAAAAGTTCAGCTGCAGGTTCAAAATTCTTTCCAGCCCATAAACCGAAACGAAAATCTCCTTAACGGGAAATTTGTACGGACTCGTCGTAAAAACCTTAACAACTTTTTTATAAATGTCACTCGATTCAAAAAGCCCCCGGTCAAAAGAGTTCGCCTTGTGCCAAAAAACACCGTTTCTATACCCAATTGCCAAGTGAACTCCACTTGCCATATATCCGGCGCGGCGCAATCTGAAACTCATTTTCTCGGTCAGTTTGGAGATAATGGGGGAGATTTCATCAAGCCCAGAAAAAGGTTTGGGCAAAACATACGAATTCCCGTAAGATTTTCTAGAAAAAGGGATGTCGTCTATTTCATAACCGTGAATCCTAAGGTACCAATAATAGCTGACCACGGAATTGAAGGCAGCTCTTAACTTCCACAAAGGCGCGTTATAAAAATCAATGACAGAAAAAATTCCTACGTTATTCAAACGCAGCGCGTTTTTTGCCTTAATGTAGGAAAGACTAGTCAATTCGAGTGTCGAAAAAACTTCCAAAAAGTTATCTTTATTAATCTCGTCCAATCCGTCAGGTTTATGTATATTCGAAGCCAGCTTTGCTAAAAATCTATTTGTAGAAATGCCAACGGAAACTCTCAACCAATCACCGATACTCTCGCGAATCCTTCTTTTAACCTGTCTAGCTACAGATTTGAGAGGCGAATTTTCCAAAACACCATCTTTATACTGTGCAGCTACATCAAGCAAAGGAACTTTCTCAAAATTTAAAACAAATTCATCTATTGATTTCGGCGTTAAATCCGGAGTGTACTCCAACAAAAGCCTTCGCAATGCAAGATGGACGTTCCTGTATTTCCAAGGGTCGGGAGAAAGGACAACCAAGTCGGGAGATAAAAGTTTGCCTTCCTTAACACGCATACCTGTCTTTACACCAACTCTTTTTGCTTCAATAGAAGCAGCCAAAATACAGCCATTGGGAGTTTTGTGTACAGCAACCGCAACCGACCTTCCACGAAGCATGGGGTTTGCCTGCTGCTCGATTGAGGCAAAGCAGGAATTAAGATCAATGTGCATCACCGACGGGGGAGCCGGGTTGAAAATAAGTTGTGAAATCGCGTATTTGTTTTGCATAGATAAACTCCACCTAATCCAGACACTAAATCGAAGCCGCGTCGGCAACCTCCTCAAGTCTCCAATGCAAAGTTTCGCTGTTAAACACCAGACGAAAAAAAAGTGTGTCGCTGGCCACACTAAACACATGGAAAAGCGTTCTCCCCACCCTAAACGTATGGTGGAGACCAACTTTAACAATCTTATAAACTCTGCCGTTCCAAACAACCGCCTTGGGCATAACTTGGCGCGTAGTACTATTAAAAACAAGGCTTACAGAAACAGGAACAGAAATTTTTTCAAACATGGTAAACAAGGTAAAAAGGTGAAACGGTAAAAGAGTAAAAGATCAATTTCCTTTTACCTTTTCACTCCCTTCTCTTTTCACCTTAATCCGAAAATAACCCAAAGTCAATAAATAAAACTCCTGTTTCCAAACTTAATATTTTGATATATAATGTATCCCATAATGTTTAATAATTACCTTGCAATAGTAAGGCTCGGATGGGACGACTATGCAAATGTTTCCAAAGCGGAAAGAAGTGTTACTGAAGAACATTCGATCCTAAAATTTTTTTCGGATCTTCTTCCGCATGGGGGAAAACTTCTAGACGTAGGCTGTGGGAGTGGACAACCCATAACAAAATATTTTTATGACAAGGGCTTCAACATCGAAGGCTTTGATATTTCTCAAAATCAAATCGAGAAAGCACGCCGCAACCTTCCTGGATCAATACTATCTATAAATGAAATGGCCAAATACGAGTACCCAACAGCTTACTTCGACGCGCTCGTTTGTCTACATTCCTTGGAGCACACAGAAAGAATACACCATAAGGAAATAATGAAAAAATTCTATTCGGCTTTAAAACCGGGAGGGTTGATGTTAATCTCTGCCAATACCGTTGCCTTTGAAGGACTCAAACCACTTGTTGGTGAAATTCAAATGTTTTATAGCAACTTCGACATCGCGGAAACAAAAAATTTAGTCAACTGGGCAAAATTCTCAACAATTCACGAAAAATATTTAAATGTCTTAAATAAAAAACACCTCTACATCATTGCCAAAAAGGGTGGAGGAAGTGTTAACACCACGCAAACTGTGTATTCCGCAAAAATTTAAACTTGTTCTTTTTTCCTAACATCTTTACTATTAATTAATGGAAAAGAAAATCCCCATTACGGAAAACGACCTTCCGCAACCGCCTCCATTGCGCAAAATGATCGGCCCCAGCTTTATCCTCCTCGGTTTGGGTTTAGGAAGCGGAGAGCTCATTCTCTGGCCATACCTTTCTGCAAACTGGGGATTGGGGATCATTTGGGGGGCAGTAGTTGGAATAACCTTGCAGTTTTTTATCAATATGGAAGTAGAAAGATACACCCTGGCAACCGGCGAAAGTGTTTTCGTGGGGCTGACAAGAATTTTTAGAAAATTTTCTCCACTCTGGTTTATTCTCACCACATTCATTCCCTGGATTTGGCCTGGATTAATCGCGTCATCCGCCCAGCTTCTCGCATACGCAACAGGGCTTGAATACAACAAGTATCTTCCGATGGCCCTTTTTATCCTCATCGGAATTATCCTTTCTGTCGGTAAATATCTTTACAAAACCCAAGAAACTTTCCAAAAAACTCTCATCTTAATCGGTATTCCTTTTATACTCATTCTGACACTTCTACTGACGAAACCCGGCGATTACCTGACTCTAGCCGAAGGATTAGTAGGGAAGGGGGACGGTTTTTGGTTTTTGCCAACCGGAATCTCGTTCGCAACTTTCTTGGGCGCACTCGCTTATGCCGGTGCGGGGGGCAACCTTAACCTTTCCCAGTCATACTATATTAAAGAAAAAGGCTTCGGTATGGGAAGTTATACTGGAAAAGTCAGCAGCCTCTTTTCCGATCAAAAACACGATCTGAAATTAGAGGGTGGACTTTTTAAAAACACAGAAAATAATTTAACTACTTTCAAAAAATGGTGGAAAAATATCAACTTAGAACACGCACTCGTCTTTTGGATCACGGGAGCCGTAACGATGGTCATGTTAAGCCTGCTTGCTTTCACAACATCATATAAAGCGCAAGGAATTGAAAACGGAATCAGTTTTCTTTTCAAGGAAGGCTCATACATTTCACTGCATAGTTTCTACGCGGTCGGTACATTATTTTTGCTGATCGTTGCGCTGATGCTTTTTGGTACACAATTTTCCGTCACAGCATCAACAAGCAGAATTCTTTCCGAAAATCTGGTTTTATCGTCTCCTAATAAATTTAGGGTGGAACATTTGTCAAAGCTGTTTTATGTATTTCTCTGGCTGCAAATAGCCGCTGGTTGTACTGTTTTTCTAGCTGGCTATACCGAACCTCTCAACCTTGTCATCATCGGCGCAGTAATGAACGCACTAACTATGTTTATTTATTCGATTCTGCTTCTTATCCTCAACACAAAAAGTTTGCCAAAGTCAATTTCGCCATCAACAACAAGAAGAGTTATAATAATTATTGCGATACTTTTTTACGGCGGGTTTAGCATTTTTACTATCGCTAAAAATATTTTTAATTTTTAAGTATGGATGGTGGATTAAATACAGCCTTGATTGTTTCACTTATCTTAATCAGCACTACGGTTGTTATTCTCATTATATTCGTCATTCAGATTCTTAACATCGTCCGAAGAATTCTTTTAAAGATTGAGGTTGGAATTGACAATTTTTCCCTTACCCAGGATGAGATTAAGTTAAAAATCCTCACGTTTATCGAAGAAATCCTCAACAAGATCAAAAACCACGGCAAGGGTAAAAAGAGGGCAGGTGAGATAACCGATGAAAAGAACAGCGAAAAATAAACTATTAAAAAGCACGCTTGCGGGCGCACTTGGTGCGGCCGCTGTAGGAGGAGCGGCATATCTTCTATCAAATAAAAAGATCAGAAAAAAATTGGGGAAGTTTGCAAAAGATATCGAGAAAAAAGGTGAAGAAGGAATTGAAAAGGTCTTAGAGGATGTGCAAACAGCCAGGCGCAAAACTGAAAAAAGAGCAAAAAAGGCAATTCGTAAAATTCAGAGTAAGAAAGTCAAATTATCCTAAAAGTAAACCTCAAGCTTCCCTTTGAAGTAATTTTCTGCCTGCGTCTTTGGGGAAGGTTCTAACCGGACAACGTCAACGGCTGATGACAGCTCATCCGCGTACTTCTTTGGAAAAATTTCTGAAACATTTTTTTCGCTGGGAACAGTCTGTAAATTAAAAACCAATTTTTGTTCTTCAATCCTGAAACTCATCAAAACCGGAGTCGACAACGAACTGCCTAAGGTTACCTCGTCCATCTTGATGTAATACTCCTCACAATAAGCGTACAAAAAGACATTAATAATCTTTTCGTTTCCAGAGTATTCGTATCCCAAAAGCTTATCCGAGCAGAATATCTTACCATTAAACGCTGGTTTTAAAAGATGCTGCGGAAGGGAAAAGAATACCTCTTTTTGAATATCATTTTCGTTCAACTTCTGAAAATATTTCTCCTCTTCTGAGACAGCCACACTCGTTAACAAGCCTTGACTGGTAAATTTTTTGTCAGAAAAAAATAAATAATATGAAGCAGTGACAGCTAATGCAACAATTATTAAAGGCAACAACTTACGCATCAATTATAATTTAGTTGATATAAAGAAGGAAAACAAGGATATGCTGCCTTATTGTCAAATACTATGTCAATTTCCAATTTCTTCCCAGGGAAAACCCGCGCGACCAAAATGTCCATAGGCAGCCGTCTCACGGTAAATTGCCTGCCTCAAATTTAGTTTTTCAATAATTGAAAGCGGTCTGAAATCAAAACTGTTCTTGACGTAATCGGACAAATCTTCATTTTCCTCATTAATTGCGTACAGCATTTGCGGTTCAGACACCCCAATCGCATAAGAAACTGAAACTAAACAACGTTTGCCAAGTTTTCGGTGGACTAAATTCTTTGCAACATACCTCGCCATATACGCCCCTGATCGATCGACTTTCGAAGGATCCTTCCCTGAAAAAGCTCCACCTCCGTGTGACATCATGCCTCCATAACTATCGACCATTATTTTTCTTCCAGTCAGTCCCGTATCGGCATTAAAGCCCCCGTTTACAAACCTTCCTGTTGGATTGACTAAAATTTCATAATTCTTACCTTTTTTGGCGATTATTGGTTCAATTAGTAGCCTCTCAATCGTCTTTGCGATTTCGTTTTGTCCAACACTGTCCCGATGCTGACAGCTAATCAGCACTTTTGTCACACTTCCACGATCAACTGTAACTTGCGCTTTCCCATCAGGCATTAGCCATTCAACCTTTCCCGATTTTCTTAAATCCTCCAAACCTTTGGTCAGTTTATTGACAAGCTCCACACCCAAGGGCATATAAGACTCGGTTTCATTAGTCGCATAGCCATACATAATACCCTGGTCACCAGCTCCACCAACATCAACCCCGATTGCAATATCAGCGCTCTGCCTAACAAGATTTACCGTCACTTTCAATTTATCAGTGTATCCGATTTGCTTATAAACGCTTTTGGCAATCCTTACTGGATTTATCTCCGCCCTGCTCGTCAATTCACCACTGATGTAAAAGGCACCGTGTGCCCCCATACAATCAACCGCCACGCGCGATTCCGGATCTTGAGATAGACATGCATCTAAAATTGCATCGGACACTTGGTCACAGATTTTGTCCGGATGTCCTGAAGTCACGCTTTCAACAGTATAATTTTGATAATTCAAATTTGTCATAATTTATTACTTTACAAACAAAAAAACTCTTTCGTAAAAGAAAGAGTTTATTACTACCCTGTATCTTTCTTTTGCAAAGTTCAGATTTGGCACCATCCGAAAGGTATTTCATCGGGGTTGCCGGCGGGTCATCGGGCTGAAACCCTCGCCGCACTCATGATACAAATTAATTCTGTTTGGCTGTTAGCCTATGAGTTAACTAATACTAATAATTCAGGTTGTTGGAGTCAATAGTGTAAAATCATTTTAATGGCAAATTTCAAGAGTATTTTAAGCGTTTGTTTCATAGTAACCGTAGCCTTTGTTTTTGGATATTTAGTTGCAATTCGTTTAAATACCTACCCGTTTGAAATTCTTTTAATAAACAGAGCTATCAATAAACCTTTGGAAAAATATGCGATACAAAACCTGAGTTCGACTGATTTTCCTAAAGGAGAGTTTAAAACTACTGGGTTATTCGAAAATTCAGATGACTATACAGCACAGAAATTTGATTTTGCTTTTGTTGCCGATCCAACGAGTAAAGAATTTAAACACATCTCAGGTCTTATAAATATTCCGAAAATTAACGATGTAAATAAGTACCCATTGATAATTCTTGTCAGAGGTTACATTGATCAAGATAATTATTCAACAGGAGAGGGTTCACTAAATATTGGACGTTTTCTTGCGAGTAACGGTTTTGTGACAGTCGCCCCGGATTTTTTGGGGTATGCAAACTCCGATCGCGAATCGTCAAACATTTTCGAAACAAGATTTCAAACATACACAACAGTCGTTTCTCTCATCAAATCAATCGAGAAAGGGGTGTTAAATCCATACTGGGATGGAAAAAACATTTTAATTTGGGGACATTCAAACGGAGGACAAATTGCGCTGACCTCGTTGGAAATTACAGGTGGTGACTATCCAACGACACTTTGGGCTCCCGTTTCAAAACCCTTCCCATATTCAATCTTGTATTATACCGACGAGTCTGATGACAAGGGAAAGTTACTCCGGAGCGAACTTGCAAAATTCGAAAAGCTTTATGACGTAGACAAATACTCCTTAACCAACTACTTGGACAGAATTAACTCCCCGATCCAATTGCACCAGGGGACAAATGACGACGCGGTTCCCGTCGACTGGAGTGATTCACTATATAAACGACTCAAAAATCTTGGTAAAGACATTGACTACATTACACATCCTGGCTCTGACCACAACATGTACCCCGATTGGAACAGTTCGGCAAAACAGACTTTAGACTTTTTTAAAAATCATGTAAAATAAAAATGTCTTTTAACTAATTTATGAAACTTATTATCAGACTTACTCTTAACGTCATCGCCCTTCTCGTTGTTTCATACCTTGTTCCAGGGTTTGAATTCGAAGGTTTGGTAGCTGTTTTTGTCACTGCGATTGTTATTGGTGTTGTCAATACCTTCATCAAACCAGTCTTACAAATTCTTTTCCTACCGCTTTCGATCGTCACCTTGGGTGTCACGGCATTTCTTATAAACGTTTTTCTACTTTGGGGTGTAAGCTACATCGTCAAAGGATTTACAGTTAGTGGATTTTTAACCGCCGTTATTGCATCGATTGCCTTAACTTTGGTTTCAATTTTTCTCAATAGGCTGGCTGAAAACAAAAACAGATAAAATATGTTAAAAACACCCAGCAAACCAAAAACTACAACAAACGCAAACAAACCGGAAAATCGCACAGGGTATTTAAAAGGCAGCATTTTTGGTCCAGGTAGTTCAAAAGCCAATTATGGCAAGGGGCAAAGATTTTCAAACATCTCATTTCGGACACAGCATAAGGGTTGATCTAACCCCCCCTTCGTAGGATCTAAACACCGCCGATTTTCAGTTTTTGTTGTATTTACGAAAGAAATTTTTATATAATACAGTCTGTCTATGGACAATAAGCCAACAAAAAATTACAGTGTTGCGAAAGAAAGTGATGGGACAATACAAATCACTTTCACCATCGCAAAAGATATTATTTCTAAAAACGAAGAAGCCGCGCTTACTGAATTGGGGAAAGATATGGAGGTTTCCGGATTCAGAAAAGGAAAGGCCCCTCTTTCAAAAGTTAAAGAAAGTGTTGCCAGAGAAAAATACCTCGAGAAAACCTTGTCGGGAATTCTTCCGCAGTTAGTTTCCGACGCAATACAAGCAGAAAAGATTAAGCCCTCAATTTACCCCCGCTTCGAACTTGTAAGTGCTGAGGACGGTCGAGATTGGCAAGTCAGAGCCGTTCTGTGTGAAATTCCAACCTTTGAACTCGGTGACTACAAGTCACAAATTAAAAAGCTACTCACGCAAACAAAAATTTGGACCCCGGACTCGAAAGACAACAAAAAGGAAGAAAAAGAGCCATCGAGGATGGAAAAAGAGCAAAAAATTATCGATTTTCTGCTAGGTTTTGTAAAAGTAACAGTTCCAAGAGTCCTGATTGATGAAGAAGTAAATTCAAGACTTTCACAGCTTCTTGCCAGAATCGAGAAACTGGGACTTACACTTGAGGGCTACCTTAAATCAATCGGGAAAGAAGCCACACTACTTCGGGAAGAATACGCAAAACAATCGGAAAACGCAATTAAAGTTGAATTGATTCTGGAAAAAATCGGTCTAGAAGAAAAACTAAAAGTTACCGATAAAGAAATTGACGAGGCAATTTCAGCCAGCTCAAACGACCCCAATGCAAGTGCAAATATGAATTTGCCGGAGCAGCGCGGAGTCATCCGCACAATTCTTCTACGCAGAAAAGCCCTCGACTCTCTCTTGACACTTGTGTAATTTTACAAGTCGGGGTTGATTTCCTTGCCGCTTTATTATAAAATAGCCTTAATTGTCAGTATTATAGGGTATGAAAAACTCGCAAAGTAAGGGCCAAGGCAAAAACAGATCACAAAAAAATCCTAACGTTATTGAGGCGTTCAAGGATCTGGGGACATCAACCGCAAATTCGTTTAAGAAAGATCTTATATCAAAAATGCCCCAGGATTTTATGGATCAACTTTTCGGTCCACAAGCGTCACCAAATATTAATTCTGGCGAACTTTACCCAGGAATGTCAGCCGAATTCAATCCGGCGGTAAGACAAAAAAGCGAAGAAGAAAACAAGCTTAAGAAACAGCTATCGTTTGAACGAACACTGTTTCAGGAAGAACGTACTCTAGTTCAAAAAAGAACCAATGAGTTAAGAATGCAGCTTAAGATTCTGACCGACGAAATTGTCATGTTGGCAAACTCGACGCAAAATCTCTCCAAAGAAGTTTCAATTGCCGCAATGCAGGTCACGGCGGAACCTGGAATTTATCATATCTTTTTTTTCGAAAAAATTGTCGACTTTATCAGGTCGTTTAGAGCCAAGGTTGAGGACGCTACACTCTGGCTTGGTACCTCTAACAAAAGAGCTGAAAAGAAAAACTACTGGTCAAAATACAAAAAGCACGGCGGTAAGTTCTTGCTTTCAGCAGACCATTATTTGACGAGAAGCGCAGGGTAATTCTCCTTTTTATAAACGCAGTAAACTTAATAACTTAAACAAAAGAAATCAATGTCAAATAGCTACAAAACGCTCGTCGAGTTTTTGAAAATCAAGAGTGTTTCCACACAGTCAGATTATTTGCCTGAAATGAAACGTGCAAGGGAGTTTATAACCGACAAACTCAAGACGATGAGTTTTAAAACGCGAATCTTAAAAGCCAAAAGTCACGATGCGGTTTTCGGACAATTAATTACAGATCCCTCAGCTCCTACTATTTTGATTTACGGTCACTACGACGTCCAACCCGCCGAACCTCTGACTGAGTGGAAGACTGAGCCTTTTATTCCTACGATAATCAAAAGAAAAATTTATGCCCGCGGAGCTACAGATAATAAAGGGCAAATTACAATTCACATAGAGGCTGTTAAAAAATTTCTTGAACAAAAGAAACGACCAAATATAAATTTTAAATTCATCATCGAAGGCGAAGAAGAATTGGGTTCACCAGGCATTGTAAATCTTGCCAATAAATATGC
>LBWP01000023.1 GCA_000993685.1 Candidatus Woesebacteria bacterium GW2011_GWA1_39_21
TTTCCTATCCCTGGCTCTCCGGCAATTAAAACTACCTGACCGGGAACAATTCCCCCGCCTAAAACTCTATCTAATTCCGAAATCCAAGTAACTATTCTTTTCGTTTGAGTGTTTTTTATCTCTGTTAATTTTACCGGTTTTGCTTCCCCCACCTTCGCATTTTTCTTATACTCTCCTGCTCTTCCACTCTTAAACTCTTGCACTGTCTCAACCGCGCTATTCCAGCTCCCACACTCTGGACAGCGCCCAAACCAGCGAGGGGATTCGTAAGAACATTGCTGACAGATAAATTTTGAATTTACTTTGGTCATAATTTAACAAAAAAGAGAAAGCGCCATCCCGCATAAACGCCCCCCGACAAGTGGTCGGGGTAAGTTCTGTGCGGGACAACGTAGAGATTTGTACGAACACTGCTGGCAAACATACATTGAAGAGCTTTTAACCATTAAACGGATTATAACAAATTATTAAGAATTGGAGTCATCAAAGCCTGAAGTATAAATTTTAATTATATGATGTTGTTATAAGAATCTTTATCCGCTTCGTGAGAATTCAACACAACGCTTCGGTAAATCTTCTCCATCAACATCCGAACTTTCAAGGTAAACACCTTTTCCTATTGCATGGGCGGAAATTGCAATCTTCGAAACCCTTTTGCCAATTACAGTCCTATCTCTGACAACAACAACGTAGCCTTTGCCTCTTTTATCTACTTTTGAATCCCCACCTTCAACTTTGTAAAATAGAAAATCTCCATGCATATCGTAAAAACCCTGATTGGTAATCGCTTTTCCTGCCAATAACGAGTCAACTAATTCTTCTTTACTTTTACGATCTCTTTCCATTTGACGAAATATTAATTGCATATAGATTTAAAGTCAATGGTTTAGGATTTCACTTAACTGAAGTTATCTAGGTAGTTTTTAATTTTGAGGTTAGTCACAGTTATAAGCTCATAATTTACATCTGCACTTTTCTTACACTAATTACAACAGTGTCGTTTGGATTCATCTTCCCATTCTTGTCAACACTTGCCAGACCAAGTGTCTCAAAATTAATATTCTTCAAATATGAAGCTTTCTATTGGAGTTATTCGAACTGCTTAAAGCTTATTTCTTAACTCTAAAGCCTTACTTATATCCAACAGGTACGGCAGTTAAGACCAGTCCCAAGGCAATTTTCTTACTTTCCGTATCAATTTCTTCAACGGTTACATTTATTTCATCGCCAACTTTAAAATTCATCCCGGGGGGAATCTTGGTCATATGCACCAGTCCCTCAACACCAACCTCTAGTTCAACAAAAATTCCGTAATCAGAAACTCTGACAATCTTACCTTTGTATTTTTCATCTTTTTTAAATCTTTTAGCAGCCGTAGTCCAAGGATCCTCACCTGCCTGTTTAATAGAAAAGGAAAGTTTACCGTCCCTTTTACCCATCACTCTTACAGACACCTTGTCGCCCTCTTTTATAACACTATTAATGTTTTCAATCTTGCCCCAAGAAATTTCTGAAATATGGACCAATCCCTCAACCGGAATAATATCTTTCCCAAGTGGCACCTCGACTGTTACAAAGGCGCCAAAGTTAGTCACCATTTGCACTTTTCCTTCGTGAATCTCGCCTTCTTTGATCTTCTCTGTAGCTTTGGCAATAAGTTTGATATCTTCCGCTTCGGAAATTTCCTTCTCGGAAAGAACAATCTTATTTTCTCTGCGGTTAAGATCGATAATAATTGCCTGAATGTTTTTTCCTATTAGATTGTTGATATTATTGGAGAGTTCTTTACCGATTTGCGAAGCTGGGATAAAGCCAAACTGTCCTTGAACATCAACCGTCAGACCTGATGGAGATTGTGATTTAACATTGACGGTTAGTTTAGTTTTTTCTCTTTCCGCTTTTTCAAGTTTCAACCATACGGCGTCTTGCATCGCGCTGCGAAGAGATAATATTGTGTATCCGTCAGGTGTCTCGCCAACAATAACCATTGCCTCAACTTCGTCACCAACATTGAGAGTTTTTATATAATCCCGTGCTTCCTGGAATGCTTTTTCGGCAACAACCCCTTCACCTTTTCCACCGATATCAATTAAGATACGTTTTGCTTCCTTTTCAACAACCGTGCCTCTGACACGATTGCCACGTTTTAAAGCAAAAGGAGTACCTGAATATTTTAAAAGAAGCTCGTCCATCGACAACGGAGAATCATCATCCTTGGACTTGGAGTTTCCGTTACCCTTTGATATTTTTGCTTTCGCCACTCACAACAACCTTCTTTCTATTTTAAAAAACTTCAGCCCCGTTAAATCGCCCTTTGGACCGTTTTCGAATAGAACTGTAAAGGCGGAAAGGAAGATTATACGGGACAACCTTCTTTCTGTTTTGAAGGTCAATTTTATAATATTTTTATATCTATAACAAGAGGGTAACAATGGGTTAAATTGACAATTATGTTACAATACCTCTAAATCTACCCGTTAATAGGCAAATGTCAAACTACGAACTTGGTAAATTCGGCTTTCATAAAAATGATCTTCGTACAAATTTTGACTTTCTCTTTAGTCCTGAAGCCGCTGAAATTAGAACTACCCTCAAAAGGATCGAGAACAAATATCCCGCACACAGTGTAAGCAAAGAAATCTTAAATTCTGCAAAAAGGATCTCAAAAGACCCTAAAGAAGTTTTATCTATTGTTGAGAGCTTTGCGTACTTATATGATAGGCTTTTTAACGAAGGCTTTACTTCATATTCCGGAAATAGTAAAGAGGGTCACGAATCAATTACGTTTTTTTCACCATACCTACCAAACTGTGTGAAATATAAAGAGCAAGATCCCAAAAAAGACGTAATCTATTCCGAAAAGCTTATCCAAGCACTCGGTATGGTCAAAGACAGCCGTCTTGATTTAACTTTACTTTCTCAAAAAAAATATGACGAATATATTTCGAAAAAAAGCGCGGAAAAGACACTTATTAATTCTAAGCGAATGCCAAAAGAAAAATACATCGGCCAATTGCCTCTCGGATTAGTTACTACAAGAGAAATCAAATACTATTCACAGTCTGATTATGAAAGTGACAAAAATTGGTACGACGGCTTCGATTGGGATGATTGGCAAAGCGAAATGGCAGGAAGAGTGTGGACGGAAATAGTTCATGCCTCCCCAACTATGCCAAATAAATCTGATATAGGCAAGATAACCTCAGATAATCAAAAAACAGAATGGGTTTATGGACTTTTATCATCCCCCATCGGTCACAAGAGTCAATAAAAACGAAGAATCTTCTTTTATCAGGAATTTGAAGCTAATTACCAGATTCGTTTCTTCATTCCTCCCTCCAATAAACAATATTCCGTCCACCAAGGAAATACGCCGCCTTTAGGAAAACGGTATGGATGTACTCCAGACTCAACGGACATTGATTTAAACATTCTCTGGCTGGAATATTTTTCCCTGTGTTTGAATCCTGTTTCTTGATCGATTTGCTCAACAATACCTCCATCTACTCCCGCTGCAATGGTGTGTTTATCGAATTCATCCGTCCCCCGTTTAACCGAATTCATATCAGAAACTTTGATAACATGACGGTTGTCCTGGATCGGAATGCCGTAGCATAACTCAAAGACTGATCTGAGTCGGAATTGAATTGGCCAAGCGTACTCATAATCAGGTTTAGCAAGCACCGATCCTCTTATCACATGAACTCCGTCAATGTCGCTTCCGTTATTTGCTTCAGCTCTTGAAACAGAGCCATTAATAAACATACCGCCGTAGTATGGGTTCAAACGTTTTTCCTCCTCGACAAATTGCGACATAAGACCCACCACTTCACTCTGTTTCCGTAAATCTATTGAAACAAGCAAAGGAACTTGTGTTAATAATGAAACGTCCGGAACTATAATTTTGTCGGGAAGGACAAATTCCGGGTTTCATGATTTTTTTGATATGTTTTCCATAAACAAACATAACTATTCTATAAGTAATTTAGGGAAAAAGTAATCGCGGAATAGTAATTTCTGTAATAGTTTTTTTTAGCAAAATATTGCTTTAGGAATTTTGTAGAAGCATCCAATAATAATTCGGAGAGCATAAACGGCTGGAAATTCCGGCTTAAATCTACGTTTGACAGGGTCCAGTCAAACTAAATTGTCGAGTGAGACTCAATCTGACTTGTCCGACGTGGAAACGTCTTGGATTCTTTTCATATAGTCCAACCACGGTCGCGGTCTGATCGCTCTCCAATATTGCGTATTTCGGTAAGCTTACCACCTCCTCCATAAGGAGAGATTGTAGGAAGCGGAGGGAGTATTTCTTTAGCTAATTGAGCTCTCTTTTCTTCCATTTCTTTGTCGTGTTCATGGAATTCCCGAAGTTTCTTTAGACGGTGAGCTTCCCAATCTCCCGGACTGTGATATACACCATAACACCAATTATCATCGTATACAGTAACAGGTCTTTCTTTTGAGGCTTCTTTACCGCGGCTCGCTAAAAAGTTTCCCAAGCGCTCTCTTAAACCCATAAAAATGATAATACAACAGGAGTGGTTACTGTTTCAATCCGTAATATTGAAAACCTGGACGTCCTGGCTTCAAGCCACATTTGACCGAGTCAAACTCGGCTGCGCGTTCCGCAAACAGTTGCCCGCCTACTACTTTGCATAACAATTTTAAATAGCAGCGTGCCGGAAGTCGGGATGAATATCTTTCAGTTTCTCGAGATCATCTGAGTGCTCTGAGACCCTATTTGACGACAATTTTACTTCTGTCTCCAAATTATCCAATTTCTTATATATTTTTGCTGTCTCGCTGTAAAACTCATCCTTTGTAGGAAGATGTTTGATATCATCTTTTGTAACCAAACCTTTACTTTCTATCCTTTCATCAATGGTTACTTCAATTAAGTTTTTAATATTTCTAAGATCTTGATCATCCCGTGTTGCCATATACTTATTTTTACAACAAACAATTTGTCAGCACAATATCCTTCTTTCCAATTTCACAGGAAGAATGAACGTAATGTATTTTATTAATTTAGGGAGTTACTGAAGTTTATTTTAAAGATTTATTTGAACCCATTGTCCTGACCCCAAACATTCTTACCTCTCGCCTTTTTAATACTATTCGTATACGGCTCGAGGAGCGGATTGACGGGGCACATAGCTTCCAGATTTATCGTCATAATAAAATTCTGGATGCGTATTTAATTTAGTTTCAGAATACAGTCCTGGCGATGACGTATTTTCGCGGTGGGTTGCCCCACAACTATCGTCCGCGCTAAGATGTTTTACGGCTCTGTTCGGAATGGGAAGAGGTAGTACCACCTCGCTCCAACCACCAGGACAATATTCTGAAATTAGAGTAAAAGAGTGAAAGAGTAGAAAAGTAAAAGTAAAAATATTTCCTACTTATACTCTCATGCTCTCCCGCTCTTCTACTCTCGTAAAATTTGCACTTTATTAATTTAGGGAGAAAAGGTTCCTTGCGCTCTGCGCAAGAAAATCAGCAAATCACAAATAACAAATAATAAACAAATATCAATTAACAAATTACATTTTTTCTATACTTACTGTTTTTGTAATTTGGAACTTGTTTGGAAATTGGAATTTGGAAATTGTAATTTCCTTGTGCAAGGCACAAGGTAATATATCTTTATTCGACTTATTCGTAAAGGTTAGCTTAACCCCTTACGGGGCTTCCACATCCTTCCGATCAACCTGGTATTCTTCCAGGAGTCTATGCGTGCGCAGCACGCAACCTTCAACAATTGACTATTAACAATTAACAATTTGTATAAAACAAACAGGTTAAAAGTTAACAGTTAAGAGTTAACTGTTGTGTGCCACGCACACTTGAATCCTAATCTTAGAGTTGGCTTCCCACTTAGATGCTTTCAGCGGTTATCCATTAGAAACATAGCTACCCGGCGATGCCGCTGACGCGACAACCGGCACACCAGAGGTTTCCCCATCCTGGTCCTCTCGTACTGAGGACAGCTCTCTTCAAGATTCTGCGATTCCACCGGATAGAGTCCGACATTTAGTATGTTAATACTTCACTTGTTTTTACTTCCGAATGATTTCTCGGAACTCACGGTCGCCCGTGAGATCAGACTATATCTTCTACGTTCATTTTATATGAACGTACTCTGACGTATAGTCGTTGAGGATTTCAAAAAGGTTAAGATTTGTAAATTCTATAATTTATCTTGAATAAGATATAGATCGTCACTAATAGAGTTATAATTGATGTTATTTTCCTCAAGGTAAAATCAGATAATTGATTTGAACCAATTATTCGATTTTGAAACCAATCTGCTATGAAAAAAAACACAACTGTTATTAACAGTATCTTTACAAATTTTACAAAACCATTTTGACCTTTCCTGCTGATTGTCCGCACCTGTTGCTTTTTTACCATTAAATTATGGTAGCACAGGATACACCGGAGTTTCCAGCATTTAGCCATGCACAAAATGTGCACGGTCCCGTCGAGTCTGACTCGATCGGGATCAGATTTATATTTCCTCGTTCTATATAGACAAAAAGATCAAATTTAATTCAAATAGAAATTCTCCGAGGATTATTAATCCTCGGTTTCTCCCCTAAGGGAGAATTACATACAGGTTCAATTCATCCGTGTACTAAACGTCCACGGTTTTCTTGAATCTTTTAATCAAATTAAACCGTTTCAAATATCCTTAGAAACGGTTGTTGATAACAAAAGTCACCACTTACACTCGATTTACATTTCAGTTACGTCGAGGAATGAGACCGCTTGAACTATTTACTGTCTCACGACGTTCTGAACCCAGCTCACGTAACGCTTTAACGGGCGAACAGTCCGACCCTTGGGACCTTCTTCAGCCCCAGGATGCGTTGAGCCGACATCGAGGTAGCGAACCGCACCGTCGCTATGGACGCTCGGGTGCGACTACTCTGTTATCCCCGGGGTAGCTTTTATCCGTTAAGCTCCGTCC
>LBWP01000024.1 GCA_000993685.1 Candidatus Woesebacteria bacterium GW2011_GWA1_39_21
GATAATGAAGCGCTTGCACTGGTTGACGGTGACAAGGATGCGGATGGAGATAAGCTTTGACTAGCACTCGCACTTGGCGAAAGACTGGCAGATGGAGAGAGGCTGGCAGATGCAGAAGCACTGGGAGATAATGATGCACTGGGAGATAATGATGCTGATGCAGATGCTGAAGGACTTAATGATGCCGATGGGGTTAGTTTTGTGATTGTTAAAGTTGGTGTAACGTTGTGGGTAACAGTATCTGCTCCGTTTAACAAAACTCTGAACGTTAAAGAGTCGCCATTTGTAAGTTCAGCATAAGTAAGAGTTAAAGACCAGATAAACTCGGTATACACACTTGCGTTGAGTTTGAAATTGGTTTGTTGTCCGTCAACCTCGTCATAAACACCGGCTTGAAAAGTGCCCGAACCACCCGTCAAACGGGAAGCGCTTACTGCATCCCCGTCGGCAGGGGTACCGGCGCCTGATTTGACATAAGTACTTGTTGCGTTGACATCATTGAATCCTAAAGCCCCTTTTTGAACCTGAAGCTGCCAGTCATCGCCCACCCCTCCGGCTTTCCCTCCGTTTTCCTGTATTTGTACACGAAGCCAAATTAAATTATCCGCTGTTATTGTTCTACCAAAAGAAGTTGATTGAGTGCCTAGTAAGGTCTCCGAACCTATTGTTCCGTCTTCGGCAAATCTATATTCATCCTCCGAAGGAGTGAACACTGCGCCAGCTATAAAATAGTTAGGAACTGGTAACCGGTTTTTAATAAACCACCAACAAAGATGTACCGGTTTCCATTGTTCAAGTTTCTCCTGACTTATAAATGTCCTCAGGAGTTTATAGGTTAGATCTGTAGCCTTATATATAAAATTAGCAATTAATTTATTCTTCATAGTTAGAACCCTCTCCATAAGCTTGTTTTGGTTTGTTTTTGGAAATATTTGCGGTCTGTGGAGAGAAATCTGGGTCTGCCATGGCATTTTTCATTATTCTGTCGAACTCTTCACTACGCATCATGCGCCCCTGTTTTACCGCAGTTACATTATTCCAAAGAAGCTGGTCAAAAAGTCCCCAGGTATCACAGCCATACCAAAAATTATCCCTGCGGTAATACCAATCCCAGGAATGAATAGTTTGCCTGCCGTTTTCTCTGTTTGGCTGAATAATTACCTGGACATTAACAGGAGGAGCGTCTTCAGGTCTCCCTTGGGTATTATCAAAGGTCGTCCCGTCCCCGTAGTAAATTCTCCATAAATATTTTTTCATAACTTGTCACCCCTCTCGAAATTATTTAAAAAGCATTTTTCTTTTTAAAATAATAAATCTTTTTTAGTAAATATCGTATTTCATAACAGACAAGCCGTTACTTACGACGGCTAAAAACATTATATCAGTATTTGTTAAAACTACAGGAACTTTTTTACTATGATTTCAACAAAAACCCGATCTAATTGGGGATGAATGAAATTTCTTTATGAGGTCAGAAGTTTTTCCCCTGCGGGAATCTCATCTTTCTTGAATGGGGGAATGTTTGATATAATAAAATATGTCAATACCCGTATTTTTACAATCCTATTTGCCATCTTATGTCATAAGAAATAATTATCGATTGCAAATTGTTGATACTGCAGGAAAAGTCTTTTTAAATAAATGATAGATGTTATTCTGCACATAAAATAAGATTAAGGCCTTTTTTTTATTCAACTTTATCAGATCGGTGAGCTTCGTATTGGAGTTAATTCGGCTTAGATTTTAACTACGCCATCATTTTGAGGGGTTCGAAGGATTTATAAAATCTTGTTTTCAAAAACGCGGTTTTTGGGTTCTTCACCGGATTTTTTGCAAGCTTTTTAAAATAGTCAATCAAAAGACTCCGGGAACCGCTTAGTGTAGCGATTTCTTTACTCGGATTTTTAGTGATGTTTGTATTGAAATAAAAAAAATTCTGATTGTCAGGTGTATATTCAAAATGAGAAGGCGTATATAGGACATCGGGGCTGCAAAGGTAGACGATATCAGCTCTGCTATTTTCCAAGCCTGACAAAATTTCTTTGTATAGAAATTGGTCGCCTTGCTTAAAGTGCGGAAAATAGATATTTTTGTCCCCAAACGCCAGCTTTTTTAGTGAAACACTGATGATGGGGATTTTAAGATAACTGCTAATGCTTGCCAGCTTTTTCTGTGCTCGAACAGATGATTTGAAATTGTATCTGTGGTCAGTATAAAAAATGATTTGCTTTGTTGTTCTCATTTGGACAGTTAATTATGCTCTATTTGATAATAGCATGCTATTATAATTATGCAATACTTTTAAAACCTGTCCGGCCTTAATTAAATCTTTTAATTAGATCAGCCGTCTTTCCCCAGCCGGAGATTTTGCCCCCCCTAATATTTGCCGCTTTTAGCTTAGTTTCAATTTCCCATTCCCGAATTGATTATCATTGATTTGATGTAATGAAGTAAAAAGACCATTGACAACACTGTATACCTGCTCCAGAATTAGTAAAATTATCTACTAATTATGGAACAATTGCCTTATTTTAATAAAATTACTCTCGGCGAGATCTTGGGTAAAGAAGGGGAGAATTTAAATTATTGGATCAAAAAACTTCTGAAAAATGGAGAAATAATCGCCTTAAAAAAAGGGCTTTACGTTTCTCGTTTGTATTTATTAAGTTTAGCCAAGAACCCGGACCTTAGGGAGAAATATCTTGAATATCTGGCAAACATTATCCGATTTCCTTCATATATTTCCCTGGAATATGCTCTTTCCAAGTTTGGCGTTATTCCTGAAGGGGTATACGCGATTACCTCGATTACAACAAAAACAGGGAGAACCTATAAAAGTAAGCTGGGAAGCTTTATTTACAAAAGTATGCGAGACGATCTTTTTGGTGGTTTTAGCGTTATCGACTTCGAGAATAAAAGAATAAAATTTGCGACTAAAGCCAAAGCTCTTTTTGACTTCCTATATTTTAGGAAGAGGGGAAATATGGATAATTTAAGAATTAATTGGGATCAATTTAATGAAAATGATAAACAGGAGTTTAAAAAAATTGTTTTTGATTCCGGGATATATAAAATTAAGAAGGAATTAACAAAACTAAAATGGTAATACAAGATTTAAAAGAAGTTATTACAAGGAGCGAAAGTATTGCAAATAGAGATTTTGTTAGAAATTTACTCAAAGAAGAGCTCCAGGTTTTTGTTTTAAACTTCATTTATACATCTTCTTACAAGAATCTTATTTTTACAGGAGGGACTTGCCTCAGAAAGTTTTATGGATTGCCTCGAATTTCAGAGGACCTCGACTTCGACATTAACGCTACAAGTTTTGATTTTGACGAGTTTCAAAAAGATTTAAAAGAATATTTTGCAAAAGAAATGCAGTACAAAGATCTTGGCTTAAAATTTAAAAATCTAACAGTATTCTTAAAATTTCCGGTTTTGAAAGAAATTGGTTTCGCGGTAACAGGTGACAGCGACATTTTGTTCTTGCGACTGGATTTTTCTTTCAACAAGGATAGGAATTTTAATACCGAAACACAGATTTTCTCTGCTTATGATTTCTCTTTTTTGGCTAAAACTTATGATTTAGGGACGCTTTTGGCTAACAAGATTGCGGCGTTTTTAACCCGAGAATACAAGAGAGGTGGAGAACAGTCTGTGTCATTTAAAGGAAGAGATGTTTTTGATCTAATTTGGATGTTGGGACAGGCTAAAAAAACGGGAATAAGAGTAAATTCTCAAAGAATTAACGGTTTACTCGGCATCAAAGATGGAGGAGAGTTAAGAAAAAAGATTTTGAGGAAAATGGAGAAAGTTGATCCCAGAGATTTATATAATGATTTGAGACCATTCTTTAGAGATATTGGGTTTGTCGACAATTTCTGCCAAAACTTTTTGAAATTACTAGAAGCGAATATTAAATATCTGTAGGTTTTTTAATTAAATTTCTTTCATTGTAAATGCTTTATCATATCTATCGTTTTTCCCCAGCCGGGGATTTGGGTGGTTGTAGCAAAACCCTTTGAGGTGGATTTGTCCCGGAAATCTTTCAGGCTCCATTTATCCTTACTTAAGTTATGACCATGCTTGATATCGATATTTGGAAATTCGGATTTCCAAGCTTGTGTCATATCGGTGTTCCTTCCCCCTGGCTCGAAACCCATTTTATTCGAGTATCCATTTTTTTCTACTTCAGCGACACGTTTTCTATAAAAATCCAGAAGGAAGCTACGGTATGCACAAAGACCCGACACTTGGTTGGCGTCCCAGTGGACTGCAAAACCGTCGCTAACGCGCAGTCTCCACCAATTATGGTTGTAATAGTAAATATTTTTCTTGGGTGGGGTGAAATCAAAGTGTGACGGATGATAAAGCACGTCGTGTTCACATAAGAAGACAATCTCTGCGTCGCTGTTTTCTAAAGCCCCAAGAATTTGTTTGAACATTGCAAAGTACCCGCGCTTAAGTGAGGGGAAGTGAATGTTCTTGTCGCCAAAGCCCATTTTTTTCAGAGAGGAGCTGACGATGGGAAGGCCTTTTTCTTTACTTATCATCTCAAGCTGTTTTTGTACTCTATGGGCAATTTTTATTCTGAGCTGGTTGTCTGTATAGAAAATAATTCCCTTTTTGGGCTGAATTTTTTTGGAAGGTGTCGCTTTTCTATTGTCACTGTTAGTATCCGCGGCCATATAGATGATTCCCGTAATCGAGTCGTTGTTCCCCGGCTCTTCCTCAGGAAGTTTTATGAAGGTCTCGTTTGAAAATCTGAAAGTATTTGCTTTTAGTTTTTGTAAATCTTCCTCGCTCCAGCCTTTGACGGGCCAGAATTTTTCCACCAACCACGAAAGAGGCCTTTTCTGTTTTGGCCAGTTGTTGTTAAAAAAAAGATCACGTGCGAAGTCCTGTGCCTTTTTCTGGTCGGTACCCGAAAGGGGGTAGGGAAAGCTAAAATCGCCTCCTTGTGTGCGAAACATGTGTGCATACCAGGTTTTCTTATTGATCATTACACGTCCGCCGGAAAGCCAGGTTTTAACGGCAACTTCGATCCCCTGACTTCCCCAGCTTCCGAAATTTTCATCACAAACCCCAAGCTCCCAATACTTTTTCCTCGTCAATATAAAGCACGACCCTTGAAGCGACATGCTTTCTGTGACATCACCTTGGCCTTCGGGGCGTTTGGCAAATTCACCAAAATATTGGAAATGGGGACTGGAGTCAAAACAATAGGAAACGCTTTTCGGGCTGTCTTTAGCCTTCCAGAGGATATCTCGCGTAGTTTCCTTACCACATTCCTGCCCATTCGGCAGGCTGGCTTTGCACGGTCCGCTTGGTCCCTGATACCTTCGGTGTCCCTCCGGACAAACCCAATCGAAAGCATGCAGATTTTTCATCATTGGAGCCATCGTCCAATCGTCGTGCATTTCAGACATCATCTTGACATCGAAACCTTGGTCAAAAGCACAGTGAGCATCGCATTTCATCAAATATTTCGCGTTGGAGATCTTCGCAGCGTTATTTGTTGCGGCTCGTTGGCCGACGCTTTCGTGGTGGAAAATAAGCTTTACATCTTGGTGGTCGGGGATTGGTTCAACCGGTGCTTCACCATCAAGAATGGCGATCACTTCTGTTTTTCCTTCTTTATGTTGCAGGATATCGTCAATAGTTTTTTTTAAAAACATCTCATTGCGTGAGGGAATGAGGATGCTTAAGTCATAATCCGACATATTACGTTATGTTTTGTATCACTATATTTATCGTAATTTTAAGTAAAAATCAAATCTTTTTAAACTTCATCAAGCCAAGAAAGTTCTATAGTGTTACTTAGTACTGAAGTATTGGGTTGGGCTTTTGTATAGTGATATTGGTATTTGAAAAGTGGAAAAATGCTTTCGTAGTTGTATGTCGGGTCGTCAGAGTCGTGTATCACAATATAATTTGCTGAATTTGCGACTTTCTTGACAACTGGTGCACGCCATTGATCATCATTGTCGACAAAGACGACATCCCAAGTTGAATTAAAATTGAACTTGTCCCAGTCTTTAATAAGAATTATCTCGTGGTTGGGGGAAGCGAAGCGTCTGTTTAATTTATAATATTTTTCGGCCGATTCAAGCGAGGTCAATTTTCTATCCTGATCCAAACAAAGCCAGTGCAAAAGTGGAGTACTAAAAATCCCCATGCCAACTTCGAGAACCGGACCGCCACTCGCCGTCATGACTTTTGTCAAAACGGCAAAATGTGATGAGTAGTTGGTAAAATATTGCATCAGAGTTTAAATTTGGCAGAGGCCTTTTTCATAGCCAGATTATCTTCTATATCATAACGGGTGACTAAGTACCACCACCGCTTTAGCATTTCCTGAACTCTTGGTGTGTTTTTGTACATAAAAAGATCTGATGATTTGGCGGTAAAATCGCGCTTGCTATCAAGAAATGTTTGAATAACACCGCCATCTTTTAACGATTCATTTGTCCAAAGGTAATAATCATATCCCGGTACAATTTGCCAGAGGAATAGTTTCAGAAGAATTGTTTGTAGCCCCGGAGACATAGCCTTCATTCTTGGAGGGAAGTTTGTATCGTCGAAGTGGAAGATATTAGCAGGCACGCTTTGTTTAGCATGTAGTGGGGGGTGAGTGCTACCTTTGCCTAGATTTGCTGTAGTTATTGCTATTTTAAATAAAGTGAATATTCAAAAATATTAAATACTTATTATATGACATCCTCACCGCCTTTTAAGGCGGGGTTTCCTTAAGTATGCATTGGTATAAATAGACAATCGGGACCTAGCGGATTGTCGGGTCCTTTATATCTGTCGACTTTTGAATTGTATTTCGAAAGGGCGAGCCCCACATTCTCTCTGGTAAAATCTACCCAATCTTCACCTGGAATACCTTTGCGGTACTTTTTCTTACAGCGCTTCGTGTGCAGTGCTGAAAATCCGTTGTATTTGATGTGGTGGGCACGAATAGCCTCCCATTTGCCAACATTTTCAAAATAATATAAATCCGGGTTGTTATTGAATACTGCTTCATCCAGCCCATGGTTTCTTGGTTTTTGAAAACTAATTTTGTTACATTTTGTACCGGCTACATTCAAAATGTATCGACCGTAGTAGCAAATTGTTGTTGGATTGTTGATAACATCTTTAACAATTTCAGAAAATGTCGGAAGGCATATAACATCTCCTTCGGTTTTAGCAATCCATTGATGTGAACATTTTGACAGTGCCCAGTTAGAAAAATAAACGAAAGAATAAATTGAATTGGGAGGATCGGTACTGAATTGTGGGTGGTCGATGAAATGAGATGCAACAGGATATTTGAAAACCTTTATTTTTGAACTGTACCGTTGAAGCCTATCAGCAATTTCAAGAGTTTTATCCTCAGATGGTTGTACCGCCAGTACAACCTCATCAAGATGTGGAAGGTGAGAAACAACTGCGTCTTCCAAAAACTCCTCTTCATTGCGAATTCTAAAACATCCGGAAATTCCCGCTTTGTGGTTTGATTTCCAATGTTTTTCATCGATGTCAAATTCCGGTGAAAATTTTTGTTCAAGTACCTTGTAGAGCATATTTTGACAATTGATTTAAGAAATTGACAACTTCGGCGTCGAAAAAGGCATCTTCAAAATCCAACAACCATTTTGCCGTCCATGAAGTCGCCATTGAACCGTTGCGCGCAGGTAAACCGCCATTTTTGTCCAAAGCGTTAAATAAATTACCCAAGAATGTTTTTTGCAATTCACTCTTAATTCCAAGTCTTGTTAGCAGAAGTCCGACTTGTGCCGTTGCCGTATAACAAGCATATTTTGCTTGTGGTGTCCAGTTTTCACCGACCTGATACGCGATGAATCCCGGCCCTATCACACCTTTTTCAACATTTGCTAATACTTTCTTCGCTTCGCTGTCCAATCCGAGTGCTAAGAATCCTTCGAGAGCGTAAGCTATGTAATGCGAGCGGTCGGCATGAGAAAGAAAGGGCCAGCTTGGGTTTCTATTGTCAATCCAACGTGCTTTGATGTCTAAAATACCGTTAACGCGTAATGAATAGTTACATAACTCTTTTTTATCTGGTTGGCTGAAAATCCGGCCGTCTTCTGAAAGTGTGTTCTCAACAATCCATTTTCCAGCTGAATCGACTGCTTTGGCAAGCTCCTTATCCGAGAAATAACCTACTGCAATTTCCAATCCCCGAAGCGCCGCTGCAGTGTCAAAGCTTCTCAGTTTTCCGTCTAACCCCAAAAATCCGCCGGATTTATCTTGGACTTTTACCAGCCAGTTTGCTAATTTTCTTGCCAGATTTACCTCACCGTGCGACAAGAGTGTGGGGATTAAATAACCCGTTACTTCCGGGTAGGCGGAATATCCTGGCCAGGACGCAATTCCATTGCCTTTAATGTAATTTTTCTTAACCCATCTCAAAACACTCGAGGTTTTTTGATGGTGTTTGAATTTGTAAGGATAATCTGCGCGACAGAGGACGCAGTGGAATGGGGAGAGGTTCCATTCAGGGTGGGTAAGTCTTCTTTCGAGAGAAAAATCCATTCCGCCAACAACCTTTAGATTAACCTTTTTAACTGCTTTAAAAAATTTGTCGAGATTGACCCCTTGATATTTTCCAACTGGTTTATCCGGATTGGCAATTACATCGAATGTCAGAATAATCAAACCATCAGCTTTGAGCAGTTTTTTAAATTGTTCTAAGGCTTTTTGTAAATTGACTCCTTCCTCAAGTACGCTCAAGCAAAAGATGTGATCTAATTTCGTTGGGATTATTGTAGTTAGCGGTTTTGTAAAGTCAGCAAGAACAAAATCAATATTTTTTTCTGCAATCTTCATTGAAAGCGCCTCTTTGCGTGAATCAACTGCATATACTTTCTTGCAAACTGTTGCCAGCATGTTTTTAAAAGGCCGGTATGTATATCCGCACCCCATGTCGGCCACCGTTAACCCTGGCTTCGCAAATTCAAATGCCCATGGATATTCGTACTGTCTGGACCACCAGCTCGAATGGATAGGGATGTTGGCTACTGAAGTGCTATTGGGGTCATTAATTTTAAAAAAAGCATTGGTGTACATTTTGAAAACTAATACCAACTCGGCTTGACATATTTATTGTATATAATATTCTTCCAATTATTTCCGTATTTGCTTTTGAGTACCTCAGTCATATTTTCTGTTGCCAAACGGTGGCGGTCTTTCGCGGACATTTGCATCCGGTTCATTTGATAGGCAATATCACTTTTTTTGGTTACCGATAATCCGTCATAAACCCAAAGCGATTTACCCTGGCTTCGTGCGAGATAACTTGTTTCCAGATCGGACCCCCAAGCATATTGCATTTTTGGATCGAACCTTCCGGTTTTGTCAAACCAATCGGCACGGTAGAGGGTGGAGATGTTATCAAGCATCCAGGTTTGGCGTGGAGAGCCTGTTCCTTTGTCGAACAAATGTTTCCACCCGGTTGTTGAGTCTTTGGTGACGGAGTGGGCTATTGCTGCTGCGTCGGGGTTGTTTTTTAAAAATTCAACCAGCGGAGATAAAATATCACCTTTGTTTTCACCAAAAGAGGTAGAGGTGATTAACAACCAATACGCAAAAAATTTTGCGTGATGTTTATTAGCAAGATAATCAGCATAAGAAAGTCCCATCAGCCAACCTGCTGTGGTTTGAATATTCTCGTTAACAAGAAGCGACGTCCATTTTGATGGAGGGACAAGATCTGACCCGTTGTCGACAACAATTAATTTATGCGGATACTTTATATTAGCTTCAATATAGTCACCGATGACATCTGCTGCTTCCGGCATATTGTAGTTGGGCAAAATGATTGCGACGGGGTCGCTGGTCTTGTTTTGCATTGCTGGTTATTGAAATGAATTATGGAATTATCTTTACCATAATTGTGGGCCTATGACCAGTACTTATGATAAAGTTCTTTCGCACTGCCGAAGTATTCGAGTTCATATTTGTATGAGTTTGGGTCAGTCAGACCAAAACGCTTTCTCTTGCCGTTTAATGAACCCCTGTATTCAAAAGAAATTAATGGAAGTTTTGTAGCAAATTTTCCCACTCTGGCATTTTGAATGCCAAATTCACTGTCAAATTTCCCCGGTTCACCGAAGTGACGGTCGTCCCGGGGTTGAGTTGGGAACTTCATAAACCTCGGAGTCAAGTTGTCAATCAAGGCTTGGGTAGGCGAGATGTGGCAAAACATTCCCGATAAATCTTCTTGGGGGTGCCAATACAATTTGTCGCCACCGATCCAGGAATTTGAGTTCCAGGTGAAAGCGTTAAGACTACTTGGGCGGTGTTGAAAATGCTCGGGGACATATAATGTGTCGTCGTCAATGTGGGCGATATAGGCAGTTTTAACATGTTTTGCGCCAAGAAGCATTTGTTTGAAAAAGTTGTAGCAGGATTTACCGATTTCTCCAACACAGATATTAACCCCAAAATTAATCGGCTTTTGCGAAACACTTAT
>LBWP01000025.1 GCA_000993685.1 Candidatus Woesebacteria bacterium GW2011_GWA1_39_21
AATATCCCATAATGTAACATTTTTTCGATTTTCTGTCAATTTTGGTATAAACGAGTTGTTCTATTAACTCCTTCTTCCTTTTCGTCCAAAAACCCTATCCAAGAACGTTCTTGTTTCGGTGTAGATTTCATCCTCTTCCGGTTCTTGTACTTCCTGGTTTGGAGAGTAATCATGTGTTTCAGTATGTCTGCCTAGCTTCAAGCCTAGTACTGTTCTTCCTGTGTGGGTAATAACAGGCCCTTGTTCTTTCGGCGAAGTTTTATCATGAAGAAGATTGGTAATTTGTTCAACTTTATCCGGATCAGTGATGTTATGTGGCGTGATACCCAACTCGGCTACAGTTTGGATTAGCTGACGTCCGTAACTTCCAGAACGTTGCATTAGGTCAGCGAGACGGCCAATATCAAGTTGTGGTTCTGCGGATGGAGCTGGTTCGTCTGATTTTCTCTTTTTATTGATTTTGACCTCGATACCCCGTTGACTGAGTTTTTTGCGCGCTTCTTCGATCGCTAGAAGTGCATCTCTTTCCTCCAAACTTGTAAGTTCGTTTTGTCTCCTGATTCTGTTTTGATGAAGAAGATCTGGCAATTCTTCATGATACCGATGGCTTAATTCTTCATAATATTTTTTGGAATGCCCTCGCAGGGGATTGTAATATTTCTTACTTAGAGCCTGACGGTACTCTCTTTCAGAACTGTAACCCAACAATTCGTATTCTTTTTTTTCGCCTGTCATAATTATTATCTAATAATATAGGGTATTATATAATTATATAATTGATAATTCAAATTAGCCTTATGTATTAATAATTCTCGTTTGTTTGAACATTAATACTTTATACCGCATATTTTACCATACTTAAGACAATACCTGTTAATTATTGTTTATAGGATATATATATTTTATTCTCGCGCTTGACCACCATGATGCACTTGTGATAGAATGCGCGTCATAAATATGAGCTGGATTAGTAATCTATTTAATAAAGGTGGCGGCAAGGAACGCGAAGGTCAGAGCGGTGAAATTATGCCTTACGTTGAAAGATATGCCGGAAGTCTAAGTCCTTCTGCAAGAGAAGCATTTTATCGAAGTCTTGAAAATATATCTCCCGCTGCGTATAAAAGACTATCTGATGGACTTGCTAATTTGATGGAAAGTAAAGGCAGGGCAATTGAAATAGCTGCAAGGGGTCAGAGTGATGCAACAATAAATCTAGTACAAAATTTGCACAACACATTACAACAAGAAAGAATAAATCCACATACTGTTGATCGTTTGACTCAAGGTTTTGCTGAATTTGTTGATAAGGGTACACAAGCAGGAGAGCGTTCTTTATCGTCCGGTCAGGAGCTTATCGACCGCGCAATTCACAACCCACCAAATAGGACTGTTACGACAACTGAAGAGTACAGAAGGGGAAGAGGAGCAAATCCAGACGAATCTCAATTAAAAACAAAGACAATTTATGTAGTTGATCCAAAATTGCCAAGACGTGCAAATGCTGGAAGATTTACTGTTGAATATCCAAAAGCTGATATATATGGCAGGCCGATTGCTTTTACTTCCGGAGATGCGGACGCACACGCAACGCATAATAGTGCTGAGGCGCATTCCCACGGTAATTCAGCGGCAGCAGCTGCGGGGAGTGATTCGATACATATTCAAGGAGGAAATATAAATGTTGACGGTTCGACAATCGAGTATTAATTCTCCATGCATGAAAGCTTCAAAGTCCACACTACAGCTCACGTTATAAGGATAAATGGAACTCCGATAGATGACGTTTCAGAGAAAACATACCAGCAATATCAAGAACTTGTACGAAAGGGTATTGTTGTCACCCCAGATGATGTTTGGCGAGGTTTGGATGTTATGATAGATGAAGTCGCAGCTCGGGAAACCAGCCGTAGAGGTGGTATAGCAAGGGGCGATATATCGAGTGGGAACATCAACGGAATGAATGTTATTGGTGTAAATGCTACCGCTATTGCTACAGGCGAAAAGGGTTATGCGAGCGTCAATGCTGCTTACGGGAAAGAAGATGTCACAAAATTAGCTACCGAACACGCCCAGCTATATGGTTATTCTCATAAACCGTCGTTATTACAAAGTATTGGGCATATTCTAAAATCTTTGGCCGGAAGTGAAGATTCGCAAACATATTATGGGTATGATGGTAAACATATTCCTCTTCCAGTAAATGTACAACAAGGTTGGAATAAAGCCAAACAGATCGATCGGGGAAGAAGTGGCTCGTATACTGACGTTGGGCAGCAGGTTGCAAATATGCCGGGAGCTCATTTAACAAGAAATTCAAGGTACAATGGTAACGAGGTTCAGAGTGAGTTATTAAAAAATCGTCCCGGAAACGATCCCTCAAGGTATGTAACTGGTACAACATTCGGTCACCACACTGATGTTCATAGTTTTGATGGTACTCCCGCCAGAGATCATTATGTTGCAGACCAGATTCGGGAAAAATATCCAAACTTGAATATTAAGCAAGCATTGACGGTTACCCAAAATACAATCCAGAGTTTTAAAGATGGAAAACTAGTTGAAGTTCAATCTGCCAGGGGTTCGGAACCGTCAATTGCTGACAAAATTCGAAACAACAGATGAATGAATTAAAAGTTAGATTGATATTCTCGCTACCAAATTCTTACAAACTACATCCTAAATCTTACCTTCTGTCTCTTAGTGTTCAACTTGTGTCTTTTCACTCGTGATCTATTTTTGTATAATCTCCCCATGGACTATACGCTGGATACACTTCCGAACGGACTTCGTGTAATCACCGTTGAACTTCCAAATTTCGAATCGGCAACACTTTCCGTTTGGGCCGCTGTTGGTTCGCGCTACGAAAATCCCAAAATTAGTGGCATTTCCCATTTTCTTGAGCATATGGTTTTTAAGGGAAGTAAAAAGCGCCCCACAGCAAAAGCAATTTCTGAGGCAATCGATTCATTTGGAGGGGAGTTTAATGCCTCAACGTCGAAGGAATGGACCAATTTTTATATTAGAGCAAGGGTTGGTAAGATTGAAACTGCTTTCGATGTTCTTTCCGACATGGTCTTAAATCCGATTCTTGATGTTAAGGAAATTGAAAAAGAAAAAGGAGTGATTTGCGAAGAGATTGCGATGTATGAAGATACTCCGATGGCAAAAATCGACGATGTTTTTGAAAACCTGATATTTAAAGGTAACTTTATGGCAACTGATATCATAGGAACAAAAGAAAGTGTCCGCGGAATTCAAAAATCTGACTTTGTAAGTTATAGAAAATCACATTACTTTACAGATAATATCCTTTTGACTGTAGCCGGTGGAGTAAAAAGAAAAGATGTTATTGGACTAGCTTCAAAATATTTTAAAAGTGTAAAAAACAGTAAAACAAAAGAGCCTGAAAAATTTCAATCGCTACAAGAAAAACCGCAAGTTCTTTTGAAAAGCAAAAAAAATGACCAGGGGCACTTGATTGCGGGCTTTTTAGGTCGGGAAAGAGGTCACGAGAAAAGATATGAAGAAGTAGTTTTAAATTCGATTTTAGGCGGCGGAATGAGCTCGAGGCTGTTTTTAGAAGTTCGGGAAAAACGCGGGCTTTGCTATGCAGTTAAATCGTCAAGTGAATACTATAAAGAAACAGGTTACCTTAGTGTTTACGCAGGTGTTGACTTAAAAAGAATCGACGAGTCAATTAAAGTGATACTCGATCAGATGTATGGCTTGGCGTCGGGAAAATATAAAATTACGAACAAAGAACTGACAAAAGCCAAAGAATATATCAAAGGACATATGGCACTTTCTTTGGAAAACACAAAAGCGGTTGGTGCCTATTTTGGCCTGAGGCAACTGTTGCTCCGAAAAATTGAGACTCCGCAGGAGGCTATCGAGAAAATTAATAAAGTTACGGCTGAAGGGGTACGCGATTACGCTAAAAGTATTTTCAAACCAAGTAGGTTAAATCTCGCAGTCATCGGCCCGTTTGAAGATAGTAAACGATTTGAGAAACTTCTTTAATATTTCTTGGGAGGTTTAGATTATATGAATGATGTCGTAATTAAAGAACACGACCTGGACCTTGAAAGATTAGTGCAACCTCCGATTAGTGAAACTTTTGGAAAAACAGTAGATATCTTCTCGTTAAAAAGCGTTGAACAAAGTGTATGTGGTGGAACTTGTTCAAAAGAACCTGTTGTGGTAATTCATGGTGGAAAATATCTTCAATGCGGTGAGTGTACACATCTTCATGTTGGGAACGGTTTAACCGAAGAAGAACTTTCAGAGCATTATAAGGAAAGTCAAAAGTATGCAGCCACTTATACCAACCCGGAGAAAGCCCAGCTTAGGGTGAACCAGGTTGCCACTCCGAAAGCAGAATGGATGTTGAAAGTTTATAGGGATTTGCATGGAAATATCCTTCAGGATCCTAACGTCTTGGATGTGGGCGCGGGCGGCGGCCATTTTGTAAAAGCTTGCCGTGATATGAATTTACAAGTGGAGGGTATTGAGTTAAGCAGACCATCGATTTCTTTTGCGAAGAATGTATTTAACATCGAATTGTCTAATCGGGATTTTTTAGGGGTGAGTGCAGATGAGGTAAAAAACCCGAGATTAATAACATTTTGGGGTGTGATTGAGCATGTTAAAGACCCGGTTGCAATGCTAAAAAAAGCAAATGATCTGCTTAAGGATGAGCCGGGTATGGTAGTTGCATCGGTCCCAAATTTCAGGTCAGGCAGTACAATAATACAGATGATGTATCCGGACACTGCGGTAAGACACATTGGGCCAATTGAACACGGGAATATCTTTACAGAAAAATCGATATCAAGATCATTTGAGAAAGCCTCAATTACTCCCACTCACGCTTGGTATTTTGGAATGGATGCATATGAGATTTGGACGCAATTGGTGACTTGCGGTAGAGTCAAAAGTCAAGATTTTAGCGTTGATGGGTTTATGTCCGACTTTGACAGAATAAGGGAATCCCTGGGAATTGCAGGTGGGGTCTCTCAAGAGGTTCGTGGATTGGTTACAAAACTTACATCCTTAAAAGATTCAGGAGATTTCTCGGAGGCTTTGGATTTGCTTCCGAAATTACAACTGGCATTTGATGAAGAACGGGCGTCAGATGAAATTACACTTGCAGGAATTCCATCGTCAGAGCAGATGTGACAAGATAGAGGTTGTTAATCAAAATTCATTAAAGTTATAATACTAATTATGAAAGGACTCGAATTCCCGATAATTGGAACCAAGGTTAAAGGAGTTGTTAAGAAGTTTGACATCAACTCTCCAGATGGAAGAAAAGCTTATTTTGAAGCCAAGGCGGGCGATGAGATTGGGCATACCAAAAGTTACCTGGATAGCGGGAGGACGTTTGTTGCGTATCTTTTGGGAAAAAAAGGATCAGGGAAGGGAACTTACTCAAAGCTTTTTACGGAGATTTTCGGCGAAGACAAAATAGCGACTGTTTCCGTTGGTGACTTGGTGCGTTCAATTGACAATTGGCATGAGTTTGAAAAGACGGATAAATATAGAAGGATGAAGAAATATTACCGCGGTTTTATCTCGCTTGAGGACTCGATTGACGCGTTGATGGGAAGATCGACATCCAAACTTCTTCCTTCGGAGTTTATCTTAGCTTTATTAAAAGCCCACATTGACGATTTGAAAGGAAAATCAATTTTTATTGACGGGCTTCCCAGGGAAGACGACCAGGTTTCGTACTCTCTGTATTTTAGAGACCTGATTGCGTATCGAGACGATCCGGATTTATTTATTCTAATTGATATTCCGGAATCGGTTATTGATGCGAGAATTAAAACCCGCGTTGTGTGTCCGGTATGCAAACTTTCGCGAAATCTCAAGCTTCTACCGACAAAGAACGCCGGATATGATAATAAAACAGGGAAGTTCTATCTGATGTGTGATAATCCAGAATGTACCGGTAATGCTAAAGAAATAATGGTCGGAAAAGAAGGCGATGAAAAAGGAATTGAGCCGATAAGAGAGAGGCTCAAAAAAGATGAAAAGATTTTAAAATCAGCATTTTCGTTATACGGTGTACCGAAGGTACTTTTGCGAAACCACGTACCGTCCATAGATGCTAATAAACTGTTTGATGATTATGAAATCACTCCGGAGTTTAATTTCCATATAGATTCCAAAGGCAAGGTAAGGGTTACTGAAAGCCCGTGGGCAGTCAAAGACGACAATGGCGTTGAATCAAACTCCTTAATGGCTGCCACGGTTGTAGTTGGTTTGGTCAAACAACTTAAAGATATTTTGGAAGAGGTATAGTTAAATATTATGGAAGATTCTTCAGAACAACGGGCAACCCCCATTGAAAAGAAAACACTTATCCAAAGGGAGAATGAAGTAACTCCATTGTTTGAATTAAACGCACCCAAATTTAGCCGTGAATTTGTCAAAGCCTTTTTTGAATTGCAGAAAATGCAATATGAAGACCCTGCTCTGCAGGCGATGATTCAAGAGAAAACAGATCGGACGATGAAGCCTTTTGAAGGTGTTGGCGAAAATGATGAGGATAAGTTAATAGAAAAACTTCACGAAAAAATCGATCAGCAGCTTAAAGATCCGAATGTTTCTGACGAAGAACGAAGACTGTTAATTGACGATAAAAATAGAATAGATCTTGTTGGCGCGACCGTTAGAGAATGGCGGGATCCACTAACAGGACTTTATAACAGGACCGGTCTGGTTGAAATTTTGGGTCTGATTGTAAAAAGGCCTGATGCGGTCTACAAGGACGTTGAGTCAATTACTAAGCCTGAATTTGCAGTAATGATTGTTGATATTGATAAGTTGAAAGAGATAAACGACAATCACGGGCACGCAGAGGGCGATAGAGTAATTGGTCAGGCAGCAGAAATCCTAAAAACCAGCGTTCGACCGGCTGATATTGTTGCACGAGTTGGTGGAGATGAATTTGTCATTCTTGTCTTCAAGCAAGATGCTAAAGGTGAAGATACCCACTTGATTAGTAAAAATATTTTGGGGGGTGTGACGAAGAAGGTTGGAGAAGGAAGTATGATTGGCTTAACTTACGGGGCAGATACAGAAAAGACTTTTGACGATATTAAAAAAGTGGTTGAATCTGAGAATCCGCAACAAGAGTTAACTAAAATATTTTCCGAAGCGGATAAAGCTCTTTACATTGCAAAGACTGGAAAAAAGCAGGCGGAACGAAAAGCGATAGAGTCGTCTGATTATAGTATTTGATCTATTACAAAGATTCGTCGAAGAAATTTGCTTACCCAAAAATTAAACTGCTGTAAAACTCCGAATTTGCACCGATGCTTGCAACAATTCCGATCACTGTTTCAAAGTTGATAAACAAAAACAGGCACAAGATTAAAAAGCCAATAATCCAGCCGTAATTGTTTTTCTTCGCCACAACAGAATTGTTGACGTAATCGTGCCAGGCTCTTTTTTTCTCGTCTCTGAAAATCCAGACATATCCCAATCCAAAAAATAAACCTGAAACTGCTTTTCCAAGTGTGAGTCTGATAAAGGCTTCCTTCCAATTAAGAAGTTTCCCGCTCTCTTTTTGAATGCGAATGCCAATGATTAGCTTCCCCGGTGTTCCGCCAAGAAAGGAAACCATCGCAACTTCAATCGGGAAAATGAAAACTGCTAAAAACAAGTTCAACAAAACGAAATCATAAATATTGTTTAAAAGCGAGGCGAAATCGTTAACCCCCGTGATTTTGAAGATGGCGAGTGTAATAAGCATCAAATAAATTGACGTGTCGATCAGAAGTGCTAGCACCCTTTCCCAGAATGACGCGTATTTAATTTTATCAGTCATTTTGATTATCTTCTTTAACTTTTTCCCCAGAATCATGATCTTGGTTTTTGTAATAATCGTTTACAAGCTGATTCCAATTTGAATAGGTGAAAACGTTGACGGCAGCGCTCAAAAGGGTGGCCACGAAGATAAATATAACAAAAGCCATTGTTGTTGCCGTGCCCAAAATAATTGCAAGCGTCAAATCTGAACTTGCTGCTCTAACAGTCAGGTATGTTGGAAGTCCGATAAAAACGGCCACTGAGAAAGCAACGGCAATTCCAAAAATAATTCTGAAAACGAAATTAACAACGCCTGTAATAATTGCAGGGAGCAAAGTTCTTCTGGCTGCGGTGAACGCAGCTTTAAAAGCCGGCAAAACGGCGTAATTTTTCAGAACAATAAACCTTTCGGCGTGAATGTTAACAATTGTTGTTAAAGCAAAGGTAATCAAGAAAATAATCAAAGCAAGCAGTCCTCCGACGATAAACCAAAGTATTTTTAATATTGTGACGCTCTGGACTACAAAATAAATTCCAACCCAAAAGAGCGGAACGGCAACCATAAGTCCGAGCGTGAGAGAAAAAATCAAAAGCGACAGAAGAACCATCTTTTTAAGATACTTAAAGCCTTCAGGTGAGGAATTTTGTAGCGTTACTTCTTTGCCGGATAGTGCTTTATTTACTGATTTAATTAAAGACGCGCGCGCCCAGTTTTGAATAATCACAACTGCGGTGATTCCAATAGCAACAAGTACTATCAAAAGCACGACCAACATTACCCATTTGTGAAAGGGGACATGGTAAACCCAATCCTTAATAGCATCTGTTGCACTACCTAAAACTTTTGCGGAAGTTTCCGGAAGACTGAAAAGATTTTCCGGTGCGGGTTTATCATTGACCTTACTTTTGGCTAAATCTGAAATCCAGTCGAAAGAAAGATTGTTTCCAGCACCGACCAATGCACCAAAAATCCAGAGCCACTTGTTTTTTTTGGCAATCGCAAATGATGTTTTGATGTATTTTGAATAGTCTGGTGTTTTCACTTTTCTTTAGTATTAACAATAACAATTGTATTTGCAATCTTATCATGCCACGCTTGTTTTTCTTTGTCTTGGATTGCCCAGAAATAGCCAATGAACAATACCAATGAAGAAATAAATTTCCCGACGATTTCTCTTAAAAATGCCTTGAGATATCCAGGTGGTTGTTGTGTATCTTTATCAATAACCTTGATTTTAAAGAGCATTTTTCCCGGCGTTGCACCTCTTTTCCCGATAAAATAAATATAGTAGGCGATAGAAAACGCAAAGCTGAGAAACGACAAAACATAATATACCGGATTAGTTAAGTTCAGCGGTTGGACAACATATTCTTGCTGCGCGTTATCAATAACATATTTGAATTGCTGGATATAAATTGGAAGGTTGAGAAGAATCGAGACTGCCGAAACGATCAATCCGTCAATAAATGTAGCGTATGAACGTTTTGTAAGTGATGCGAGCTGATAATTTTGACTTGCCGAGACGGCTTGTGGAACTTGACCTCGAACTGCAACATTTGATAAAGCTGGTACGACGGAAATTGTTGGGGGTTGGGGAGTGGCCTCATTTTGAATGTTACCTGAAACCTCAGAAGGGTTTTGGTTGTTAGCCAAGTCTTCAGTCTTTTGAGCCATAGCCGTTGAATTAAGATTATTTTCCACAAAAACACCTTCTCTTACAACTAAGCATAAATTGTTTAGCGAAACGATGTCAATAGGATTGGAGATAAAGTGTTCCTCTTGAAGAGATAACTTGAATGGACTAAAATTAGGACATATTATGGCGGGGAACAAGGAACTGGCTTCGACATCTTTAGAGACTCCTGAAAAGAATGAATCAAGTGGTTTAGGGACAAGAATTAGACTTTCTTTGGCCCAATCTTTTAACCGTCTGTCTTATTTTTTTAATAGGGGATCCGCTGAAAAAAAGCCAAGTACATCTGCCGGACTGATCGAAGTCGATATGGGTGTAGCGGGTTTGGCAAAGATACCCAGAACTGATTTAGGAAGCAATAAAAGTGAACAACCTCAATTGGGCACTTTGAGGCGGGATATTTCTGAGGCCGAAAGGGACACAGATCGGGCGTATTCCTATTCAAGAAGGTGGGGACAAAGACATATACCGAAGTCTTGAAGAAACGCTATTGTGTTTTTGTCGGAGTGCCCGGACTTGAACCGGGAACCTCTCGCACCCGAAGCGAGCGCTCTACCATTGAGCCACACTCCGATAATCTACGGGGTGGGGCAGTACTTGCCGTCATACTCCACCCTGTAAAAACGCGTTAAACTACATCAAAATTTCTTCAGTGGTTATAGAATTATCTAGGGAAAAGGAGATAAAAGCAAATCAGACTGCTATTTTTTTTGCGGAGGCTTTTTCTTGTTAAGTCCGAAATATTCATCAAAACTGACCAAGAGTTTTCTAAAACGATCCCCTTCGCTGAGACTGTGCTCGCTATAAGTAGCTTGGGTTAAACCCCATTCTGAGTTAATAAACAATCTTACTCTTTCCTCTAATGGCTTTTCCCGCATTTTTTTCCCAGCACCCTTTAATTTCATATCTTTCATTAATGAAGAGCCTTTTAATCCTAACAACTGCTCTCTGGTTTGAGTAATATATTCTTCAGCACTGATCTCTTTTTCGTTATATGCAAATCTGCTTTTTACTAATCCTGTATTAATGTCCATAAACTGGGTATGATTTTTTTCCTGCGAAGGTTCGCCGAAAAATGTATCATTTTCAATAAAAGAATTATCGGGTGTCATGCGGTAGATTATATCAGACTATTGCAAAATGACAAATTTTATAACAGCGTTCAAGAAAACCCCACCCTTCAGGGTGGGGATGACCCGCCTGCTTAGCTGCGCAAGCTAGCGGGCAGGATTGAACTCTGAAAATGCG
>LBWP01000026.1 GCA_000993685.1 Candidatus Woesebacteria bacterium GW2011_GWA1_39_21
GGGCACTACTTGAACACGTTAAATCCGGAACAACTTGGAAAGGAACACCAAAAGAGCCATTTATAAACATTATCAAATTCAATCACCGCTGTGTCTGGCGGATTGACCCATACCGGAGTATCAGAACAAAAACCCTTTTCCAAAAACACTTTGGTAAAAAGATGGCGGAACAACTTTACAGCAAAACTGTCACCGTTTTTATCAATGTCAGTGACAAAGAAACATTAAAGAAGCGTTGGTTAACACGGAAAAAAGACGAGGATATTAAACAATTTGAAATTCGCTACGCTAAAGATATTGAAATTTTTGAAAAACTAAAAAATAAATACGATTACATTATTGATAATGACCAGAATATCGAAAAAACAATTGAGGAAATCAAAACTATAATCACGGGAGCTACTTCTCAGCAAGAATCCGGTTAAAAAATTCCATCCTTTTTCGTACATAATCCAGTTGTGGGTGATTGTTCAAATTATTTTTCAGAGTTCTATATTCTTGCAAATAACAGGGGTTATTCTTCAATAGATTAAATAATCTAAGTTGTGTCCTTAAAGTTTTATCGTCAGGATCAGTTAATTCCAATTCGGTACTTATATGCTGGTATTTGAAACCCCACACAATGTGTCTTCTTCTTATCTTCAACGGTTTACCAAACAGTTTTGTCAGACATTGAGAAACCTGGGGAAACTTATCAAGCGGGGTGGATGCGTATAAATCAATATCTCCCATACCTTCAATCCTAAGCGCGACAGATCCAATTAAATATAGCGTCAAATCCGGACAGACTTTTTTTATTTTCTGCATCAGTTTATTAGCACAAACAAGATGTTTTGGATTAAATTTTTTAATTTTAACCGTTTCGTTACCAATGTAGATAAAAGAATATAAATAGTCTTTTGGACTTTGTAGAAGAAGTTTTAAATTTGTCCGCAGGTAGTTAAACATATTTTAATTTCCGCCTTTCGGATTTCTCATCTCAAACATTTTCAAAACGGTTAAAGATGCATTGTTAATCGCATATGAAGAGTAATCATTCCTCAACGACATACCAACAACATCGGATCCACTTATTGCAGGGTTACCGGACGATGCCCAATAAGGACGATCGAAATTGCTGGCTCCTCGCACATAAGCAAATGAGATATCAGTCCCATTTGCTTGATTCCACCATCCAACCACAGCGCCAACCGGAAGCGCTTCCATTGATGTAACGGCTATTACATCACTACCCGTTAATGAAGTATTGTAGGCAGAATTTAGATAACCTGCTCCCTCTTCTCTTGCTCTTTGATCGAGTTTCGTATCACTCCAATAAAGATCGCTGGTCGCTTCAATACAATCGTTCACCCCCCAAATTTTTGGTTTTCGATTATTTTGATGATACAAAAGATTTTCAGTAATAACTTCTTGCGGAGCACTGCCCCAGTTAATTTGTTTTGAGGCATCTATTAACTCCTGAGCAAGGTCGGCATCTGCCTTAGTTAGCTTTGAAGAAAAAGGGGTGTTATTTTCCCAAAATGTCGGATTTGCTAGATTTGAATTAGCTTGATCAGAGCTGTAATGTTGCAAGTCAAAATCAAAAGCTAATGAATTAATGCAAACATCGCCAAGCATTGCCTGGCCTGAAACGTTTTGTGAGTCTTGGGAAGGACCACCTTTGGATGGACTAATTCCAGCTATTCCGGAGAAAACCAATTCTTTTATCCACTCTTTATAATAATTTAACACCGATTCGGTACAAACCGCAGCTCTTATCTTTCCCATTCCCGACACGACAACTACAACATCGCTACCCGATAGTTGCCCTTCGAAAACCGAATCGCACATTCCAACTCTTTCACTTTCGTCGACCGCCGACTTCAATTCGTCCATGTAGGGTGCCACCTCGCCGCCCCAATTTCCGTTTTTATCTTTCCCGCCAAAGGCGGTCATAATAACTGAAACCTTTTTATTCGCTCTATTTAATTTATTTGATACAGAAGTGCTACCTTTAAAAACAAGGGAAACAAACAAGATCGCAATCAAGAAAACACCGGTCAAAACAACTATTGGTTTTTTCATAAATTACTCATCCCAAAAAGGCGTGAGTATTCTCGCCTTTCAGAGTCAAAAAGTATAATATTCGTTCGCTTCATCCTTGACCCAAGAGCACGTGGTGTTCGCGAACTATATGATAAATAATCACTAAGGTATCTCTTCAAAATTATAAAAAAATAAAATTATCCAGATATCAAAAATCCTAATGAATTATACTTTTTTCAGCTCACAAATTCAAACTATGGGGCTAATAAATTTAGATTGAACGGAAGTTCCGCTTACTCGCTTACTATCATCTAGTTTTTCAACTCTTGCATCACATGCAATTCCTCGTAACAGTATTTTATAGGAAGCGGTTTTTCCACCGGCTGAGTGTCGTAAACTTCCACCATTTCATCCATAATGCAGTTTTGGTTATTAATATGCTCCAAACCCAACAAATGTCCCCATTCGTGCATAATCGTCGTTTTTTCCAAAACATTTCTGACATAACCTTTATTTGTTAAACCGTCCAGCGCATCCGCAAACATAAAAATTGTATCCCGATGGTTTACCAAACCAACGGAAGTGGGTTTTTCCGAATACGAACCGGTATACACAAGATTTAAGTCTGATTTCCCGGATGATATCGCTCTTTTTCGAATTTCATCCATATCGCTATCGGTCAAAAAACCATCTTTTTCGTAACTGATTTCCTCCAAAGTTACAGTCACGGTTTTGTTGACACTCACCTGCATTATGTTTTCTAGCCACTTTGTAACATCAACGTCAGGTTGTTTTGTGTTGACTGAAACAACTTTGATAGAAATACTGTCTCCGGGCATGGTGTAGAAGTATTTGAAATCCCCCGGCTCGTCGAGATTGATCAATTCGACAAGTTGCGGATATCGAATCGTTTTCTCCTTCAAAATGTTTCCGACATACGACTCACTTTTAAATTTGAGCATGTATATGACAATAGGAAATAAGATAATCGTTAAAATCAGTGCCGAAACGACCAGGTATTTAATAAAAAGAAATATTTTCATTTCCCCAATATGGCAACCTTTTTAGGTTTAATCCTTCCATTTTTTAATCTGTGTCTGCGGAAGTTTAATTTTCTTCGGGGTAGTAATCATCAGAAAGAAGGCAACAATAATCACAGCGTATCCCAAATAAGTAAAGGTCATCTTGCTTCCAACTTGTGAACTGACAAAACCGGCCAAAATCGGTCCAACAATATACGAGATGCTCGTCGTTGAGCTACATAAACCGATCATATGTTTTCTCTGAGTCCCCATTCTTTCAATCACATCCGAATAAACTCCCTCAATTAGCGGATACGTTACCGCCAGTGCCAAACTCGAACAAAAAACAGCTAAAAGTTCCCAAAGGATGCTATCGTAAACCGTAATCATTGCCAAAAATATCCCAGAAAGAAGAAAAAAAAGCATTGCGGATTTCTTCTTACCGGAAACAATACCCTTCTTCGCAACGATAAATCCCACAAAAAGTGAAGGGAGTGCATACATCGGCAAAAACCACCTTCCCCAAAAACTCGTTTTAGTCAACACCTCTGTGTAAACCGCACCTGTTGTCCAAAAAACAGCATCGATAATTCCAAGTACGACACTCATGATAAATATCGGCCATATACTTTTGAACAGTATTCCCCAATGTTCAATCTCGCAAACAAAACTTATCTTTTCCACTTCAATCGTCAACGGCCTTTCGTGCTGTTTTTTTGTTAAATACAGAATAAGAAGCGAGACTAAGGCAAAGATAATCGCAAAATATGCCGGGACTCTCGGGCCCGTCGAAATCAAAAATCCGGCAAATAGCGGACCCAAAAAATATGCCAGGTTTTTAAAAACACCCATAAACGCCCACGTCGAAGCATGCAGGCGATACGGAATTGTGTCGGCCACAAACTGATGGTTGGCAAAACCGATTACCTCGTAGTAAATTCCCCAGATTGCCATCGCAACCAAAAAAACAAGGATAAAGGGAGTTAACGTCGCCCAGATTAATGACAAAGAAAACACAAGCGAACACAAAATTCCGAAAAACAAAAGTTTATTAAAACGAATTCCACGGATAATCTGGGGAAAAATAAGGTCGACCCCCAAACCAACAATTGATGAAAAGCTCAAAACAAAACCCATAACGATAGGGCTTTTAAAAAATGTCTCGACAAGTCCTGGTACCGAAGTTGATAATATTGCGTCAGCAAAAAAAACAAAAAATAAAACCAGGGAAAGATTAACCGTTTTCCGCCAAAGTGGATCCTTGATTGTCAGCAAATTGGGTTTGTAAATCATCACTATTTTATATTATCACGGGCTATCGTAAATTGATTTGCAGAATGGTAGACTGAAAACAGGTTGCAACCAAAATGTTTTTAGAAAAAATAAAATTAAATTTGATAACTCATTTAAAATTTATTTTCATCTTCCTTTTTTTTCTTCTTTTGTTACCTAAAAATACAAGCGCGCAGACATGCAGCTGCTCCACTGGCGGCAGCGGAGAATGTGTTGTCATCGATCGCTGTGGCGGAGACTACACTGAAAACTGCTCCGGTCCTCTTTGCAGTGCGTGCAATTGTGTATCCTTCCCTACCAATACACCACTTCCACTGATGTGGGTTTGCCGCTGGCCGGGAGCTGTCTATCAAGTTTATGGAGTTTATTCAAAGTGTGAACCGGTGCGCATCGACTGCCCAAATCCAGACGTTGTCGGAGGAGCGTGCTTTACGACAGAACAAAGATGCATCGACGGCTGCATCCTCGTGACACCCGGACCAATAAACATTTTGCCGACGATCGAACCTCTCTGCACTTACGCTCCCGGAAGATACGGAGTCAATTCCGCAATCGGTTGTGTACCAATTGACGACACGAACCAACTCCTTACTTTCATACTCCGCTGGGCATTGGGTGTAGGTGGTGGAATCAGCTTCCTATTAATCGTCACATCCGGATTTATGATTCTCGCTTCAGGTGCAAATCCGGAAAGGGTAAAGGCCGGAAAACAGCTGATTACCGCAGCGATTACAGGCCTGATTCTTATAATATTTTCGGTTTTCATCCTCGATTTCATCGGAATTAGAGTCCTTCGTCTTCCCGGCCTTTAAAAAACTTTTTCGTGCTACTTAGGATTGTATGCACAATAACAAGATGGGCATCAATTTGCTCAAAATATTAATACTTGGTAAACCCCTTGCCTTAAAAACCTTTTTGTATTATCATCTCTGCAAATGGAAGAGGAACATATTTTTACCACCAACGACCAAACTTCAGAAGAAAATTCGAATAAGAATAACAATTCCAGTGTTAACAAAGTTTTACTTGGAGTAATTGTATTTCTGCTTATGATTTTAACCGGTGGCGGAGCTTATTTTTTAGGAACAAGAAGTACGTCACAAACAAACGAGCCAACACCTACACAATCACTTTTTAGGTCAGAAACGCTGGGAGACGAAACCGCAGTTACACCAACAACCCAACCTACAGCTTCGGTTTCGGGAACAATCTCACCGAAATTAACTCCAAAAATTACACTAAGACCAACAGCCACACCATCACCAACTTTGACACCGACACCAACCAAAAAGGTTCCGAGCCCGACCCAAGCGTTTTCAAGCGAGTATTAACCTATCCTCCGCCTTTTAGGAAGTTATTTCAAATACAAATACTATCATCAAACCCTGCCTTATGGTTACAGCTTAAATATGTTGCATCCAATAATTCATTTGTTGTGCCACGTTACCGTATACAATGGCAATTTCTGATAAATTTGTTTCCATCCATTTGAACCTACACCATTTTCAACTAGTAAAGGATGCCTCTGCCAAGATCTTCTAGCAACAACATAAATATCCGATTCGGTAATTACACCCTCCGGAATAGTATCCCCAGTTTCATCAACTGGAATAAAAGGTTCTCGATCTACTTTCGTCATCTTAAATACGCCTCCTTCCCGTATTCATTTTTTTAAACCTTAAAAAACCTCCTTTCGGAGGTTTGTCAGGTCATTTCTTGCTTTTTATCTTTTACCCACAAACCCCCTCACGCGCTTGATAGAAGCGATTAAGGAGAATAATGTTGGCAAATTTATTCATGCTATTTGAATCCTTTTTATGCAAACGTAGTATTTTAATACAATTTATAACTAAAAAACAAGT
>LBWP01000027.1 GCA_000993685.1 Candidatus Woesebacteria bacterium GW2011_GWA1_39_21
ATTATTATTTTAAAATGTGCAATAAAAAAACCAGCCCTTGGGCTGGTTACCTGATAATAAAAAACCTAAGGAAGCATCATGTCCCAGTATCTGGGCCAAGATTCTTTTTTGATTTTTTAAAAATTGTTCTCATCAAGTAAATTACCCAAGTAGCACTTTCCGAAAATTGGAAAGTGTAGCGGTATTATATAAAAATAGTAGCCGTTCCGTCAACTAACAAAACCCAGTTTATTAAGGGATGTTAAATGTAAGCAGATTAATTCCGAAGAATGATTGCAAAAGTGTCATTATCGCCCACGCACCAAATACTATTAATAGTCCAATCACCCCAGCTGTAATTGCACTTTGACCTTTTTGTTGATTTTGCTGGTTTCCCCCGCTTAAAATTACGGCAAGGCCACCACCGATGATCACAAAAAATAAAATTACTGCCGTAACGATTAAAACAAAGCTAATGGCAATTGAAATAAAGCTTTGAAAAGTGATGTTATTTAAATTGGAAAAACTAGCGCTGGGGTTAATATTCAAAACATCCTGTGCAAGTAACATAAATTTATAATTTATACTTTTTTCTTGTTGGTATCAGAAATTTGTGGGCTGGGAAGGAATAGGAAATGTAATTTCATATCACTTAGCTTGCTTTATTTCTCATCTAAAGATTCGAAAGTCGCAAGATGTGTGATCGAACCTTCTACTTCTTCTTTTTGACAAGACGCAGTCTTGTCTTAACAATCTATTATTATGACAAAAATTGTGTACTTTGTGGGCGAGCAAGGGATCGAACCTTGGACCTCCTTCTTATCAGGAAGGCGCTCTACCACTGAGCCACTCGCCCTCATATACAATTTTTGACATGTCCGAACTTTGCTCGGTCATCAAATAAGCGTTCTACCAGTGAACTACCGGCCCAGCTCAAATAAAATATACTATGTCAAACTTTGTTTGCCATCAGGAAAGCGTTCTTAGGCATGCCTCCAACTCGATTGGAAGGTGAACTAGCCGCCTAAAACGAAAACTTGTCCCGCATAAACGACACTTCAAGGCGAGGATGAAAACCTCGCGAAGAGCGAGTTCTGTGCGGGAACAACCTCAAATTTACCATAAATCACTTTTTTAAACAATAATCTACAGTTTTTAAACACTTAATTATACCGAGATTTAAAATATAAGAAAGTTTCCCCAAACTCTTATATCTGAGATTTTACCCACCGTGTTTGGAATATTTAACGAAACTGAGCGAATACTTTTAACGCAAATTGATGTTTGCACCACGAAAAGTGTTTTGAGTGGCAAGTTCTATTTGCATAGTATGAGCGAATGGAAGTTAAACATGAGAAACACATGTGGTGTCTTTTCTTTCAACTATTTCTTTAGACAAGTAAAGAAATAGTTAATAATCTTGAAGGAGCTAGAATGTAAACATGTCTCAAAGGAGCTGGAAATTCTAGAAAAAGATTATTGTATAATGAAACTATGCTCAAGCATTTTATTTTAAAAGTTCCGCGCGATTCACAGCTTACACCGGAGGCAACGCAGACCTTTGTTTCCGCACTGACACAAATTAACCCAACGCCACCATTGGGAAAACTTTTAGGGCAAAAACAAAAGGCACTCGCGCTGGAAATTGTTTTGAAAAATCAACAGATTACTTTTCAGGTTGTTTGCGAGGAGGAATTTGAAAACTTTGCCAAAACCCAAATTCTTTCCAACTACCCACTTTGCGTTATCGAAAATGCAACCGACCCTGCTCCGGCGGATTTGAAAAATATTCTGAAGGTAAACCTTCGCTATGGAAATTTTTATCCAATACAAACCTACTCTTCATTTCACGAGGTCGACCCGCTTGCGTCTTTTTTATCGATCATGTCAAAAACAACACCTCAAGACATTGTAATTATCCAATACGCTCTAGAGACAGTTTTATCCTCTTGGCAAGCAAAAGGTAAAGCCTATGCACAAAAAGGTACGAAAAACGCTAACGGTTCTTATTCCGCAAGACCGGATGCAAATATCATTAATGAAAAAATAAATTACCCTGGATTTGCCATCTCAATTAGAGTTGTATCCAATCAGAATAAAACCCAAAAAGAACTCGCGTCTGTTTATGATATTTTTTCCCGCCCCGATGGAAACGGGTTTAAAACAAGTCGTCCGCCAATTCTTTTTGAAAAGAAAGAAATTGAAGCTTTTCGCCACCGAACTGTCACCGACAAACAAATCTTAAATATTACCGAACTGGCAACACTTTGGCATCTTCCCAACGAAAAAGTGAAGGTCCCTCTGATCTCTTGGGGTGTAAGCGTTCTTTCCGAACCGCCCGAAAACCTTCCTGTTGCCATAGCTCTTAGCGACGAAGAAAAAGAATCTGTAAATTTCTTTGCAAAGACGATGTTTAAAAACGAGGAGGCCACATTTGGAATTAAAAGCCATGATCGATTGCGTCACATTTGGACGGTTGGGAAAACCGGAACCGGAAAAAGCACGATGATTGCAAATATGGCGATCGACGATATTAAGAAAGGCAGAGGTATTGCGATCATTGATCCACATGGCGACCTCTGCGACGACATTCTCGAATACATTCCATCAAACCGGATTAACGATACTGTTTATTTCAACCCCGCAGACCGTGATTACCCCATTGCGATTAATCCTCTTGAGGTGACAAATAAGGAAGAGGCAGAACTTGTTGTTTCCGGGTTGATGAGTATTTTTACCAAAGTCTGGGCAAACGTTTGGTCAGCGCGAATGGAATATATTTTGCGCAACTCTTTCATGACTCTGGCCGAAATTCCCGGAGCTACCTTAGAAGATGTCTTGAAAATTCTTGCCAATCAAAGTTTCCGCAACAAAGTTTTGGCGCAAGTGAAAGATAGTGCACTTATAAACTTTTGGAAAGATGAGTTTGAAAAAATGCCAGAAAACTTGCAGAAAGAAGCAATCGCACCAATCCAAAATAAAGTCGGTCAATTTGTCACCTCCCCTTTGATGCGAAGAATTCTTTCAAATCCAAAATCGGCAATTTCAATCGACGAGATTATGAACAGCGGAAAAATATTTTTAGCAAATCTTTCCCAAGGACGGCTTGGTGAAGACAACTCCGCGCTTTTAGGAGCAACCCTGATTACAAAATTCCAGGTTGCTGCAATGCGACGGGTCGACACCCCCAAAGATCTGCGTCGACCGTTTTATTTATTTGTCGATGAGTTTCAAAATTTCGCAACCGAGAGCTTTATCAGAATTTTGTCGGAGGCGAGAAAGTACGGTCTGGCACTGACACTGGCAAACCAGTACATGGCACAAATTCCAATTCACATCCAAAAAGCAATTTTGGGAAACGCCGGAACTCTGATTACTTTCACAATCGGTGCGGAGGATGCTAATATCGTTCATCGGGAATTTGCAGAAGTCTTTACACAAAACGACCTGGTTAACTTACAAAACTACCAGATCGCCATCAAAATGATGGTCGACGCCCATTCAACCAGACCGTTCTTGGCAAAGACCCTCCCGATTCCGGCCAATCGCAATCAAAACCGCTCCAAAGTCATCACTGTCTCCCGCGAACGCTGGGGCAAGAAGTTATAATTTAACGGTACGTCATTATCCTATAATAACGGTACATTTCCAGCTTCATCCTTCGTGAAAAGAGTGTGAAAATATAAAATTGTCTGCAATTCCGATCTTAAACGCATTAAAAATTTCACTAAGCTTTTGTGAACGAATACTTATATTTGTTTGCATTAGTTCGACATCTTGAAAGTGTTTTCAAGAGGAGTTATGCAAACAAAATATGAATGAAGACAAGCTAGTAGAAATTTTTACTTGCGGCTCCTTTCTTTTTGTCATTTCTTTGGAGAAGCAAAGAAATGAACTTTCAATGCTTGGACAAGTAAAGAAATAAGGTGGATTATAGTAATTGCATTAACATAAATAATATAGTAGAAAATGCTCTATTCTAGACATTATTACCCCCTATTTTTACCTTATTCAACTTTGTGTTTACATCACTAAACACTTGACAATTATCACTCCCTATGTTATAGTGCCAACATCCTGTAGTAATACAGGATCGATGCTTTAGAGAGGCAAGTTAGAAGTAAGCTGTAAGTATTAAGCCGTAAGATTTAATTTGTAGGACTTAAATTCTTATCTCCTACCTCTTTATCTCTTACTTCTTAAACATCTTAACTTTACGTCTGACGAAAGTTGTTCAAAAATTTTTGAATAACTTACCGGTAGGTTAAATAATTATCGGGCAGCACCCGATAAAGATTAAACCGCGGACTTTCTAAAGCCGCGGTTTTTTTGTTGTTCTTTAGCAGGTTTACAAATTGTACAACAACCCTACAACAATTTTGGCACGAGGCGTGTTCAAACAGAACCAAAAACCCGAGTGCGAAAATGTGGAGGGTAGTTTTACAGCTCTTTAATATATTTTTTGAATTTTAAGTTGAAGTTTTTGCGTTTTGACCTTTGAGTTTTGAATTACTGAGGTAAGTGATTAGTAATCGGTGCCCAGTTAGAAGCCTAACCTCTTCCCAACTGGACATCTATTACTGGTCGCTTGACCAGTTTTGCTTTGGAGAGCATTTCTCAAGGCAAAGGTGGAATAAGAGCTAGAAAATAAGAAGTAAGTAGTTAGGTAAGAAATAACAATTGCGTTATTAACTTACAACTAACTACTTAAATCCAATTTGCTCTTTAACAAATTGCTGAATAAAAAAAGGAAATACCCTATTGGATAATTTCATATCCAACGGGGTGAAAGGGGTTGTATATACTATATATATTTATTATAGGTTTCTCCTTTTCAAACTAACCCCAATTGGTAGAGGGAATAAAGTTAGCAACTCTGTTGCTGGCTTTCACCCTTTACCAAAGGGGCTTAAGTCCAAGGTAGTTTTTTTTCTTATTTCAGTTTGGCGCTTGCGTCAGACTGTGTTTTTTTTGGAGCTGAAATATGCGATATCGTCAATTGAAGACTATTTGTCTTTGTTGATACCAAAGATATCAAAATATTTTACCAGCCGTAATTCAAAAATCCTTAAAAAGATTTCGAGGTTGGCTAAACTTCAAAACAAATAAAAAGAAAAGCTGAAGTTTATATGAAACTTATATAAACAAAGCCGTATGCCGCAAGGTATATGAAACATTCCAATGACTTCCTAAAATTTCAGTTCTTCTGCTTTGCAGAAACTTCTCTTTCGGGAGATTTAATGACTGAAACAAAGGCATCTGAAGAGATGATAAAAAAACTGGGAAGCGGTTAGCCCTTCAACTTTTTTAGGAGCGATCCTGAAGAAAGCGAAAAAATAACAAGTCATGTCGTGAGATATGGCGAAACTAAAAATACGAGGGTAATCCTTCATTGAGAAGGCAATCCTGGTCTTGCGGAAAAAGACTACGAAGCGAAGGCTTTGTAACTCGAAAGAGTCAAAAATGTTCATCTTGCGCTAAGCGCACCAGCTCCGATCACGCGTGAGTTCAGGATTTCCACAACGGAAGTCGAGGCTTTGGCATTATGTCCAAAGATAGACGAGCACTGGATTAGGTGGAAAAAAGAAATTGAAAATGCGAATTTTTAAGACAAACTCTGCGAAAGCGGAAAATTGTATTAACCAATCCTGAAACGTTTGTTTTGGAGTAATCCAAAGCATGAATCCCGAGTTAATCGAGGGAAAGTTTAAGGAAAGGAATTATGATTTCGTTAGGGAATAAAATCCTGAGCGAAGTTGAAAAGGAGAAAAGATGGAAGGCCAAGGTTTGTTTAGTGGTTTGACCACAGGACAAATTGTCAAAATTGTTCTGACTGGTGTCGTCCTTGCACTGGTGTTTGTGTATGCAATTGTGCCAGGTGCAAATTTTGTCTTTGTGCAAGCAGCACAAACTTTACCCTAGGAGGTAAGTGATGGACGGAATGTCTGTGTTAGACGGTGTCAAAAATAAAAGGCAAAGATTGCCTTGGTCGTCGCAGTGGTCGCGATGTTTGTTATCGCAATCGCTGTCCAATTGATTCCGGAAACTGTTGCACTTGCCAATGGGGGCAATAAAAATGACAAGATAACAACTTGCCATGCAACAGGGTCTAAATCAAATCCATATGTAAAGATTGAAGCCAATAAAAATGGCGACGTAGACGGGCACGACGGTCATTCGGGAGATATAATTCCCCCATTCGATTACAATGACCATGGTGTTGTGAAACACTACGGAGGAAAGAACTGGAATACTGAAGGTAAAGCTATTTACAATAATAGCTGCAAATTACCTGTAAAAAGTTCTCCTACTCCTGTGGTGAACACACCTGTTCCAACCGGAACGCCTGTGGTTAATACCGCAACGTCTGTTCCAACTGGGACCTCTGTTCCAACCGGAACGCCTGTGGTTAATACCGCAACGTCTGGCCTGTGCCAACGGCAATGTCAACGGAACAGCCAAAAGCTGCTCCTGACCTTAGCCAAGTTTGCCCAACCTTGCCACCTTGCGATATTTGTACCGAGCTGCAAAAGTTAAACGCGAACATTTTGCGGATAGCTGATAATCAAGATCAACAAGTCCAGATTCAATCTGAACGCAACAAACTGATCGATGATCAAAATGCATTGCTTGGCCAAATCCTTGCAACTTTGCAGGGCAAAACAAACGGAGGATCTTCAGATCCCAGCAACCAGAATACCGGACTTTCGTTGGCGTCTAATGCCAATGGTAATAATCCACTTTCTGGAAACAGCGATTCATCGCTGATAGGTTTTCTTGTAGGTGTTATTGTTTGCATGGGAGGAGTTCTCTTTTTTGTCTTTACCGGTAAAATCATTGTTCCTCAACGGAACACCGCTCCTTCCCAAAACTTCAGCCAACAAGGCATGCACAAAATTTGACCTAAGGGTCAGATTCGGCCGGCGGCTGAAAAAATTGTAAACCCCAAACCGACCCAAAAGTCGGTGAACGGATCCAGATCGCCTCCGGGTGATTTGGAAGTAACAATTTAATAGTTTCTAACCACACGCGGGATCCTCCCCCATCTTCCCTTTTTCCTGAAGGAATCAAATGATCAAGTCCTAAAAAAACTTGGTTGACTAAAAATGACGCAATTGAATTTTAATTGCCAAATTTCGGTCTGCTTCAGATTCGTCTGAACATTTTGATTTTTATCCATGGCTTTGACTATGGAAAATACATCTTCAAAATCCAAGGCTAGACTTTGGAAATGATTATGTACCTGACGGAAGAAGTTGGGAGTGTGGAGTGGGAGGACCCGCGTCGGGTTTTTCTTTATCTTTGTGTCAGCATCGGCTGAATTAAACAACCTGATAACGGTTGGCAAAGAAAAGAAATAGTTTGTTAGCTTCTGGCTGACAAATGAATAATGATATTCAGCAAGACTTTTGCTCAAGAAAGAACTTTGGAACCTTCGGGTTTCAGATAACTCTTTCTGAGTGAAAGAAAATCCTACGTCGCCCTTTGGGCTATGAAGGATAAATAAAGGTATTGTGTGAAATTAAGGGCAACCTTAATTTTAGATTTCTGAAATTTTTCAGAATAAAAACACAAAAACCTTCTCTACCAAAAGGAGTTTGATCCAAAAGATCAAAGGTGGAGAAAAAGCGAAAAGACTTGTGCAATTGTGCATAGGTCTTTGAAGTCAAGTGCCGTATGGTACTTGACGGGGGTTTGAGCGGAAAGCGAAAAAAATAAATGCATCCGATTAGTCGGAACTTTATTTTTAAATCCTGAAATTATTTCAGGAAAAACGCACGTCCAATCTCAAATTCCTTTCGGGTAGCTTGGAGCTTTCAGCTTCAATCTTCCTTCTCAAAATTTTAATTTTTACCTACGGGTAACTTTAAAATAATGAAAAATTTGATCTTCGGATCAAAAAAGAGACCCTCCTACGCGTAAAGCTACGGAAGGGCAAAGAAAAAACGTTTATTTCATCGGCTATTCTTGCCGGTAGCAATTTTTGCAATTTGCTATTTGGCGGGTTTCGCCAAATGGGATAAGCGAAGGGGCTTACTTATGGTTCGTCAATCAAGGCAGAGTGCCAATGCAGGTGCTCAAGTTTAATACCCCGGGCTTTAAGCTCGGAAAAACATTAAACCAAAAACCTTGAACTGACAAAGCGAAAGCTTGTTTATTTTTAAATTTGGTCGGGACTTTGTGCCTGATCGTAATCATTTATCTCCGAAAGGAGACAAATCATACAAACAATTTAAAATCAAAACAACAACACGCAATACCAAAGTAAGCCCCCAACAAATATCAGAACCTAAATAGAGTAAGATGTAGGAAGTAAGTTGTAAGTAAATGTTTGGATTTTGATAATTGTTGATAAGTTAGAGGTGGGATTTCGGAAGTAAGAAGTAGGAATACAAAAATCAAAACTTAAAAGTCAAAGTTCAAAACTACAACTTAAAAGTTAAAGGGTTGCACTTTAACAAGTGCGCATTATAAATTTAAATTTGACGAACAAAGTAGTCTCATCAAATTTTTTGCTCTTGAGCAAGTTGAGCGAATACTTTAAGAAGTCCGAATAGTTCGACGCGAGCTTGACGAAGCGGAGTTTGAGAGACATGCTATGAGCGAAACGAAAGAAAGTTCAAAAAATTTAAATTAGGCTCGTTCTTTTTCCAATTTCTTAGAGAAGTAAGAAATTGGAAACATATTACTTGGACAAGTAAAGATTGAACATATTAAACGAGTAATAAAGTAAATATTGTAAAAGGTTCTTTTACAATTAAAATTTGATAAATATCCAGAAGCGTGGGGGTAAGCTAACCCTTCGTAGCGTAAAGCTATGAAGGGTGAAGAATTTACTCTCTAAAGCAAATTGCGACAGGCTCGGCTTAGGAAAATTAAGACGAGTTTTCCGCACCGCTTACCTCCACACTTTTGGACATTTTCCACACTACGAATTCAAACACATACAAAATTTAACTTCTGTTTTGCTTCTTACAACTTCAACGGAGACTCAACAACTCTTACAAGATTTCACATTACCTGAAGAACTGCAAAGCTTTGCCAATTTATCTTAATCTCTGTCCAGGTTTATGCCAACCATTTTGTATCCTTACTTTTCTTTCCTTTTCCCTTCTCGCACGCTCACGACACCTTTCCTGATCCGTTTTACTTATCCCATTTTTCGGCTTTGCAAAAGATGCCTCACCAGCTGTTATTAAATTTTCTCTGCTCATTTTTTAGATTTTACGATAGTAACAAAATATGCTTTGGATTTCAAACTTAATTTTTTGAAACAAAAAATCCCGCCTCATCGGCGGGATTACAATTCAATCAAGGTTAACTACAAGGTAAAAAGGTGAAAGAGTAAAAGTGTAATAGATTTTGATTTATCTATTTCCACTTTTCTACTCTCCCGCTCTTATACTCTGTTTAATAACTCCTCAAGATCTGACCGGAAAGTTTCACCCCGATTAAATCGGGGCTACATATCCCGTTTTGTTAACCTCAAACGGCGATCTTAAAAAGGTGGGTGTAACTCGCGCCCTGCGCGAGAAACTCAAAAGTTAAAACTTAGATGTCAAAAGTATAACTTAAAAATTAAAAGTAAAGGTCATCAAATATAAAAGATTACGCAACTTTTTACTTTTGAATTTAAATTTTGATTTTTGACTTTTGAACTTTGAATTTCTTGTGCAAGGCACAAGTTGTATTTCCCCCGACTAAAGTCGGGGTCACACTCCTTAGAAAGGAGGTGATCCATCCGCACCTTCCAGTACGGATACCTTGTTACGACTTAATTCTAGTTGCTGGTTTCACCTTGCCCCGCCTGTTTGTCGGCAAAGACATTCGATTTTTCAACAACGGAAGCCGGCTCCGTTTGATAATTTTATATCTCACGGAGGAGGCGTTTCGTATCACTTTGTTGAAAATTCAAAAAGCTTTTGTAAACAAACAGGCGGGATTCGGGTGCCCCCAACTCCTCTAACTTGACGGGCGGTGTGTACAAGACCCGAGAACGTATTCACCGCGGCATTACTGATCCGCGATTACTACCAATTCCGCGTTCATGAGGGCGGGTTTCAG
>LBWP01000028.1 GCA_000993685.1 Candidatus Woesebacteria bacterium GW2011_GWA1_39_21
CAGTTTTTACTTAAGATGGTGAACTAACCCGAACCATTTGATCACTCCTTCCTTTCATCCGTGGACTAAGAGTCCACGGTTTTGGCGAAGTTTGAATAAAACAAAAAAACAGGTACGACAAATTCGACATGCCAAATTTTCGAATATTGATATATCGGGTATTTCGGATAAACTAATTCTCAAGATATGAATAAGAAAGTTACACTTATTGCAGGAGTTGTAATTTTACTTTTAATTATCGGCATTGCTGCGTTTTTTATGTCAAATAAAAAAGATGAGCCGCAAATGCAAAATAAAACGCAAGAAACAGAAAACCAGACGGCTTCAAATACTTCTGGCAACTCTCCAACTTCGCTCAGAGACCTGCTTCTGGCCGGAGCTTCACAAAAATGTACTTACAAACAGACCACTGATTCAAACGAAATGGAAGGAACTTCTTATATCTCGGGTGGAAAAGTTCGCAGCGACTTCACAACAACCACAGAGGAAACAACAACAACCGGACATAACATTTTTGACGGCAAAACAAGTTATGTCTGGATGGACGGATCAAACAGTGGTTTTATGACCGATACCACTCCAACAACCGAGACGGACAACAATCCCAGTAAAGAATCACAAGGAGTTGATATGAACAAAGATATGAACTACCAGTGCCAAGGATGGGTACCCGACCAGTCGCTCTTTACTCCTCCCGCAAATATTGAGTTTAGAAATTTTTCAGCACCAGTTGTAACTGGCGACACAACAACAAACACCCAAGATCTTTGTGACACTTGCAACCAACTCACTGGTGATCAAAAAACCCAGTGCCTCTCCGCGTTAAGGTGCAATTAAAATTAGCCTGTGTATCTGTTTTTTTCAAGTTTTTACTTCCCAAGACCTTACTTTGGCATGCTATACTAAGATACGACTACAAAATCTACAGTTAACGAGTTAATCGAAGTCTTTCTGAAAAAAGGCGGTCACATTGACAAGTACTACTTGTGCGAATGGAACAGAAATAAACACGCAATCGTCTTTCTTAAAAGATGGTTTTCCGGTAAAAACATCCGTGAAGCAATTACAAAAGCTCTTCTTTAGACCCATTAAACAACATCGCCCATTCAGTATCTTGTAACCATCCTTGAGTAAATTTCTTATGTGGCAAAATACCACTTATCGATATTAAAAAAATATATCTCCTTAATTGATAAATATACTGTCAAAATAAACAAACCAGACGCCAATCTTGGGTCTAACAAGAAACAGCATGTAAGTGAAAAAAGCACATAAAATCCCGTATCTAAAAAGCGAGACGTATTTTTGAAATTCCATTACTCCAATTAACCTATGTAGCGTTGTTCCAAAAGGCAGAAGCATCAATGTCAAAAATAGAAATATGTTTGGCCTTTGGAAAACATCCATCAGCACATACGCCGCCGACAAAATAAGAAACGGATAGAAAGGAATTCTATAATGTCCATACGCTTCACTACCAAAAATCAGAAATACAACAAGGTATGAAAAAATAAAAATTATATTAATAAATCGAAATCTGTTTTTTCTAAAATGCTTGAAACTGACAATCAATGCACTCACCCACGCCATATTTAACCAACCATCGGTTAAAGTTTTTGTAATTTTCGCTTGGGTAAATGCCTGATAAAAAGCTTCGGAACTGGCCCCATAAAACCTCTGTGATTGCTGAACAGCAAGTTGGACAAATTCGTCAAACCCCAAAACAAGTCCGTATAAAAGATAGACGATAAATGCAAATGAAAAGCTTAAAAATAGTCTCTTCAACAAGTTAGGTTTTTCATTTCTTCCGTACTTAAGCGCAATCAAAAAAAGAGCTAAGGGAATTGCCACGGCAGAAATTTTAAATAAAATAGAAAACGACCCGATTAGACATGCCAATATCCAATATTTATTATCTCTACTTTTCAAATACAACAACGCAAAAATCGCAGTAAGTAAAAACAGCGGCGCCATAAAATTTTCCGCTAACGCTAGTCTGGATGAAATGACAATGGAGGGAATAATTGAGTATAAAAATGCTGCTAACATCCCTGTCTTTTTATTAAAAACTAAACTTGCGAAAACATATAAAAGCGCCGTTGTCAGAATCGCAATTCCCAACATTGGACGCCTAATAGTAATTACCGATACTTCTTCCAAGGACCTAAATCCTTTTAAATACGCATACCCACCGGTAATCAAACCCGTTGCCGGTGGATTATCAAACCATGGACTTACAATCGTAAATTCGGGAAAGTCGGGATTTTTTTCAAAAATATGATCAACATTAACTTTCTCCTTTTTCGCATTTTTGTATGCATCGGGAAATTGGGTCCAGGCTTCTGGTTTGCCTTGTGTTAAAAGAGTCAATCCCGCCCAAGCATAAGCATATTCATCCGAATTCTCGCCAGGTTGAGGAACAGTTGCATACGAAGCACTTCTGGCATTGTTGCCGATAAGAATTATTAAAATCAGTAAAAGTATCTCAACAATTTTCTTCGCCATAATTTTGATTGGACCTATAAACAACTCATGCCGCTTGAGTATGAGTTTTCTCGCCTTTCATGCTCAAAGAGTCCTTCGACTGTACTCAGGATGATTGACATGGCGAACCATTTGTTCACCGCTTCGCTTCAGTACAGAGCTATGGGCCCTGACTTTTCGCGAAGTTTAAATAAACTACCACGGGCTAAAGCCCATGGTATTTTGTCGACGAGATTGGATTCTTGCTTCATCCACGGACTAAAGTCCGTGGTTTTCGCAGATGAATTCCCAAGTAACTTTCACTACCTTTTCAGCACCAGAGCCGCTAAATATCAATTTCCAAATAGAATATTGAAATCATTATTATTCTGGTTTCACAACTAATAATTGTTTTGAGAGCAATTGGTAGACAAATGGCATTATTATTCTCGTATGACAGCTGAGCAAACGTTTGAACAAAAAAACTCCATTTCTAACTGACCTGCAGCGAGAAGAAATAGAAGCAGTACTTCGTAAGGAAGAAGAAGAAACTCAAGGTCAAGGGAATATTAAGAAAGGTCCTGGCAAAAATCCGAACGGCACACAGCCTTTCGGTTCGGCTTAAGAAAGGCAAACTGGCAACGGGTATATGCCGCTACATGAGATTTTCCACACATAAGTCGCAAGAGTCCAAAGTCGGTTGGAAAAATTCAACTCTACTTATTAAGAAATCTTCAAAACAATAAGCAGCATATTGTTCCTCTCATATACTATAATATAGTTTATGAAATACAAGATCGTTGCGTTTTTTTCATTTCTCTTCCTGGTTGCGGTTATTTCGTATTTATTTTCCGGGCAAAAACTTTTGCAAAGCTCGCTGGAACTGAATAATCAAATTACATCTTCCACACCAACCATCCCTCCAACGCAGACTGGAAAACAACCGAACTCGGAAACTTCTCAGGGAAAATCCCCTGAAATTCCACTTGATATCATTAACGGCTTTTCAGTTCATGTGTATGCCGATAACTTGAGAAATCCCCGCGATTTACAATTCACCCCGGGAGGAACTCTTCTGGTTTCGAATCCAAACAGCAATAATGTTTATGCCCTACCAGACAAGAACAAAAACGGTGTCGCCGACGAAAAAAAAGTTATCATTTCAAATGAGAACCATGTTCACGGACTTGCATTTTACCAAGACTATCTTTACATTGCCGACACGACACAGGTTGTCCGCTACATGTGGGATGAGCAAAAATTAAGTGCAAGTTTTGATAAAGTTCTATTAACACTTCCAAGAAATTCCAACCACAACAATCGAACAATCGTTTTTAATAATCAAGGCCAGATGTTCGTCAGTCTTGGTTCAACCTGCAACGTGTGCATCGAAACTCCTCAATCTGGCGGTTCGGTCATGGTTTCAGATACGGATGGAAACAACCCACAAATTTTTGCGACGGGTCTTCGCAATGCACCCTTTATGGCGATTAACCCTAAAAATGAAGAGCTTTGGGCCACCGAAATGGGAAGAGACAACCTCGGAGATAACATTCCACCTGATGAAATCAATATTGTCCACCTAAACAAAAACTACGGTTGGCCGTACTGCTTCGGCGACAAGGTTCACGATGATACCTTTGATCCTCTTAACACACATCGTTGCGACAATACACAACCACCGGTTTACGAAATTCCCGCACACAGCGCACCGTTGGGACTCGTCTTCATCAACTCTCCCCAATTTCCGAACGACTGGCAAGGGGATCTACTTGTTGCTTATCACGGGTCATGGAACAGGAGTGTTCCCGCTGGTTACAAAGTTGTCCATCTTAAAGTCAACAGTAACGAGATCGCATCTTCAGATGATTTTCTGACAGGATTTGCTCCTGCCTCAACACCGAAAGTCCCAGGCAATTCTGCAAATGCAGCCAAAAACAGGCCTGTCGATCTGACATTCGACAATAGTGGCAATCTTTATCTGTCAGACGACAAGGGTGGAAACATATATATTATTCAAAAAGATCAGTAGCCAAAGCACAGAAGTTTGACGTCGATCGGCAAATCAGTTCTCTACTTCAACACTGCGTAGAACTCAATCAGACTTAAGTCAATAGATACTTTCTCGCACGAAGATATGATAGATAATGATAAAATAATCTCTATGAAAAAAGTTTTGTTGATTTTGTCTTTCAGTTTGACTCCAATTATCATCTTTTCTCTACTCTGGTTTCTCATCGGCCCAGTGGGAAACTCTGACAAATTGGAGGTTTTCACTGTTCCCCAGGAAACGGGAAACTTTAGTGTTGTTGATTCACTCTACGAGCAAAAATTCATCAGAAATAAATCTGCATTTAATTTTTTGCTGCAAAATCTTGCGAGGGGTAAAGAGGTCAAATCAGGTGGTTACAGGTTAAGTCAAAAAATGAACGCTTGGCAGGTTTTAGAAAAGATTACCGGAAAACAAGATCTTTTTTGGTTAACAATTTCCTACTGTCCGAGAAAAGAACAAGTCGGCGAAAAACTCGCGCAAACACTCGGATGGGGTCAGGAACAGCTTAACAACTGGAACTCGTTGTATAAAAAAGATAACAGCGAATATTTTGAGGGTGTATATTATCCAGACACGTATATGCTTCCTGCCGATGAATCACCCGAGCAAATCTCAAAGCGTTTTCTTGGCAATTTCAACGAAAAATTTGCTCCTCTTTCCGACGGATTCCTGGCCAAAAACATCAAATGGACAACCGGGCTTAAGATTGCATCACTGATCGCTCGCGAAGCCGCCGGAGCACAAGACATGAAACTCATTTCTGGAATTATTTGGAACAGACTTAATGACGGCATGCCGCTTCAAATCGACGCAACGATGCAATATACGCTTGGAAAAAATGAAGACGGAAGTTGGTGGGGCAATATTGACATTTCCCAAAAACAAAGCGATTCGCCTTACAACAGCTACAAATACAAAGGCCTTCCGCCAACGCCAATTTGTAGTCCCAGTGTTACCGCAATTGAAGCCGCTCTAAACCCGGAAGAAACAGATTGTCTTTTTTATCTGCACGACAGCAGTAGTCAAATTCATTGCGCAAAAACATATCAAGAACACTTAAGTAACATCAGAAAATACCTTTAACTTTCAAAAGGTCACCTTTTTACATGACACAAAACAAGCATTGAAAAGGAACACTTTTAGAAAGGTATATAATAAATTTAATGAAACACAAAGCAGAAAGCGGTGCGCTTTACAGCCTCGGCGTAATCGGAGCACTTATCTATTATCTGGAGCATGCAACAACATTTGTTATAGGAATTGTGGGAATTATCAAGGCAATTTTCTGGCCGGCTGTCATCGTCTACAAAGTATTGGACTTGTTACATCTTTGATCTTCTTTTAACAATAAATACATTCCCCCCTCAAATTGAGTTTATATCCAAAATAAATCTTCGCCCGAAAATTTATAACAGCGTTCAAGAAAACCCCACCCTTCAGGGTGGGGATGACCCGCCTGCTTAGCTGCGCAAGCTAGCGGGCAGGATTGAACTCTGAAAATGCG
>LBWP01000029.1 GCA_000993685.1 Candidatus Woesebacteria bacterium GW2011_GWA1_39_21
CTTAGAAAAGAATACTGGCCGAAGATCAAAGAACAACTTTCTAGAATTTCAGGACCAGAAAAAGACTCTTATCTTGTTGGAGGGATAGCAGAATCAATACCATTTCCTGATGATGTATTTGATGTAATATTAGCTGAATATTCTTTGCCATATCACACGCAGAGATTTGATCAATTCAAACGATTCTTATCTGAAGTTGTTCGTGTACTTAAGCCTGGCGGACAAGCACGAATTTTCCCAATGAGATTTTATAAGCGATATAAATTAGAGATTGAGTTGGAAACAGATGTTATGAGGCTAGCATACGATGTGCTTGGCAAACTACATTTACTTGGTGTTAATGTTTTTGTAACAAAAGACGACCTACTAATAATTGTAAAGCCACCTATTACTGATGGGCTTATGGATAATTTTGATATTTTTTGGCCAAAATAGAAATATATTTATCCATGGAACAAGAACCAGAAACACAATTAATTACCGACGAAGAATGTGTAGAAGCAATGAGATTGGGAAAATCCGAAATTGTTCAGAGATGGCATATTGGACAAGAAAAAATTGCCGATCAAGATCCTACTGCAAGAGGTCGCATAGCAATGGATATAAAACTTGGCAGACTACAGCTTGCCGCAGGTCTCGTTGATAGCGCTCGCGAAACACTATTAATGGCGAGCGAATACGCATATCAACTGTATGATGACGAATCCATTAAACATATTCAGGAAATTCTTGATCAGATTGGATAATGAACGAAATTAGTATGGTTAGAAAAAAATTAAATAACAAAGCTGTAATCTTTCAGGCAAAATCTGGAGCCATTGAACTTCGTGGCGATTTTGCCAAGGATACGATTTGGGCAACACAGGCGCAAATTGCTGACATATTTGGCGTAAAAAGACCAGCAATTACAAAACATTTTCAAAATATCTTTAAATCCAAAGAGCTTAATGAAAAAGCAGTATGTTCCATTTTGGAACATACTGCGGAAGATGGCAAGAAATATAAAACACAATTCTACGACTTAGATGCAATCATTTCTGTTGGATATAGAATTAATTCTAAAAAAGCAACAGAATTTCGTATTTGGGCGACCAAGATTCTTCGCCAGCATATTACAAAAGGATACACAATAAATCCCAAGGTAATCAAGAATAATTATGCCGAGTTTCAAAAAGCGATTAAGGAAATTAAGCATTTTCTACCCACTGGTACGCCGATTGATCATCAAAGTGTTTTGGATCTTATTTCTGCTTTTGCAGAAACATGGCTTTCGCTTGATGCATATGATAAAGACGAACTTACTTCTAACGGTACGACCAAAGAAATTAGCGCACTAACATCCGATCAACTATCAGGCGCACTTTCGGATTTTAAAAATTCGCTTATGAAAAAAGGAGATACAGCAGAATTGTTTGGTGTTGAGAGAGTAAGAGGCAACATTGCTGGAATTGTTGGAAATATCATGCAATCTTTTGACGGCAAAACATTATATGCGACCGCTGAAGAGAGGGCGGCGCATCTATTTTATTTTATCGTCAAAGACCACCCATTTATTGACGGCAACAAACGAAATGGCGCATATTCATTTGTGTGGTTTTTGCATCGAGCTGGAATTCTTGATAAAAATAAAATTACGCCATCTGCGCTTACTGCACTTACTCTTTTTGTTGCGGAAAGTAATTCAAAAAATAAGGATAGAATAATCAAGCTTGTCTTACAGCTTCTCAAAAAATAATCCCATGTCTAGTGAAATACAAAATTATATAACACAAAAGCGGTGGACGGAATTTCGTTTATGATTGAAAAAGGAGAAATTTTTGGATTTTTGGGACCCAACGGAGCAGGCAAAACCACAGCTATTCGTTGTATTATGGATTTTCTACGACCAGATGCGGGACAAATCAGAATTTTAAAAAAGGACAGTCGTCTGCATACAGTAGAATTAAAGTCTGATATTGGGTATTTGCCAGGGGAGGTGAGATTATATGAAAATTGGACAGGACAGGAGCATGTGGATTTTTCTAGTAGTTTTTATAAAAGACCAGATCGCGCAAAGTATATTGCCGATCGTCTCACTCTTGATTTAAGCAAAAAGACGAAAGATTTATCATCTGGCAATAAGCAGAAGCTCGGTATCGTGCTTGCGTTGATGTTTGAACCGCAGGTATTAATCTGGGATGAGCCGACGCTTACACTTGATCCGCTATTGCAACAAGAAGTATATGCGTTGCTGAAAGAGGCATCCAATAATGGCGCAACAGTGCTGATGTCTTCACATAATCTGGCTGAAGTGGAGCGCGTATGCAATAGAGTTGCGATTATCAAGCAAGGCAAAATAATCGCGATAGACGAGATTAAAAATTTGCGCAAAAAGAATATGTATACGATTACCGTGCACTTTTTTGGCATTTTACCTGAAAAAGACGAGCTTATATCTGATGGAGTGAAAATTATTGATGAATTAGAGCGAGGTTATGTGGTAAAAGTTTCAGGAGATATTAATCGTTTCTTGAAAAATGTGTCGCGATTTCAGGTAGAGGATATTAATATTGAGAAAGCGTCGCTTGAAGATGTATTTCTTGAGTTTTATAAAGAAAACTAACTATGTACTCAATAATCACGCGAGCATTAAAAGATAAAAAATCATCATTGATTATATTTTGTGCTGCAGGAATCTTGTTGCTCGTTTTATACATCGCGCTTTTTCCGTCAATACAGGAGCAGTCCAGCCAGATGGCAAAAATGTTTGATAGCTATCCAAAAGCGATGCTCAAGATATTGAATATTGAAGACCTGAATTTTTCTACGATTGAGAAGTTTTTGGCGATAGAACAGTATAGTTTCACATGGCCACTGCTCATTATCTTTTTGGCGATATCGTTTTCTGGCAGTCTTGTGCGCGATATTGAAAGGGGCACGATTGATTTTGTTTTGACGCGTCCAATTTCGCGTATGCGATTATATGTTGGGCGCGTACTTGCATCGCTGTCGGCGGTTTTGATGTTTTCTGTCGCATCAATCCTGTCTACAATACCGATTGCGGCGATTGCTGGAATTGATTTTATCGCAGGCAATCATTTCAAAATGGTAATTGTGGGATTTTCATTCGGAGCCGCTATTGTGGGGCTCGCATCACTTGCTGGAGCATTATATTCGGAGCGCGGGAAAACTTATCTTGTCACCGGTGGAGTGCTTATATTGATGTATGTATTTAATATTATTGCAAAGCTAAAAGATGGCCTAAGCGGATTGCAATATTTTTCACTATTTCATTATCTTGATGCGGGCTCTGTTTTGGCGCGAGGGATTATGTCGTGGAGCGCGGTATTTGCTTTGCTTTATTTCGCTGTTATTACTATTATTGCTGGCGCGCTTATATTCCAAAAGCGCGACATTTACGCGGCGGCATAAAATTGGAAAATTCAGAATATGGAAACTTTTATTGATGACATAGAAAAAATAAAACCACTTGGCAAGATTTTAGTAGATTTTTTAACCGAAAGTACTTCAGAAAATGAATTGTCAGTTATAGATGCTATTTTTGTTTTTGGCCATTATGATCCGAGGATAGCATTTCATGCCGCCCATTTATATAAAATTGGGAAGGCAAAGAAAATTATTCTATCTGGTAAGGGACGAGATAAAATTCCGAATGGATTTATAACGGAAGCAGATTTTTACGCATCGTTAATAAAGAAAGAAGGCGTACCACAATCCGTGCTCATTTTAGAAAAAGAATCAACAAACACGCTTGAGAATGTGCAATTTGGAATAAAAACTTGCGATAAATCTAGATTCTTCCCAAAATCTCTTATCCTTTGTGCTGTGCCACCACTATTGCGCCGATCGTGTGCGACATTTAGAAAACAATATCCAAGCATAATTGTGTGTGGTAGCGAGCCAAAAATATCTGGAGAAGAGTACATAACCGAATCGCGACTAAGAAGAATCGTAGCCGAATTTGATAGACTAAAAGAATATGCAGATAAGGGAGATATTATTGATGTACAAATTCCAGAAAAAGTAGCCAATGCGCTACAAGAGATTAGAAAAACAGATATATGCTCACAGCCAAGTCTGTCGCCAAAGAATTAAAAAGTGCTGGTACGCCAGAGAGGGCAAATGCGGCGATATGGTATTTTAAAACTGGAGAATGGCAATACGGGCACGGCGATGTATTTTTTGGCGTGACCGTGCCGGAGCAAAGAAAAATAGCAAAAAATATGCCAAACTTTCATTGAATGAAATCGGCAAGCTTTTACAAAATAAAGTTCACGAATGTCGCCTTACCGCACTTTTCATATTGGTGCAAAAATATAAAAAAGCAGACGAGAAAGAACAAAATAATATCGCTAATTTTTATATCAAAAATATAGATCGTGTTAATAATTGGGATATAGTTGATTCGTCCGCATCAAATATTCTCGGAGTTAATTTGTTACATAAAAATAAAGCTATTCTATATAGATTTGCTCGTTCAGAAAATCTTTGGCATCGCCGAATCGCAATTATTTCCACACTCGCATTTATATATGAGAATAAATATACGGATACGCTCAAAATATCCAAATTACTTTTGAAAGATAAACACGACCTAATTCACAAAGCAGTTGGTTGGTCGTTGCGCGAAGTGGGGAAGCGTTCATTGAACGAAGAGGAAAAATTTCTGAATAAATATGCCATAATAATGCCACGAACAATGTTGCGCTACGCAATAGGAGGTGATAGAAATGGGTTGGCTAGCGCGTTTTTTCAGATGGCTGTTCAAGCGTCGGTGTAAGTGCCACTGCGATTGTCCGGCTAAGAGCAATGGCTGTTGTGGGCCAACGCTTGACGGTAACATGGAGGCCTGTTGCTACTGTCACGACATCGACATTTAGGAGCCGATCGGGGATATGCTCTCGTATAATGCGAGAGCATACTTTTTAAATTAAGTATATAATCAGATAAAATATTCATGAAAATTTTTGTTACTGCAAAGCCGAATGCGCGAGAGCGGTCTGTAGAGAAAAATGATGAGACATCATATGCGGTTTCAGTAAAAGAGCCGCCAGTGCCATCACGGGTGAAAATAGTTTCCGGCTGGACATCAAGACAAAAAACTCTGGAAATTTTCTGATTATGTATTTTGTTTATATTCTTAAATGTAAAGACGGATCACTTTACACGGGGATCACAACAAATGTTGAGCGAAGATTCAAAGAACACAAAGACGGCAAAGGTGGGGCATATACGCGCGCAAAAAAGGCGATAAAAATAATTTATAGCGAGCAATATAAAAATCGTAGCAAAGCATCAAAGAGAGAGGCGGAGATTAAAAAATTGCGTAGAGCTGAAAAATATGCTCTAATCAAGCATTAAATGCTTATAGACAACATAACAATTCGTGTACGCGCCGGAAACGGTGGTGATGGCACCGTGGCGTTTAATACAAACTTGATGAGTCGAGGCCCTACCGGTGCCGATGGTGGCCATGGTGGGAGCGTGTACTTTGAGGGCGTCTCGGATTTAAATGCATTAAGCCAATTTAGTAACAAAAAAGAACTTATTGCTGAAGATGGCGGGAAAGGCGGACAGCAATTTAGAGACGGATCGGACGGGAAAGATTTAATATGTAAAATTCCAGTAGGAACTGTGATTAACACAATAGAAAATGGCAATGTGCAGGAGATTTTACATATTGGCGAACGAATTTTAATCGCGAAAAGCGGACACGGAGGGAGGGGGAATTTCAAGTTTCGATCATCAACAAATACAACGCCAAAAGAATCAGAAAAAGGCACACTTGGGGAAGATTTTACAATTCGGCTTGAGCTAAAACTGATTGCCGATATCGGACTTGTGGGTTTGCCAAATGCGGGGAAATCTAGTCTGCTAAATGAACTTACGCGTGCCAAGAGCAAAGTAGCAAATTATCCGTTTACCACACTTGAGCCGTCGCTTGGTGTATATTATGAACTAATTTTGGCGGACATCCCCGGACTTATTGAAGGCGCGTCTGGCGGAAATCTGCCGAATCAGAAGATCTAGCGAGAGATTATAAGATTATTCGCAAAGAACTTATTGAATATAATCCCGAACTGGGCAAAAAAGAGGAATTTATTTTTCTTACAAAAAGCGATATGCTATCGGCCGATGAATTAAAAAAGAAAATTGCCGTACTGAAAAAGATAAAGAAAAATACTATTGCAATCTCAATCCATGACGAAGAAAGTCTGGAGAAGGTGAAGAAAATCCTCAATACTATCAAGGCGAAGAAATAATACATAGAAAGACTTCACATCGCTAATTCGTCGCCAACCCCTTATCCTTGTGCTCCAGCTATGTAATACCTCACTCTTCACACACGAGATTGCATCAGAGTCTCGCCCTCTCCCGCTTCGCGGGATTCAGCTCAAACAGCTGATTCAACTCTTGTGTTCATATCGCTCGGCCATTCGATTACACTCATGGCAAGCCATTCATATATCCTTACGCATCTTCGGATAAGAAGTTGGCGCTTCATTAGCGAGGCAGAAGAATGCGCTTTTAGCTCTATCGGGCTGGCCTGCCGTCAGGCAGGCGTAGAGAT
>LBWP01000030.1 GCA_000993685.1 Candidatus Woesebacteria bacterium GW2011_GWA1_39_21
AAAGTATTGTATGGTTCGGAAATACGGAGGTAAAACCCAAACGGATCTTCAATCCTGAAATCTTTGTTCCCCCAAGGTTGAAGTGTCAATTCTTCGACAACTTTTGCAAATCTTTTAACTTTTTCATAATAAGTCTCAATATTTTCAACAAATATGACAGTTTCTACTGCATAACCCCGTTTCATGTTTTTAGGAAACTTCTTAAAATACGGATGGTTATAGATTTCGTCATTTCCTCCCCAAAAGCACAGTATTGCGTTTCTCCGCTTCATCACCAGATAACCCTTAAACCCATCGGGTTCCTGTTCCCATACTGCTTTAAACCCTAACCTGCCGTAGAAATCTTTTACCTCTTCAAAGTTAGGAACATGAAGCTCTAAGATTACGTCCGACAATGCTGGTTTACCCATATCTGGATTTTATCATAAGAAAGAGAAACACATCTGTTTGTAGTAGTTCTTAACTTCGTCCACTTATTCTTACACATCAAATCTAAGCGTAAAAAGTTCGCAATTATTTTCTAAAGATAATTTGGTGTCTATATCCTTCGCTAGTACTCAGGACTTTCAGCTTTCTCCTTCGATTGTTCTTAGGATCTTCGACATCCAAGGCTACCATGAAGTTAATTTACAACCTGATTTTCCAATTTGGAGACTCTTTTTCCAAGATTATCAAATTCTTCGATAGTTGGTGCATCATCTGAAAGCACAGCTAAATTATAGCCGATCTTGTCTATTCTTTTCCTGTTTTCAAGAACTTCTTCCTTAACACTATCAACTTTTTTATCCACTTTATCAATTTTTGCTGACAATTCCTCTTTTAAGGCTCTTTGTCCATCCAGAATCCCTTGGAGAATTTTTGTGTCTGACATATTTTTATAATACAAATTAGTTTAAGAAAAGACAACATAACAAAATGGGTCATAAAATATAAGTGTTATGACATCCTCCCCGCCTTAAAAGGCGGGGTTTCCCCAAGGAGGATGACATATCAGAGTTCAATTCATCCCCACCCTGAAGGGTGGGGTTTTCTTGAACTATTTTTTCCACAACGCGAAGCGGTGCCAAGCTATGCTTATCCAGGGCTGCTGAATACAGCAATATAACAATTTGATTGACCCACTTTATCGGAAAATATTTAATTCCTAACTAAAAGTACAGGTGATTGTTCATGTGTAGACAACCCAATTATTGCAGTTGTTGGAATACCTCCCAATATAAAAAAACTTTTGCCCAATTCTTGAGCCAGAGGGGTAAGAGATACTCCCTCGGGATCTGTATAAATACTTCTATACTTTGCCAAAATATTACCGTCTACATATAGACAAACGGGTTTCTTTTTTGGTTTGTATGAATTCGGATGAATCTCTTCCTCTACCAGTTTTAAATAAGTTGGATAACCCATCCTGTCATCTCCAAAAACCCCGCTGTTTTCAACTCTTCTCAAGAATTCCGTTTCTTCTTCCTTTGGCATGTAGAAATATCCCTGGTGAACCATTGCGGGTGTAGACATACGGTTTTCAATCATCAATTTAGGTAATAATATTGCCCCTAATGTCACTTCATTCTTCTCAAAATATATCTCCAAACTTTCATTGGATTTTATAAGTGATTTCAAATCTTCACCATCTCTACCCTTTAATTCATTAGATAACTGCATTAATTTTGCAGACAGTATGGGATCATCTATTAGGCTGGCTTTGATATTGGAAAGAAAAACCGGCTTTTTCACCGGTGCGGCCAGAATTGCCTTCTTTAAATGATTCAAATAATCAGGTAAATCCATTTCCATATTAGCTATTCGTTTATTCTCCTGGACATACCTTAAAGCTTCATTTTTATTTTCAACCATTATCTGATTTTATACTAAATAATATGAAGATAAAAAGTTCGCGATCATTATTGGTAATATTAGTAAAGGGTTTTGAAGTGCAATCTTCGAAAGAAGGAAAAAATGAAATTAGAGTTAGATATCCTCAATCGCTGAATTGCTTTTTACTGGCAAAGGTATAGCGTAACCCAAAGGTAAAGCATCTTTTATATCTCTTCGAACAGTATCAGACAAATTTGCAGTTCTTGCCCATGCTAAGAGCTTTTTGATGCCTATTATACTTTCCAGTTCTTTTTTCGGTCCGCTTAGTGGGTTTTTTTTGTCAATTAAATTCTTAATACCTCTTACAACAGCGGGTAATTTAGATTCCTTTGAATTAGATATAACCCCTCTGATTATGTCGGCTTGATCGTCCTGTACTTTTTCAAATGCACTCGCTGAATTTTCAACACCCTGCTTATCACCATAGACTAACGACTGAAGAAGACCTTGAAACAACCGCAGGTCTCTTTCACTTGTTTCTATATTCACCTTCGCTAATGTGGGAAGAAATACGTTCTCTGGCATCGATCTTGCCCGCCAGTATTTATCCCTTAAGCTCATGTTTAAACGTGTCAATAAATCCACACCCACATCTTCTGTAACAGGTTCCTTTTTAAGGAACAATTCAGCGAATCTGTTTTGTAGAAGATCCCATCTTTGTTCATTCGCTTTCTCCTGTATATCTATAGTTCCAACTTCTATATTTCTACCTTGTACATATTCAGATTCTATTGAAATAGATTGCCCCATTGGACCAATTATATAAAACTATTAAATCTAATTACAACCAAAAATGTTATTAATTAAGAAATAAAAGTATTTTATGGCAAACTCTTAGCTTCCTGAGTTTTACCACGCCTTTCCCGATACTCTTGTGAGGTAAGAAGCATATCGTGTTTTCGTGCAATCGATCGAATCATGTCGCGTTGATCAAGTTTTCCGTATTCCAAAATATTTTCAATCGTCTTTAAAGACTCGGGGTCCAGTTTCCCCGTTTCCTGCGTCTGTCTGCTAGCCACCGGAGGTAAATCCGACAAAGCCCTGCTTGTTGCAAAGCTCTCATAAATCGCCTTAGACGCTTTCATTTCGTCCTCCTTAACCTGAATTAAACGCGTCACCTTGGGATTTATACCTTCGCCCGGCCTCCACCAATGATGAAAAACATCCGGAAGCAATTCAACAATCTCGGTGTAGGAAACTCCAAAATATTCTCCGAGGAGTTTTCTCTGGACTAATTCCACAGCAGCTATTACGCAAATAAATTACTCTGCAGGTTTGATGTAAAGGTACACTTCACCCTCATTCTTTTCAACTTTCCAGTTAGGAAATTGGTAAAGGTTGGAGACAACTCGTGTACCTGGCTTCAATTCTTCCAAAAGCTTCACTTCCAAATCCTTCATCAGATAATCAATTCCAAAGACGAAAACAACGTCGTATTTTGACAAATTTTCCTTCATGAAATTCTTCTTTTCGATTTCAATATTCTTTTCCTCGCTGTGGTATTTTTTCCAGTTTTTTAAAGACTTCTGATAAACAAAGGGGTTAATTTCAAAACCCTTAACTTCCTTCACAACTTTTGCCGCTGCGAAAAGTAATCTTCCATCGCCGGAACCCAAATCAACTACTCTATCTGACTTCTTAAGAGCGGCAAGTTTTAACATTGTTTTCAACTTTTCCCCGCTGGTTGTCACGTATGGCGCGCCTTTGTAAAAAAGAATTGTCAGTGCTTCAAACAACTGCATTCCGATCATTTGAAAGAGTAAAAGGTTTACGCCAGCAACAATTATTAGTAAAAAAAATAACTTAATGGCCATGCTTTAAAAAAATCATCTAAAATCCCGACCCCGGTGTTGGTGTCGCTATTTCCATTTTAGTATAACTTTAATGACATCCTCCCCGCCTTAAAAGGCGGGGTTTCCCCAAGGAGGATGACATATCAGAGTTCAATTCATCCCCACCCTGAAGGGTGGGGTTTTCTTGAACCTGTTATAAACTACCACGGACTAAAGTCCGTGGTTTCAGCAGATGAATTCAATAATCATTTTTCCCAATAACTTGAACCCTTTTCATTATACATTAATCAAAGGCTGGCACAGCCTCCCATAACCAATCGTCTGTTATTGAAGATGGTGTTCTATAGGGTTATAATTATTGCATGGCAATCCGAACACCTGAACAAGCACTTGAAGATTGCGCTCGTGAAGCTTGCAGTAAAAGTTTCGAGCCAGACAACCCACAAATGGCCGCGCGAATTCGGGCGGTAAGAAGATGTGAACCGATCGACGAAAAGCAAATCGTAGCTGAAGGTGGCTGCGATCATCCCGATCCGACCCTAAGCTCTGTCGATCCACGACTTCCCGCACCCAGATTTAATCTCCAGATAAGAAGGGTATACTTACAGAATAAACAACCTTCCTCAAACACCTCGGCATAATTTTCAAGTTAGATGCAATCTTAATTACCCTTCAAGCCAAGATCAGTGCACGATATTACTTGTACTTAAAATATTAAATGTGTAAAATGATCAACAAAATAAAATGCGTGAAGAACGAAAAAGATCGCCGGAGTGGTTGGCAGACAAACCGATAGTCAAACGCGGTCCGATAACATTCAGAGATGGAGTGCTCATTAATTGGGGATGCACGGTTTGTCAATGGAGGGGAAGATCCACTTTCGAATTTTTTGAGGCACTGACCGATTTCAGTCACCACGTTCGCCAAGGTGAAACCGACATTCGGTTTCAGCACAGGATTTATGCCAACAAAAAATTTATTATTACCCCCTCTAATAAAACAAAGGCAGAGTCAACCTAAATGATTAGTCCGTTCTTACCGAGGTAGAAGAATCAACCTCCAAATATCGCGCAAGATATTTTTATTAATAGAAACATTAAACTTCGTCTGCCGTCTATCAATTGAGACATTCATTCCCATACCGATATAACTATAACCCGTCGGCGAGGTCTTAAAAATATCGGGGTCAATTCTTTCGTAAACCCGCTTTTGCGGGAAACTTTTTTGGTTAAGATTGCCAATTAACATAATTCATTTTCAATGAGTTTTAGTTGAAGTGGAATTGGACAAACCGGATAATTATAAATGTCGCATTTTCTTGATTCCAGATTGTTTTATCTTCCACTTTCAACTTAGTGCGGAGTGTACTATAAAAAGGAAGTCTATTCTGTAACTAAGCCAACAATTTCTGGCAAACGCTTTCACAAAAGCTATGACATCTTCCCCGCCTTAAAAGGCACGGTTTCCCCAAGGAGGATGACATATAAGCGTGCTTAAGATTTTATCAAAAGCAACGCTTGACTCTGCTTACGCATTTTCAGAGTTCAATCCTGCCCGCTTAGCTTCAAAATTGCTACAAAACAAAGGTGGATGAAAGGAAGCTCGAACTTAAAAATAATATTTATGCTGGAAATGTTGAGTTAATACATCGCGGCTATTGTTTGTAACGGCCTCTCATACCACTGAAGACTTCCATCTTTCATAGATTTTTTAATTTCTTCAATAGACATCCATCGTGTATCTTTTACTTCCTCTTTGGATGTTTTAATAGTTTGCCCTGGTTTTAGTTTGTATTCAAACACATTGAAATATTCACCTGAGTTTGGAAGATTTACCAGTACTTCACCTTTTTTAAACAAGTCCACTTGAGAAACTTCTAATCCCAACTCTTCGCCAAGCTCTCTTACTGCTGTTTCTTCATAGGTTTTTCCAAAGTTAACATGTCCCCCAACCGACAAATCCCAACAGTCAGGATATAAATCCTTTGTTTCACTTCTTTTCTGAATCAGTACTTGTTCATTTTCATTCTTAACTAGAACGTAAATAGTCCGATAATATACTCCCGATTTCTCATGTGCCCACCTTCTGCTAATACTTCCAATAACATTATTATGTTCATCAACCTGGGTAAGCAATTCTCCTTGTGGATCAGTTGTCTTTGCTACTTTTTCCATATCCATATTCTATATCATATTCTAAGAATTTTTATATAAAGAAGATTTAAATAAACTACCACGGGCTAAAGCCCATGGTATTTTGTCGACGAGATTGGATTCTTGCTTCAAACACGGACTAAATCCGTGGTTTTCGCAGATGAATTCAATAAAGATCAAATAAGACCGTAAAAGTTCGGAATTATTTTGTAAAAATAATTTGGTGTGTATACTTTCCTTTCCATCCCCACCCTGAAGGGTGGGGTTTTCTTGAACGCTGTTATAATATTAATCTAATATGAATACTGATACCGATAACGG